>NZ_DF977001.1:300000-529606 GCF_001485475.2 Tepidanaerobacter syntrophicus | reverse complement strand
CAGTGTTATGCCTGAAACGATAAACCATAATTCAATTCTTTTGTATCCAAGCTTTTAAAGCAACGATATAAAACATTAACATGAGAGTTTGATCCTGGCTCAGGACGAACGCTGGCGGCGTGCCTAACACATGCAAGTCGAGCGGAGTTTGGCCGGTTTTAATTTCGGTTAAAACCGGCCAAACTTAGCGGCGGACGGGTGAGTAACACGTAGGTAACCTGCCCATGACACGGGGATAGCTTCGGGAAACCGAAGGTAATACCCGATACCTTTACGCTTCCAATGGTGTGTAAAGAAAGCGAGTTAGCGGTCATGGATGGGCCTGCGTCCCATTAGCTAGTTGGTGAGATAACAGCCCACCAAGGCAACGATGGGTAGCCGGCCTGAGAGGGCGACCGGCCACACTGGAACTTTGATACGGTCCAGACTCCTACGGGAGGCAGCAGTGGGTAATTTTGCGCAAAGGGGGAAACCCTGACGCAGCGACGCCGCGTGAGCGATGAAGGCCTTCGGGGCGTAAAGCGCAGTCATTGGGGATGAAAAGGACAGTACCCAAAGAGGAAGCCCCGGCTAACTACGTGCCAGCAGCCGCGGTAATACGTAGGGGGCGAGCGTTGTCCGGAAGAACTGGGGGTAAAGGGCGTGTAGGCGGGGATGCAAGTTACCGGTAAAAACCCGTGGCTCAACCACGGGCTTGCCGATAAAACTGCATCTCTTGAGTGTAGGAGAGGGAAGTGGAATTCCCGGAGTAGCGGTGAAATGCGTAGATACCGGGAGGAACACCAGTGGCGAAGGCGGCTTCCTGGCCTATCACTGACGCTGAGGCGCGAAAGCTAGGGGAGCGAACGGGATTAGATACCCCGGTAGTCCTAGCCGTAAACGATGGTCACTAGGTGTGGGTGGTGGGCAAGCCATCCGTGCCGGAGCTAACGCAATAAGTGACCCACCTGGGGAGTACGGCCGCAAGGTTGAAACTCAAAGGAATTGACGGGGGCCCGCACAAGCGGTGGAGCATGTGGTTTAATTCGAAGCAACGCGAAGAACCTTACCAGGCCTTGACATATAGGTGGTAGAGACCGGAAACGGAATCGACCCTTGGGAAACCAAGGGAGCCTATACAGGTGGTGCATGGTTGTCGTCAGCTCGTGTCGTGAGATGTTGGGTTAAGTCCCGCAACGAGCGCAACCCTTATACTTAGTTGCCAGCACTTAAAGGTGGGCACTCTAAGTAGACCGCCGTCGATAAGACGGAGGAAGGTGGGGATGACGTCAAATCATCATGCCCTTTATGGCCTGGGCCACACACGTGCTACAATGGCCTGAACAACGGGCAGCAAGGGAGCGATCCTAAGCTAATCCCTAAAAACAGGTCTCAGTTCGGATTGCAGGCTGCAACTCGCCTGCATGAAGTCGGAATCGCTAGTAATCGCGGATCAGCATGCCGCGGTGAATACGTTCTCGGGCCTTGTACACACCGCCCGTCACACCACGAAAGTTGGCAACACCCGAAGCCGGGATTAACCGTCGAAGGTGGGGTCAGCGATTGTGTTGAAGTCGTAACAAGGTAGCCGTATCGGTAGTTGCGGCTGGATCACCTCCTTTCTAAGGAGTATGACCGGGCATAACACTGGTTTTAGTTTTGAGTTACCATCCTCTCTCATATTTATTTTATGGGGGTGTAGCTCAGTTGGGAGAGCACCTGCTTTGCACGCAGGGGGTCAGGAGTTCGAGTCTCCTCATCTCCACCATACAGTAAGAAAAATTCTTGGGCTTGTAGCTCAGGCGGTGAGAGCGCACGCCTGATAAGCGTGAGGTCGATGGTTCGAGTCCATCCAAGCCCACCAATTAGCAGATTTTTTCATTTCTGTACCTTGAAAACTACACAGTGAGGAAAACAAAGCATCAAATCCAAATATCAAGTTCCAAATATCAATTTTTAACAATTTCGCATAGGTCAAGCGAATAAGGGCACACGGAGGCTGCCTTGGCGTAAGGGGGCGAAGAAGGCCGCAGCTAGCGGCGAAACGCTCCGGGGAGCTGCAAGCAAGGTACGATCCGGAGATTTCCGAATGGGGAAACCCACTTGAGGCGAACCTCAAGTATCCCATACTGAATCCATAGGTATGGGAGGCTAACCGGGTAAACTGAAACATCTAAGTAACCCGAGGAAAAGAAAGAAACATTCGATTCCCTCAGTAGCGGCGAGCGAACGGGGAAGCGCCCTAACCATATATGTGTAAGGCCGCTGCCGTTGCATATATGGGGTTATGGACTGCCAAGCCAACAGCGGTAGGCAGGCGAAGGAATAAAGTAGCAGATCTCTGCTGGAAAGCAGGGCCATAGAAAGTGAAAGCCTTGTATGCAAAACTTGATTTCCTAGCCGGCAGGTCCAAAGTACTGCGGGGCACGAGGAACCCCGTAGGAAGTCGGGAGGACCATCTCCCAAGGCTAAATACCACCTTACGACCGATAGTGAACTAGTACCGTGAGGGAAAGGTGAAAAGAACCCCGGGAGGGGAGTGAAATAGAACCTGAAACCGTGTGTCTACAACCGGAGGAAGCGAAAGCGACCTCGTACTTTTTGTAGAACGGACCGGCGAGTTACCGCGCAAAGCAAGGTTAAGGAGTTAAGCTCCGCAGCCGAAGCGAAAGCGAGTCTTAAAATGGCGCAAGTTTTGCGCGGTAGACCCGAAACCGTGTGATCTACCCATGGACAGGGTGAAGCGAGACTAACCTCTCGTGGAGGCCCGAACCACGTTGACGTTGAATAGTCTTGGGATGAGCTGTGGGTAGGGGTGAAAAGCCAATCGAACACGGAGATAGCTGGTTCTCCCCGAAATAGCTTTAGGGCTAGCCTTAACTTTACGCCCTCGGAGGTAGAGCACTGAATGGGCTAGGGGCCGAAAAGGTTACCGAACCCTATCAAACTCCGAATGCCGAGGAGCGATAGTTAGGAGTCAGACTGTGGGGGATAAGCTTCATAGTCGAAAGGGAAACAGCCCAGACCGTCAGCTAAGGTCCCTAAGTAAACCTAAGTGGGAAAGGATGTTGTACCGCGAAGACAACCAGGATGTTGGCTTAGAAGCAGCCATTCATTCAAAGAGTGCGTAATAGCTCACTGGTCGAGTGGTGCTGCGCCGAAAATGTAACGGGGCTAAAGGTTTACACCGAAGCTGCGGATGCAAGCAACAGCTTGCGTGGTAGGGGAGCGTTCCTGCAAGGCAGAAGCACATCCGAAAGGCTGTGTGGACTTACAGGAAGTGAGAATGCCGGTATAAGTAGCGTAAGACAGGTGAGAATCCTGTCCACCGAATGCCTAAGGTTTCCTGAGGAAGGCTCGTCCGCTCAGGGTAAGCCGGGGCCTAAGCCGAGGCAGTGAATGCGTAGGCGATGGACAACTGGGTGATATTCCAGTGCCACCTAAGGCCGCTATGAGCAATGGGGTGACGCAGGAGGGTAGGCTGAGCACGCCGTTGGTAGAGCGTGCCCAAGCGCAAAGGCAAGCCTGATAGGCAAATCCGTCAGGCCATGGCTGAAGCGTGATGGGGAGTGAAATTTAAGTAACGAAGCAGCTGAACCCATACTGCCAAGAAAAGCCTCTAGCAAGGCCAAGGGTGCCCGTACTGCAAACCGACACAGGTAGGCGAGGAGAGAATCCTAAGGTGAGCGGGACAACTCTTGTTAAGGAACTCGGCAAACTAACCCCGTAACTTCGGGAGAAGGGGTGCCTGAGTAGCTTTAGGGTAACCTAAGGCGAAAAGGCCGCAGTGAATGGGCCCAAGCGACTGTTTAGCAAAAACACAGGTCTCTGCTAAGGAGAAATCCGATGTATAGGGGCTGACGCCTGCCCGGTGCTGGAAGGTTAAGGGGAACGCTTAGCCGCAAGGCGAAGGTGTGAACCGAAGCCCCAGTGAACGGCGGCCGTAACTATAACGGTCCTAAGGTAGCGAAATTCCTTGTCGGGTAAGTTCCGACCCGCACGAATGGCGTAACGACTTGGGCGCTGTCTTGACAAGAGACCCGGCGAAATTGTATTATGAGTGAAGATACTCATTACCCGCGACAGGACGGAAAGACCCCATGGAGCTTTACTGCAACCTGATATTGGATTTCGGCATCAAATGTACAGGATAGGTGGGAGGCACAGAACCGGGTTCGTCAGGATCCGGGGAGCCGCCCTTGGGATACCACCCTTTTGATGCTGAGGTTCTAACCGCACTCCGTTATCCGGATGCGGGACATTGTCAGGTGGACAGTTTGACTGGGGCGGTCGCCTCCTAAAAGGTAACGGAGGCGCCCAAAGGTTACCTCAGCACGGTTAGGAATCGTGCATTGAGTGCAAAGGCATAAGGTAGCCTGACTGTGAGACCAACAAGTCGAGCAGAGTCGAAAGACGGGCTTAGTGATCCGGCGGCACTGTATGGAAGGGCCGTCGCTCAACGGATAAAAGCTACCCTGGGGATAACAGGCTGATCTCCCCCAAGAGTCCACATCGACGGGGAGGTTTGGCACCTCGATGTCGGCTCGTCGCATCCTGGAGCTGAAGTAGGTTCCAAGGGTTGGGCTGTTCGCCCATTAAAGCGGCACGCGAGCTGGGTTCAGAACGTCGTGAGACAGTTCGGTCCCTATCCGTCGTGGGCGTTGGATACTTGAAGGGAGCTGCCCCTAGTACGAGAGGACCGGGGTGGACGGACCGATGGTGTATCAGTTGTCGCGCCAGCGGCACAGCTGAGTAGCCTAGTCCGGCAGGGATAAGCGCTGAAAGCATCTAAGTGCGAAGCCCTCCCTAAGATAAGGTATCCCATCCCATTAAGGGAGTAAGGTCCCGGGAAGACTACCCGGTAGATAGGGCGGAGGTGTAAGAGCCGCAAGGCTTTGAGCTGACCGATACTAATAGACCGAGGGCTTGACCAAAATTTTCCTCACTGTGTAATTTTGAAGGTACAGCAAAATACATTCTCGGTGGCCATAGCGGAGGGGAAACACCGGTTTCCATCCCGAACACACAGGTTAAGCCCTCCAGCGCCGATGGTACTGGGCATTGCCCGGGAGAGTAGGTCGCTGCCGAGAATTTATTCATATCTAAACCGTTCCTCGATAGCTCAGCGGTAGAGCATTCGGCTGTTAACCGAAGGGCCGCAGGTTCGAATCCTGCTCGAGGAGCCATTTTTATGTACAAAAGTTTTAATACATAACAAGCCTGCTGATAGACTATCTTACCTTAGATTATACCTTTCGTTTATTAATACATATATAGCCTTACCTGATTGAACTTGACTAAGGCCTGCCATCAGAAAATTTGTCAGCCACGAGAAATTATAAATTGTAATTTAAAATTTAAAAAAGCAGGATTTTAAGGGTAGCGCGTCGAACTCCTAAGTAACTTCATACAGTTTGTGTGAAGATAGTTTTGCCAGAAAGTCAAGTTAATATAAAAAATAAGGCAAAGGAGGCATATTATCAATGCTCACAAGAATTTGTGCCGGTGGTGTAGTTTTTTTTAAAGACAAAGTGCTGATATTAAAAAACGAGAAGTCAGAATGGATACTGCCGAAGGGAGTAATAAGGCCAGGCAGGCTTGCTCAGGAAGTTGCTGTTGAGCGAGTAAAAGTAGAGGCAGGAGTTAATGCTCGCATAGTTTCATGCGTAGGAGAAACATGTTATGAATTTTATTCAGTAACAAGGCAAAAACCTGTATGCAACCAAATAACATGGTTTTTGATGGAAGCCTTATCTGAAGATTGCACTCCAAATACGGAGCTTGGTTTTTCAGATGGAGGCTTTTATCCTATTGAAAAGGCTCTTGACATGATAACATACAGCCAAGATAAAGCCCTCGTTAGCACCTCTTACAAGCGCTATTTAGAATATTGCAAGGAAAGAAGCAACGACGAAAAAAATGAAGTGATAATTTAAAATAGCCTTTAAAAAATCAACTCCCCTGCAAATTGCCAAGTAGGCTGATACAAGGGAGTTGATTTTAATTTTCAGCAAAACCTTTTGCCTTTTCAATAGCCTTATATAATTCATCCCTTTCAAAGGGAATTATGGGATTTCTTTTATCTGAAGAAATCATAAACTTGCCTTCAGGAATTATTCTTCCTATCACCGTGGCAATGATGCCTGCATTTTCTAATTCTGTTATAACTTTATCTGGTCTAGGAGTGCAAATTAACATAGAGCCACTTGAAATAAGGCCTAAGGGGTCTATATCAAAAACTTTACATATTTCCTTGGTTTCAGGTAATATAGGGATAAGTTCTTCTTGTATTTCAATGCCCACACCCGATGCCTCTGCAACTTCACAGCAGGCTCCCAACAATCCGCCCTCAGTTATATCATGCATAGCCGAAACGCCTGCTCTTGAAGCAATTATTCCTTCATCTACTACGCTGATTTGCTCAATAAAGGTTTTTGCCCTCGCAACTATTTCTTTTGGAAGCCTTCTAACAAGGAAATCTTCAAAATCAGAAGCAAGTATTGCAGAACCTTCAAGACCTAAAGCTTTTGTAACAATTACGGCATCGCCTGGCTTTGCACCTGAAGATGTTACAAATTTGTCTTTATCCGTAATTCCTATGGCTGTGGTGGATATAACGGATTTTGAAACAGTGGGAGTAATTTCACTGTGACCTCCCAGAATTTCTACATTTATCCTTTTTGCCGCCTCGTCTATTCCATTCATCAATTCTTCAAGAAGGCTTTCGTCTGCGCCTAAAGGTAAAAGCAGTGTAACCAAAATGCCAAGAGGTGCTGCTCCGCATGCTGCAATATCATTGCAAGATACATAAACTGCAAGACGACTGCTTTGAATATCAGCTCCGGTTATAGGATCGGTAGACAAAACGGCTACTTTTTCACCAAAATCTATAATGCTGCAATCTTCTCCAAAACTTGAGTGTATCAACACTTCATCTCTCAGCTTGCCGGTATACGGATAAACACTGGATTTTAAAATTTCCGGCGGAACCTTTCCTGTTTTAAACATTAGAATCTCACCTCAAAATCTGTCTTCATCATTGAAAGTAATATTTTTAAGTCTATTATATAAGAAAAGCGAAATAACGCCACCGGCCGATACCTGAACAAAATCTCCGGCAAGCTCTACCGGCACAGCTCCGATTCCATATAGTATACCTGCCGCAAGTGCGTAGCCTGCCATCATTATAATGGCCCCGGCGACTATGGCAAGATACTTATTTTTTTTCCCGAGAGCACCTACCACATAGCCTTCAAGACCTTTGATTATAAAAGTAATAGGGGCCCATACAGGATATCCCCCGATAATATCGGATAGCGCAGAACCAATGCCTCCTATCAAAGCGCCGGGTCCTGGCCCATACAGCAGCGCAGTAAGGTAAATAACGGCTTCTCCTAAGTTAAAATAAAGATTAAAAGTAGGAACCGGAAAGCGCAGCACCACAGTTGCTATAACTAATAATCCGGAAAAAAGTCCCATAAATGCAAGTTTTCTAATCCTCTCATCCATTAAGCTATCCTCCCAAGCTGTATCTATTAAAGTCTAATGGTATTATATCAGAAAGAAAAAGCCTTTGACAATGTATTTTGCAACTCCCACGGAAATGTAAAATACAGTAGAGGAGGAATATTTAAAAAATTAAACCTTAAAACCGCTAACTATTGATTTTCTCGGCATTGTCCGATATAATAAAGAGACAATCGAGGATTTTCAATAGCGATGATGGAGAAAAGTAAGCACCACTCTTTTTTAGAGAGCCGGCGGCAGGTGAAAGCCGGTAAAGAGTTTTGCTGAATTCCGCTCCGCAAGCTGCACCTTTGAAAAGGTGCCGGGATTTTCAGAATCCCGTTAAACAAATTAAGTATTAATTAAGGGTGGCAACGCGAGTCCTCTCGCCCCTTTTGGGGTGGGAGGATTTTTATATGTGATTTAAAACATAATTATTATAGCATAGGAGGGCTAAAAATATGCTTGATATTAAATTTGTAAGACAAAATCCTGATATAGTAAGAAAATCCCTTGAAAATCGAGGGGCAACAGCCGACCTGGACAAGTTTTTAGAACTGGATGAAGAACGCCGAAACCTTCTATTTGAAGTAGAGAAATTAAAAAACTTAAGAAACTCTGAATCAGAAGAAATTGCCAGAAAGAAAATGGCCGGTGAACCTGTTGAAGACCTTATAGCTCGCATGAAGGAAGTTTCTCAACAGATTAAAGAAATGGATGACAAATTAAGTGAAATAGAAAGGTCCATGGAGCAGATACTTCTTACAATACCTAACATCCCCGATGAATCAGTGCCAATAGGAAAAAGCGATGCCGATAATGTAGAAGTTCGCAGATGGAAAGAACCTACAAAATTTGATTTCGAACCAAAGCCTCATTGGGATATAGGAGAAGACTTAGATATACTTGATTTTGAAAGAGCAAGGAAGATAACAGGAGCAAGATTTACTGTTTATAAAGGAGCAGGTGCAAGACTAGAAAGAGCCCTTATAAATTTTATGCTAGACTTGCATACTCAAAAGCATCATTACAAAGAGATATTTCCACCATTTATAGTAAATCGTGAAAGCATGACAGGAACAGGTCAACTGCCAAAATTTGAAGAAGATGCATTTAAGCTGGCTAATAATAATGATTATTTTTTAATCCCTACAGCTGAAGTTCCGGTCACTAATTTGCACCGGGATGAAGTGCTTTCAAAAGAAGATTTGCCTATTTACTATGTAGCTTACAGTGGCTGTTTTAGAGCAGAGGCGGGTTCTGCCGGAAGAGATACTCGCGGCCTTATAAGACAGCACCAATTCAATAAAGTGGAATTAGTAAAGTTTACCGATGAGACAAGCTCGATGGAAGAATTGGAGAAACTTACTGCTGATGCTGAAGAAGTGCTGCAATTATTAGGCTTGCCTTATAGAGTGGTGGTTTTAAGCACAGGAGATTTGGGATTTTCTTCTGCGAAAACTTATGACATAGAGGTTTGGATGCCAAGCTATAACCGGTATGTAGAAATATCTTCCTGCAGCAATTTTAAAGATTTTCAGGCGAGAAGGGCAAGGATCCAATACCGGCCAAAAAATGGCGCAAAACCTGTATTCGTCCACACGCTAAATGGTTCAGGCCTTGCGATTGGTAGAACTACAGCGGCAATACTGGAAAATTATCAGCAAGCCGATGGCACGGTTGTAGTTCCTGAAATATTGCGCAACTATATGGGAGGGCTAAGCAAGATAGATTAAAAGCGGGGATTTACCCCCGCTTTTTTTACATCAAGAATAGCACAGCCACAATTGTTGATACAACAAGACCTATTAGAACCGGTATAAGATTCTTTCTTGCAAGATCCATGACAGGAACTCCTACTATACCTGCTACAGCGATAAGAGAGCTCCATGCTACGATAGTTCCTCCGCCTGACCATATATTGCTCATCTGTCCAATGGCTGCAAGAGCAGCAGCTACTTTCACATCTCCGCCTGCCATTGCACCGGCCAATGTTCCACTCATAGGAAGGCCGGAAAAACCGGAACCGTCAAGACCGCCGATTATTCCAAGAATCAGCATGCCAAAGGCGGCAAGGAATCCTTGAGGAGGGATGGATTGAGCAAGCATTTGCCCCATATCAAACAAGAATCCGGGAGCTCCTTCGCCCAAAATCCTGACCACAACTTCGGGATTGCCGAGGAAGAAAAATCCGGCTATAGGCAGTATTTGACCCATTACCTTAAATGCAAAAACCACGCCATCAGTAAGATAATCTGCTATAGTGTCAAGGCTTTTAATACCGTCTACAAGAATAGTTGCGATTGTCATTATCAAAACAGCAGTGCCGCCCAGGAGTGCTGAAGCATCTCCACCTGTAATGTTGAAACGGAACATAGCATATACAACTGCTATCAATGAAATGACAGTCAGCCACATAAGAAATGGAGCATAAGCCTGACCACGATGTGCCTCTGCTTTCATTTTCATTTCAGGCTTTAACTCACCTATTAACGACTCTCCCAAATTTTCTCTCTTAAAGAATTTAATTTCATTTCTCATCATATAGTATGCTATTACTATTGCGATAATACCTGTGATTAATGAAAGAATGGCGCCATATGTTGTCATGATTGAAACCGGTATGCCTGCAGCCTTAGCCGAAAGACCAGGGGCACCCTGGATTACCATATCACCGGAAAGTGCCATGCCTTGGCCGGCAAGCGCCATAGCTACTGCAGCTGCCATAGGAGGCAAGCCAGCTTCAATGGCAGCCGGAGCCAGTAAGGCACCTATCAAAGGAACAGCCGGTGTAGGCCAGAAGAAAAGTGAGATAATGTATGTTGCTATTACAAGAACAACATAGCTTATAAGAGGGGATGTCATTAACTTTTTCATTGGAGCCACAAGCATCTCGTCAGCTCCGGTAACGCTGATAGATTTTAACATGGCAAACATCAAACCAATAATCAAGAAAATGTTCCCAAGTTCCACAAGGGCGGTTAATTGAGAATTAAAAACCGCAGTAACAGCCCCGACCAGACTTCCCTTCCAAAGGAGTCCGATTAGGAAGGTTGAAACTATACATGGTATAAGAACATTTCTCCGAAATAACATGGCTACAAGAACCGAGACTGTTCCTATAGCATAAATCCAGTGAGCAGTGGTCATTTTTACTCCTCCGTTTCTTTTTTTTAAGACTCAAACAATAATAAATAAAGATGGCTGCATAAAGACCTATAAAACTTATACAAAAAATAATTGGAGGAAAATAGACAGTTATAAGTTTTTAGTAATCACCTCCTCATCACAGATGAGCAATTAACTACAGTTATTATATTCGACATAAAACTTAAAAATCCTTCTTCTTAAGCAGAACTGTCTAAAAAAATTAAAATGTTGTCAATGATAATAATTATCAACTCAATTCAGCTTTAATCGATGATTTATTGACACTTGCTGTCTAAGAATGATAAAATAAAAGCAATAAAGATCTGATGTTTCAGAAGTCCTGATGCAGAAGATATAAAGTCCATAGTCCCTGACTGCAAAGAACTGTATAACACAGGGGGTCAGTCCCTCTGTGCTCTTCTCTGAGCAAAAAGGCGAAGGACATTAAGCAGAGTTTATTTTATTCATCATATAACGCTTATTATCCCTCGGCTTTTGCGAGGGTTTTTATTTTATCAAAATGAAAGGGGAAGGCCATGGAAGACAAGAGAATAGGTGTTGTGGGGATTGTAGTCGAAGACTTGGAAAGTGCCGGTGCAGTTAATTCTATATTACATGAATATGCCAATATCATCGTTGGAAGAATGGGCATACCTTATAGAGAAAAAGGGATTTCAGTAATATCACTTATTGTAGATGGCACGTCAGATGAAATTAGCGCTATGACGGGCAAATTAGGGAAAGTCAAATCTGTGTCCGTAAAATCTGCGATGACCAAAAAGCTTGAAACAAAGTAAATTGGAGGTGCAAAATAATGAAAGATGAAGACCTTAAACCTTTTAGTATCAGATGGCTTACAAGAACTGCAATACTTTTAGCAATAACACTGGCTTTTCAGATGTTGGGTTTTCCTCAAATGGTAACAGGCCCGGCGGTAAATGCTATGCTTCTCATATCAGGTACATATGTTGGAATAATAGGGGCGGTTATAATTGGAATGCTTACGCCATTAATAGCTTTCGTAAGGGGTATTTTAGCACCGCCTTTAGCGCCGATGATTCCGTTTATAATGGTGGGTAATGCAGTCCTTATAATTGCTTATGTGATATCTCGCGCAAAGCTGGGAAAAGGTTATGCCGGCTCTGCTGTAGGCCTTATTATAGGCGCAATTATTAAGTTTTTAATATTGTCATCAGCTGTTAGATTTATTGTAAGCGTTCCGCCTCCCGTGGCAAAAGCAATGCAGATACCGCAACTATATACAGCATTATTAGGTGGCGTGATTGCGTTTATAGTAGAGAAAATTTTGGATGCAGCTATTAAACAAAATAGAGCTTAAAGATAATTTAAGGAAGAACGAAGAGTTCTTCCTTTTCACGTATAAAAGGCTTCGCTCTAGTTGAGTTTTTTAAATAAGGAACATATCTCCTTCCTTTTCCGTCTAAAAAAATAGAAACAAAAATTATTAAAGGAGAGGATTATGCCATGAAGTTTAAAAAGCTATCCGCAGTAATTTTATCCGCAGTATTTATTTTTTCATTGGGGGGCACAGCATTTGCTTTAGATCAAATGAGTATACCAAATGAAATTATAGATGAACAAGAAACAAACACCTCTGAACCTTGCGAGGAGTTGAGGATATGTTACAAAGCATTTACCGGTGTTGTTAAAGAGATAAAGGATCGAGAGAATAACGAGGGTTCCAAGATGATCTTCGTAGAGAACGAAGAGGGAGCACCTGCATATGTTATCATAAGTCATGATACGTATATTCTAGAAAATGCTGAAATCAAAATAGGAGATACTATTAGCGCATACTATGACACGAGAAAACCCATGATAATGATTTATCCACCTCAGTATGCAGCTGAAGTAGTGGTTATTGAGAGCCCGGATAGAAATGTTAAATTTGATATTTTTGACGAAAATCTTACAAGTTCTGATAATCAATTAAAACTTAACATTTCAGATGAAACCGAAATCGTATTTTACGATGGAACACCTTACGAAGGGGAACTTGCGGGGAAAAGGCTTGTAGTAATCTATACAATATCTACAAAAAGTATACCTGCTCAGACAACCCCTGAAAAAGTGATTGTTCTTCCTGACAAAATAGAAGACATGGTAGGGTATGACGTTTCAAGTGCAGAAATTATAGTCGAAGATAAGAAAATAGAAGCTCCACCTGCTTATGAAAAAGAAGGCACGGTAATGGTTCCTTTAAGAGCTATCGCAGAGGCCTTGGGATACGAAGTTTTATGGCATAATGAAACACAAAGTGTTTCATTGGGACAGGATATACAGTTGACGATAGGAAAAAATGAGTACATTGCAGACAAAGATATAATTAAACTTGAAAGAGCGCCGGAACTTTGTAACGAAAAAACTTTTGTGCCCTTGAGTTTCTTTAGAAAAGTTGTCAAGATGAACAATGCTTATTTATTTGAAGGACAGATAGTGATAGATAATAACGAAGTAATGGAATAAGTTTTAAAACTGCAAATAAGCCACCCGGTATCATATAACATGAGGGTGGCTTATTTTTGATTTTTAACTTCATTAATTAGCAAGGTTCAAAGCCTGTTTGCCTTTTTCAGTTATGACCAACGTTTTTATAGGTAGAGCGCCCTTTGCTGCCGGGCAGCCAGCACACGTTTTACAGTCGCCGCCGCATTCTACGCCAAAGGATTCCTCTTTAATATAGCCCATTGCCTTAAGCTGTTCTACCAGATGATGAGCCATGTCTTCGCTTACTTTGAGATTTCTTGCAAGCTGTGTCAAAGAGTAAAATTCCATTTTACTTATTTGCATTAAAGCTTCGAATAACATTTTTACACCTCACGATCCTTGCCGCTTTATTACTCAAAACCCAAAAGCCTGCCGATTTGAAACACAAGAACTGAGGCAGTCCAACCTGTTAAAAAAGTATAGACAACAGCGAATAAAGTCCATTTCCACGAATTTGTTTCTCTTTTTATTGTTCCTATAACAGCAGCACAGGGAGTATAAAGCAAAGCCATAATCATAAAAGAAAAGGCACTAAGTGGAGTAAAAGCCTGTTGGATAGATGATATAAGCTGGGTGCCTTCCTGGACACCTGCATATACCATGCCGAGCGTTGCCACAACCGCCTCTTTTGCAACTATTCCTGCAAAAAGTCCGACAGATGCTTGCCATGTACCAAACCCTGCAGGCTTAAAGATAGGGGCAATAAATGAACCGATCCTGCCTAAAATACTGGCTTGACTGTAAGGTTCTACGCCATAAGGCAGCACGGACAGCGCCCAAAGCAATGTAACCAATAAAAAAATAACTGTTCCGGCTCGCTTCAAAAATCCACCGACTTTATCCCACATGTGTATTAAAACACCCTTTAAAGTAGGCATGCGATAAGGCGGAAGCTCTAAAAGGAAATAAGAAGCTTCACCTTTAAACAAGGTTTTACTGAAAATTTTGCCCATCAATACAGCCACAACAAATCCTATAGCGTAGATGGTAAATAAAATTATTCCACCATTATCCGGAAAAAATGCTGATATAAATAGCAAATAAATAGGCAACCTTGCTCCACAAGATATAAAAGGATTAATGAGAATGGCTATCATCCTGTCTTTTTCGCTATCTAAAGTTCTTGCCGCCATTATGCCTGGAACATTACATCCTATACCAACTATCATTGATATAAAGGTCTTACCGTGAAGACCCAGCGCCATCATTACCCTGTCCATTATATATGCGGCTCTTGCCATGTAACCGCTGTCTTCAAGTATGCCTAGCAAGATATAAAGCACCATGATTAAGGGAATAAATTCAAGAACCACTCCGATTCCACCAAAAATACCATCAGTTATAAATGCGATTAACAGTTCCGGAGCCTTAATACTCTCAAGCCATGAAGCCACATTGCTACCTAAGACTTCCAAAAAAAATGCTACACTATCTCCTAAAATATTCTGGCCAACAATAAAGGTGAGTTGATAAATAGTAAACATTATCAAGGCAAGTATAGGAAGACCTAGCCATTTATTTGTGAGCACCTTGTCGATTTTATCAGAAGTGGTTTCGATTTGTTCTAAAGGCTGCTTTACGCAGTCTTTGACAATTTCATTTATAAATTCATATCTTTTGTCTATAATTGCGATTTCGGGTTCAATGCCCAAAGATGTTTTTAAGTCATTTATGCAAATTTTAGCTTTATTTGCAACTTCTAATGATTCTTTTTCTATATAATCCATTATATATCTGTCGTTTTCTAAAAGCTTTAGTGCCAGCCAATTAGGGGGATAGTCGCCGCTAATGCCGCTTTCTGTTATTATTTGAGACAAAGAAGAGATTGCACTATCTATAGCGGGACCATAAGTAATTTTTACGCTTGGCGGCATTTGACCGTGAACAGCTTCGGCAATTTTTGCTTTCAAATCATTAATGCCGCTTTGCTTAGAAGCAACTAAAGGAACGATTGGTACGCCAATTTTTTTCTCAAGAGAATTTACATCAATTTTAATTCCCTTATTTTCAGCTTCGTCGATCATGTTAAGGGCTATTATTACTTTTGTTCCCATTTCTAAAAGCTGAATTGTGAGATATAAGTTTCTTTCTATAGCAGATGCATCGACTACATTTACAACTAAATCCGGCTTATCCATTACTATAAAGTTCCTTGCAACAACTTCATCTTGAGAATAAGCAGTAAGACTATAAGTGCCAGGCAAGTCCACAATCCTATATTCATCGCCGCCAAATCGCAATTTTCCTTCTTTTTTTTCTACAGTGACACCTGGCCAGTTTCCAACATACTGATTGGCACCGGTAAGAGCATTAAAGATGGTAGTCTTGCCGCAGTTAGGATTGCCGGCCAGCGCTATGATGTGCATGAAGACATTACCTCCCTTGATTGATAATCATTCTCAACTAACATTAAATAAAAAATGGATTTAACTAAATTTCTGCTAAAATCCTCTTTGCTTCATTTTTTCTAAGTGCAAGTTTATATCCGCGAACTGAAATCTTAATCGGATCTCCTAGAGGTGCCATTCCCTCTACAAATATTTCAGTGCCTGGGACAATACCCATTTCCATGAGTTTTTTACCTATATTTCCATCCGAAATATTTTTAACCCTTGCCCTTACACCTATAGGGGCACTATCTAAACTTACCGTCATTTTAAAGCACCTCCATGATTAGTGTTAATTTGAAAATATAAGATAACGAAAATCATTCTCAAACCTTACCTATAGAATACCACCCTATACAAAGCATGTCAATGATTTTTACTCTATATATAATATAATAACCTCCAATCATAATCACCTACCAAATAGGCGTTTTACTCACACCTATAAGAGGCAGTTGCCGGTCAAAACCTAAAAGCACCGGCTACGCGGATGATTGATTTTGAGTGCTTTGAATACTAAATAGAGATAATTATATAGGGCTATAGGTTTTTGCCTACAGCCCTATATAATGCTATATAAACAATGTTATTCCTGCATTTTCGCTTCTAGAGACATATGTGGCTACACCGCCGAGCTCGACACCATCAATGAGCTCTTCTTGTTTTATGCCCATAAGGTCCATGCTCATTGTGCATGCGACAAATTTTACGCCTAAATCCATCGCTGATTTTATCATTGTATCAATGTCATTCACGTTTTTGCTTTTCATAAGACTTTTTATCATGGCAGGTCCTATTCCCAGCATATTCATGTTTGAAAGAGGCATTTTTGATGCGCCGCGAGGCATCATAAAGCCGAACATTTTCTCTATGAAGTTCTTTTTGACCTTTACAGGTTTGTCTTTTCTAAGAGCATTAAGACCCCAAAACGTAGAAAACACGGTGACATTTTTGCCTTGCATAGCTGCCCCCTGAGCAATAATCATAGCAGCCAAAGTTTTATCAAGATTGCCGCTAAATAATACAATTGTGGCATTTTCTTGAGGTGGGGCAGAAGAAGGAAAGGCACATCTGCTTTCTTTGTCTCCCTTTTGTATAAGCGCCGTGTATTTGCCGTTATCACGGGTAAGAGAAATAAGTTTATGACCATTAGTATTGCACCAGTTTTCTATATCGGCTGCAAAACCATAGTCAGTGGCGGTTACTCTTATTTGATCGCCTTCTTTTGCATCTTTTAGAGTATTATAGACTGCAAGAAGGGGACCGGGACACTGCAAACCTCTGGCATCGATTTCTTTAATGATTTGTGGCGTAGAAGGCGGAGAAACCTCTTGCTTTTTATCCTCAAAAGGGGTGTCTGAGATTGCATTGCTGCTGTTTTGAATCTTATATTTTGCTTCTTTATATGTCAGGTATCCGCCGGAAAGGTTGTAAATCTTTTTAAAACCATTTGCTTGCAATATCCGAATTGCAAGATATGCTCTAAGACCCACCTGACAATTAACATAAATAGGAGTATCCTTTGATACAGGAATTTCATCAATCCTGTTTCTTAGCTCATCAAGCTCGATATTTACAGCGCCTTCTATATGCCCTGCTCCAAATTCAAGAGGTGTCCTTACATCCAGCAAATAGCCGCCATTTTTTACGATATCATCAATTTCATTCCAGTATACCATGTCATAAACACCGTCTGCTACGTTACAGGCAATATAGCCAAGCATGTTTACAGGATCTTTGGCCGACGAATAAGGAGGAGCATAACACAGCTCAAGACCCTGTAAGTCGCGGATTGTGCCGCCAAGTTTTATCGTTGTGGCAATTACGTCTATTCGCTTTTCGGTGCCTTCTCTTCCGACAGCCTGTGCTCCATATATTTTGCCGCTATCCGGGTCAAATAAAAGTTTCATGGCGATTTGAGATGAGCCGGGGTAATAAGTAGCATGGTTTGCAGGGTGGGCATGTACAGCTTTATATTTTAAGCCTTTGGTTTTTAACTGGCGCTCATTGTTTCCGGTTGAAGCTACTGTCAGGTTAAATACTTTAAGGACTGAACTTGCCAGTGCGCCGGTATAATTTACATCTATACCATTTATGTGGTCTGCTGCAAGACGTCCCTGACGATTAGCAGGCCCTGCAAGAGGAACCGCTGTTTCATCGCCTGTTACGTAGTCTGTTATTTGAGCCACATCACCTATAGCATATATGTCTTCGACGACTTGACCGGTTTTAGCATCTATTGTTTGAAGCTGTTTTGTGGTTACAATATGGCCTTTCTTACCTAAAGCCAAGCCGCAGGATTTTGCAAGAGGATTTTCTGAGCACGGAAGATCAGGCGCAACGCCTATTGATAATATGGTCATATCTGTATCAATTTCTTTGCCGCTTTCAAGAACAATTTTTCTGCCCCTATCCTTAAATCCCGCAATACCGTCCTCTAAAATAAGGTCGACCCCATTTGCGTTTATTTCTTGATGGACAATTTGCGCCATCTCAAAATCAAGGGGCGGTAAAACCTGATTAAGTTTTTCTACTATAGTAACTTTGATACCTCGCAAGGCCAAATTTTCTGCCATTTCAATACCGATGAAGCCGCCGCCGATAACTACTGCACGATTTGGTTTATTTTCCTCTATAAATTTTTTGATATCATCTGCATCAGGGATATTGCGCAGGACGAAAAGATTATCAGCCTCGTCTATGCCATCGATTTTAGGTTTTAACGGTTTTGCGCCGGGAGATAAAATTAATATATCATAATTTTCCGTATAGGTTTCACCGGTTTTTACATTTCGCACCTTGACGGTTTTATTTTCTCTATCGACATCTATTACTTCACTAAAATTGCGTATATCAAGATTAAAGCGTTTGGACATTCCTTCTATTGTCTGCACTAAAAGTTTATTTCTGTCTGAAATAACATTGCCAATATAGTAAGGAAGTCCGCAATTAGCAAAGGAGATATACTCCCCTCGCTCAAAAATAATTATTTCATCTTCCTCATTTAATCTTCTGAGTCTTGCGGCTGCAGTAGCTCCTCCTGCCACACCGCCCACAATTAATATTTTTTTCATATTTTCAACCTCCATTGAGTTTTGTCTAGCTTAAGACAAAGTTATCAAAAATTGATGTAATAAACTTTTTAACATCATCATTTGCTATCGCATAATGCACTTCATTTCCTATGCGCTCACATTTGACGATTCCGGCAGATTTAAGTTTTGATAGATGTTGAGAAATGCCGGACTGCGATACCTCTAAGCACTTTTCCATGTATGAAACATTACAGCTGCCCTTTTCAAGCAAACCGTGGACTATGCAAAGCCTTACCGGATTTGAAAGTGCCTTTAAAACCTCAGCAATTTTTGCAAATTTATTCATGTCATTATCCATTTGTGCACTCCCTCACAAATTAGTATATTATAATATTATGATATACTAATAAACTTGTCAATACCTTACTTTTACACCAAAAAATCAACCGGCAGCTGCCAATAATCCTTCAATATCAATACCTAGAGGAAATATTTTTCCTAAATTTAAATCAATATGAAAAATAATAGTTGTGAAATCAACGATATGCTGGTATAATTGTAACGTTGACCATTTTAATATATTTTAGTCAATGTCAACAAAAGAAAATATGAGAGGATTTTTTAATGTCACAAATGAAATTTGAAGAACTAAATTTATCGAAAGAACTGCTCAGAGCCATAAATGATATGGGCTTTGAGGAGACAACACCAATTCAGGCCCAGGCCATACCCTTCATTTACGAAGGAAGAGATGTTATAGGCCAGGCACAGACGGGGACGGGCAAAACTGCTGCGTTTGGGTTGCCTATAGTAGACATGATAGACCCGAATGATAAAAGCCAGCAGGCAATAATTTTATGCCCTACAAGAGAACTTGCGATTCAGGTAGCGGAAGAGTTAAAAGCGCTTTCTAAATATAAAGAAGGAATAAAGACGCTGCCTGTATATGGAGGCCAGCCGATAGAGCGACAGATTCACGCCTTAAAAAACGGCGTACAGGTTATTATAGGCACTCCCGGTAGAGTCATGGATCATATGAGGCGGCGCACAATTAAACTTAAAAGCACAAAAATAGTTGTAATGGATGAAGCAGATGAAATGTTAGATATGGGTTTTAGGGAAGATATAGAAAAGATTCTGGAAGATACCCCTAAAACAAGGCAAACTTTAATGTTTTCAGCAACTATACCCAAACCTATTTTGGAACTTGCTGACAAATATTTAAACAATCCACAACTTGTAAGGGTTGTCCATAAAGAGCTTACCGTTCCCAGTATAGAACAGTACTATTTTGAAGTGAAGGAACGGGACAAGATTGAGGCTCTATCCCGCTTAATCGATTTCTACAATCCAAATTTGGCACTTGTGTTTTGTAATACCAAAAAGCGTGTAGATGAGCTTTTAGAGCAGCTTCAGGCACGGGGTTATTCGGCAGAGGGTCTGCATGGCGACATGTCCCAAGCTCAGCGGGACAGGGTTATGTCAAAATTTAAAAGCGGCGCAATTGATATACTCGTTGCAACAGATGTTGCTGCAAGAGGACTTGATGTAGATGATGTAGACGTGGTTGTAAACTTTGATGTGCCCCAAAACGATGAATACTATGTGCACAGAATAGGCAGGACAGGGCGGGCCGGAAGGTCGGGTAAAGCTTTTACATTGGCCACCGGAAAAGATGTATATAAACTAAAAGACATACAAAGGTATGCCAATACCCGCATTATGCGCAGAGGAATTCCTTCACTCTTTGATGTTGAAGAAACCAGGGTAAACCTGATTTTTGACAAGGTAAAACAGACAATAGATGATGGAGGACTTGCGAAATATACCCAATGGATTGAAAAACAAATGGAAGATGAGTATACTTCACTAGATATTGCCGCATCTTTACTAAAAATGGCGTTAGGTAAGAGTGGAGAAGATGAAGGGGAAAATTTCAGCCCATCATTTGAAAACACTGAGGAATCTTCGGAGATGACAAGACTTTTTATCAATATCGGAAAAAACCAAAAGATACGCGCAAAAGATATAGTTGGTGCAATTGCCGGTGAGACCGGAATGCCAGGTAAACTTATCGGCAGTATAGACATTTATGATAAATTTACTTTCGTTGATGTTCCATCAGAATACGCTTCCGATGTTCTTCACACTATGAAGAACAATCAAATAAAGGGTAAAAAAATAAATATCGAACCAGCCAATAGAAAATAGTAATTTATCAAAAAAGACTTCTTACAAAGAAGCCTTTTTAATTTGGCATAACTTCTCTTTTTAAGTTATAATAGTAATTAATAAGAGTTTTAGAAAACCGGCAAAGAAAGGCAGGCTAATGATATGTTTCCCCTGAGAGATACCGCATCAAGCCGAAGAGTTCCCATAGCTACTTTATCATTAATAATAATAAATACAGTAATATTTTTGAATCAACTTATAATGCCGCCTGATGAAGCTTTAAAGATGGTTCTTACTTATTCTTTCATCCCTGCAAGACTGCTTGCGGGCTGGAAAGATCCAATGAGCTATATTCCACTTTTTACAAGTATGTTCCTACACGGGAATTTTTCACACTTAATCAGCAATATGTGGTCTCTTTGGCTTTTCGGAGACAATGTTGAAGATTATATGGGACCTATTCGCTTTCTGATTTTTTATGTTTTAACCGGTCTTATAGCAGGCATTGCCCATTTTGCCTTTAACCCACTGCTGACTGTGCCGACAGTTGGTGCATCCGGTGCTATTGCAGGCGTTATGGGAGCATATTTTATGATGTTTCCTTTTGCAAGAATCATAACACTTATTCCATTTTTTCCGTTTATAATACGCGTGCCCGCCTCTATTTTTCTACTAATTTGGTTTATAACTCAAGTTAATTCCGGCATTATGTCCGGAATTTCCGGAAATGTAATAGGCGGAGTAGCGTGGTGGGCTCATATTTTCGGTTTTATTGCCGGAGCATTACTATACAAAAAATTCGTAAGGAAAAAGAAGTACGTATACTATTACTAAATGAAGGAAATAGATAAGATATGTAGAATAATATAAATGATAACCATTAATATATAAAAGGAGATGAAAAGAATGGATGAATATTTACAAGCTGCTTTAAAATTCGAAGAAGACGGCTACCAATTCTATACAAAAATCTCCAAAGAAACAAATCAGCCTTTAGCAAAGAGACTTTTTGAATCACTGGCAATTCAAGAAAATGAACACGCAAAAAGAATCATGGAAATCTACGAAAGCTTACAAAGCGGCAGTGAAGTAAAACCTGCGAGCAGACCGGCTTTTTCTCTAGAGCCTGAGGTAAAAAAGATATTTTATGAGCTTGATAAAGATAAAAAAGCCATGCCACTGGATAACATTGAGGGATACAGACTAGCAATGGAAATGGAGAAAAAAGGCTACAATATGTATAGAGAATTTGCCGAAAAAGTCGAAGATAAGCGTGAAAGAGAATTTTTTAGACTTTTAATGGAAGAGGAAAAAGAACATTTAAGTTCCCTAGATAATGTTTACCGCTTCCTAACAGGTACAGAAGAATGGTACGCAGAAGAAGAAAGCAAAGTATGGAACTGGATGAGCACATAAAAAAGATGACAGCCGGCGCTAAAAAGCGCCGGCTTTACTCATAAGTTTGTAAGTGGCCGTTTAATTAGCGCCAAAAATCGTCTACATATACATTCATCGGATAAGTAAGGTATCTTGCGGGAGGCATTTTTTCGGTTGTGTAATACCCTGCTGGAGCCATTATCAGCTGAGGAATTCTGTTGACGATTGTTGCGCAGGTAAGCTCTACGGTATCAGGTTTTTCTATTTTTAATGTAGTATTTGGTTCTCCATATATAGTCCATAAATTGGTGTCTACTTCACCTTCCGGATATACTTTTCCAATACATTGGGTTTCAAGGATAGGTCCTTGATTAGTGACAGTAGTAACTACTGCAGACATGCCCAAAGCGTTGCCGGCTTTTATGGTCTTTCCCAAAGTTTCTGAATAGACGTCTTTATCATGAAATAGAGGTATAAGTTTTTGGTTCATAGACTTTATGCTCCATCCAAGTTGTGAACAAAGCCATTGATTGGTGTTCCACATGTAAGATGGCAGCGAATCATTTTTTGCAATCTTCTCTTCAAATTCTTCTGGGCTAAGTCCGGCGCCATGCACTTCGGCTAGTGCAATACCATATTCTTCAACATTATAACTGGAAGAACCCTCAATTTTTGTTATATGATGAGTGGCTCCGGCAATAGATGTTATAAGATTGCCCCAAAAAACATCTTGATAACCCGAACCGGCCAATGTGCAGTTATTGTCCTTTGCAAGCTTGTCTAGTTTATTTGTCAGTGCAGGTGAAGTGTTCCAGGGATAAAAAGATTCTTCACAAGTACTTATGGCGTTTACACCATAACGGGCCGCAAGCTCAAAAGCATCATAAACTTCAGATAGAAGACTTCTGGTGGCGATTACACACACGTGGGCATCACACTGCGCAAATACATTTTCGGCATCGGAGCGAACGGGCACATTAAGTTTACAGCCAAGCCCTGCTACCTCTCCTACGTCCTTGCCTACTACATCAGGGTTCATATCAATTGCTCCGACAATTTCTGCTCCTTTTTCATAAAGATAGCGCAAGAATACCCTTCCCATTTTGCCACAACCATACTGAATTACCCTTACTTTTTCCAGCATACAACAAATCCCCTTTCAAAATTTGAAATATTATCTTTATTTAAGCATAAACCTTATACCAACTATAGAGTCAAGAATTTTGTTAAATTTTTATTGGGATTTGCAGTTTAACGGACATATTCCTGCTGTCATGAGGAAAAATAGGCAATTCAGCTATTACTTCACATACATAATCTCCGATAATCTCAAAACTATTTTCTTTAATATAGCGTATAAGCTTTTCGGCGCATTCTTTTTCCTTTTCAAAATTAAAATCATTAAAATATATACAGGCGAAATCTCCTTCCGGAATTTTTTCTATACCGGTATCTGAAGTAAATTCGTCATCAACAAATACAAAAATCTCATTTGAGGCAAGTTCCTCTTGTTCTAATGTATTTTTGCGAATTATCGAACCTACATTACAAAAATATATACTTGGCAAATCGTGAAGGATTATATGATTTTTAAGTTCCCTTAGGATATATTCATAGCTGTCCATTTTGCATTCATAAACATTTTTACTGCATTTATAACAATAGATTTTTCGTGAAGGAATGTGCTCTACAATTGGTCCTTTAAAGCTTTCTTTTTGAAAATTTAGATAGCGGTTATAGTTTTCAATGTATCTGATTATGGCTTTCTGTTTGCGAAAAAGCTCCTCAATGTCTTTGTCGATCAATATTTTTTGCCGCCTCAAGACCTCAAGTATTACATTTACATCTTCTCTGTCTAAATGTTCTTTAATTTGCTTTAAGCTCATTCCCAGTTCCTTCATATATGCTATCATGTCAAGGCGCGCGCATTGCTTTATATTATAATATCTGTACCCTGTCTGTTCGTCTACATAATCAGGTTTTAAAAGTCCTATCTTGTCGTATAATCGCAGGGCTTGCTCAGAAATATTGTTAAGTCGCGCCATTTTGCCTATTGTCAGCATATTCATTTAACTCCCTCCCTTATAAATCATTATATATTAAAAATTTTCCCATAGAAACCATTCTTAAAAATAGTATTTTAGGTCGAAGTAATAGGCTTTTTAGCCATAATTTAATCAATGCCTTTTTGCTATAGCAAGACTTTTGTTGTTAAGGACTATTTAATATGATATTATTTTTTTGGTATATAATTTTGATTCCACTTCAAAAAGGGAGTTTTAACATATAAATACAAGCATACTGAAATAGCAAGCGAATGGAGAAAAAAATTTCTGCATTAGAGTCAATTTCTATTTTGGCTTATTTAAAATTTTGCAGAAATTTTAAAAAGTGGTGATGACATGGAAGACATCTTTTATTTTATCGAAGGAACAAAGGACTTTTTTGTACAAAACGGTGCATGGGGACTATTTATTTTATCTTTTCTTGAAGCTTCGTTTTTCCCTGTGCCTCCTGATGCAGTATTACTGCCTCTGTCGATTTTTTCACCTGATAAAGCCATTTATTATGCGGCAATTACCTCTTTGGCCTCAACTTTCGGAGGAGTTTTTGGCTATTTTATAGGAGCAAAAGCCGGTAGGCCGATTTTATACAGATTTATAAAACAAAATAATTTTCATAAAATAGAAGATATGTTTGCTCGTTATGGCGGTTGGGCTGTTGCTATAGCAGGGTTCACTCCTATTCCTTATAAAGTTTTTACAATTGCATCGGGCGTATTTCATATGAGATTTGCTACATTCTTTATAGCAGCGTTTCTCAGCAGAAGTGCCCGATTCTTTATTGAAGGAGCAGTAATTTACAGCATGGGAGAAAAAGCCTTGATTTATATAAACGAGCTTTTAGCACCGGGTTCTTTTGTACTTGTGGCTGTTTGTGCTGTAATATATTTTATAGTGAAAAAATTAAATCGGAATAATTGATAAAATCGAAATTAAACTATACAACAACACAATCTTGACAAAAGAAGCATCAGAAGATAGAATGAGATGAATATAAATATTTTTTATTCATTGGTTCATGATTAAGGAACAAGAGGTGAAGAAATGGCAAGGGGGTTCAGCGACAAAGAAAAACAGATTATACGAAACAAATTAATAAGTGCAGGCCGAGAATTTTTTGGAAAATACGGCCTAAGAAGGACAAGTATAGAAGACCTGACAAAAGCGGCAGGAATAGCCCAAGGTTCTTTTTATACTTTTTTTGATTCAAAAGAAGAGCTTTATCTTGAGGTTATAAATAACGAAGGAGAAGCCATAAAAGAAAATTTTTTGAAACAGGAAAAAGATATTGGACATCTTACCAGGGAAGATTTTAAAGCCTTTTTTAAAAAGATTTTGCATGTAATAAATACAAACTCCATAATCAAACAAATGTTTTTAGAAGAGGAGGTAGATCTTCTAGTCAGAAAAATTCCTGTTGAAAAAATCAAAGAATGCAACAGACGGTTTGTAGATGATTTTTTACCACTGATTAAGAAGTGGCAGCAGGAAGGGAGCATAATAACCGATTATCGTCCCGAAGTTATTGTTGCTGTTTTGCAAACATTATACTACCCCATACTTCACAAAAAAGCATTTGACCCAGATGTGTTTGAAGAAATGGTTCAACTCTTAATAGAAATAGTTGCAAATGGACTTGTTGTAGACGGTTCTCGGTAAAATATAAAAATAACTTTAAATAAACGTTATTAAAAAAGGAGCGTGTATCATAAAATGAGGAACAAAAAATTTGCAGCATACATACTTGCGCTTGCCATAATATTTAGTTTGGTAGTATCCGGCTGCGGCAAAAAGCAAAATGCTACTGTCAGCACAGAAAAAGAAAAAATTGTTCCTGTAAAAGTAGCAATAGCACAACAAGAAAATTTGCCCGAATATCGAACTTTTCCGGGTAAGATAGCAGCACTTAACGAAATTAGCATTGTGCCTAAAATGGGTGGTAAAGTGGAGCAGATCTTAGTGAAAGAAGGCGATTCAGTAAAAGCAGGTCAAACCATAATTATGCTTGAGCAAAAAGATGTCCTGTCACAGGTAAATCAGGCTCAAGCAGCTTACGAAGCTGCAATGACTCAATTAAACAACTTAAAAAACGGCCAACTTCCTCAGCAAATTGCTCAGCTTGAAGCAGCAGTAGCCCAAGCGGAAGCTAATTTTAATAATGCGGAGAAAAATTATGAGCGCATGAAAACGCTCCTTGATGAGGAAGCTATCACCCAGCAGCAGTTTGAGGCTGCGGAACTTCAATACAAGGTGGCAAAAGAACAATACGAATCGGCAAAAACCCAACTTGAACTTACAAAAGAAAAAACAGCTCCAGGGAGCATTGATTTGGCAAGTGCCCAAGTAAAACAGGCAGAAGCAGCACTTTCTGCAGCAAAAACAGCTCTTGATAACTGCGTTATAACATCGCCGGTTAATGGAGTAATAGGTTCCATCACCGCTAAGGTAGGGCAATTAGTGGCTGCAGGCTATTCGGTAGCTACCGTGGGCGATTTAAATACCGTTGAAATACAAATAAATGTTACAGAAGACAAGGTAACAGGCCTGAAGGCAGGACAAGAAGCGGAAATTAGTGCTGATGCCCTTGGCGATGCAACTTTAAAAGGCAAAGTCGCAAGCGTAAGCCCTTTTAAAGATGCAAGAACACAAGTATATCCCGTGAAAGTCCAAGCGCCAAACGAAAATAATATTTTAAAGTCAGGCATGTTTGCAAGAGTTAAACTTACAGTGGCAGTTCATGAAAATGCTGTAACAGTCCCGGAAGACGCGATCGTATATTACAACGGCACCTCGACAATATATACTGTAGAAAATAATGTTGCTAAAGCACTAAATGTAGAAGTTGGCCCTGTGTCCATGGGGAAGGCGATTATTAAAAGTGGTTTGGAACCGGGGACGGAAATAATAGTTGAAGGACAAGAATTCGTAACTGATGGTATGAAAGTCAAGGTAGAGGGCCGGGGTGAATCAAAATGAATCTTGCAAAGTTCTCAATAAAAAGGCCTGTAACTACCCTTATGATAATTTTAATTATCATAGTCTTGGGCGGTATTTCTTTTGCAAGACTCGGGATAGATTTACTTCCGGATATTTCCCTTCCTATGGGAGTGGTTGTGACACAATTTAGCGGCGCCTCTTCCGAAGAAGTTGAAAGTATGGTAACAAAGCCCGTGGAGCAGACTCTTGCCACATTGAGTAATGTCAAGAACATAACTTCACTCAGCAGTGAAGGCAGCTCCATGGTCATGGTGGAATTTAATTGGGGCACTAATATGGATGTTGCGGCAGAGGACATGAGAGAGAAAGTCGATATGATAAGGGGCTTTCTGCCTTCGGGTGCCCAAAAACCTATGGTCATGAAGTTCGATCCTACAATGATGCCTATAATGCAAATAGCTCTATACGGCGGAGACAATATTGTGCAGCTAAATGATATAGCGGAAGATGCGATCTCAAATAGACTGCTTCGTATAGAAGGCGTTGCATCTGTAAATATTATGGGGGCCCCGGAAAGAGAAATAAGTATAGAGGTAGACCCGGACCAATTAGCTTATTACGGTCTTAGCATGAGTCAGATATCAGCTAAGCTTCAAGCTGAAAATATCAATCTTCCCAGCGGCAACGTAGATCAGGGTAATAAAAAGTATATACTTAGAACTGAAGCAGAATTTAAAGATGTTTCCGAAATTGAAAATTTGCCGATTACTCTTCCTCAAGGCGGAACGATATTGTTAAGAGATGTGGCCGAAGTAAAAGATACAAACAAAGATGTTACAACTATAACACGCTACAATGGAAAACCATGTCTGTCACTGAGTATCCAAAAACAAAGTGGTTATAACACGGTTCAAGTAGCTCAGAAGGTAAAAACAGAGCTTGCAAAAATAAAATCGGAGCTTCCTATAGATATTGGATATGATCCTATCTTAGATCAATCCGACTATATTCAAATGTCGATTAACAATGTTGAAAGCAATGCAGTAATGGGAGGAATAATAGCGATATTTGTCATATACCTTTTCCTCCAGCACTTCCGCAGCACGCTGATTATTGGTATTTCAATTCCGGTGTCTATTATAGCTACATTCGTGCTTATTTATTTCAGTAAGTTTACTTTAAATATGCTGAGCTTGGGAGGACTTGCTTTAGGCGTTGGAATGTTAGTGGATAACTCCATTGTTGTTTTAGACAACATTTTTGCCCACAGAGAAAAAGGCGAAGACCCTGTAACGGCTGCCTTAGACGGCACAAATGAAGTTGCGGTGGCAGTAACCGCTTCGACTCTTACAAACATTGCAGTATTCTTGCCGATGGTATTTGTCCAAGGAATAACAGCCCAATTATTTAACCAATTGGCATTAACTGTCACTTTTTCACTGTTGTGTTCGTTGGCAGTGGCTCTTACGGTGGTTCCGCTGTTATCTTCCAGACTTATGGTTGAAATTACTGAAGACGAGATACCAGTAGAAAAGAATGCTAAAAATAAGACAAGCATTTTTAGCGCACCTCTTCGTGCCTTTGCAAGATTTTATAGAAGAGTAGAAGTAAGATATGCCGGTTTGCTAAAATGGGCACTTTCTCACCGCAAAATGGTAGTTATTGGGGCGGTTGGATTATTTGTAGTCAGCATAGCATTAGTCCCATTTGTTGGTACAGAGTTTTTTCCGCGGTCTGATGCCGGTTCTATAAGCATTACAGTTAAATTACCTTACGGAACAAATTTAAATAAAACAGATGAATTTGTAACTCAAGTTATAGAAAAGATTGAAAAAATTCCAGAGGTCGAAGGAATACTCCAAACTACCGGATCCACTATGGCGATGTCTATAGGTGGAGCATTTTCGGAAAGCAGTGAAGCAGGAATTTCTATAAAACTCGTACCTTTGTCTGAACGTGAACGAAGCTCCGAAGAAGTAGCCGAAGAAATAAGAAACTTGACGGCAGATATGGCCGGAGCCGAGATTGAAGTTCAAGCACTAAGCGGAATCGGCTTTTCCGGCGGCAATCTATTAACGCCAATTTCAATAAAAGTAAAAGGTGACGACTTTGACAAACTTGATGAAATATCAAATCAAGTTGTAGATTTAGTTAAGAAAGTACCTGGCACTCGGGATGTTAAAAGCAGTTTGGAAGAAGGAAAACCGGAACTTGTAATAAAAGTTGACAGAGAAAAGGCAAGCATGTATGGCATTTCTTCTGCTCAGGTAGCTCAAGCCGTAAATGCCGCAATATCAGGCAGCACTGCAACAGAGTATAAAATTGGCGGCGAAGAGATAGACGTTGTTATAAAGGCAAATAAGGATTTAGTAAGCGATATTTACAGCATAGAAAATCTATTGATTCCAAATACCTCAGGAGCTTTAATAACACTTTCGGATATAGCCCAAGTAGAAAGAAGTGTCGGCCCTGTAACAATATCAAGAGAAAATCAAACCCGAGAGGTTACAGTGACGGGAGATGTTGCAGGCGCTGCTACAGGTTCAGTAAACCGCCAAATACAGCAACAGCTTGATACTTTAAAACTGCCAGAGGGCTACAACATAGAAATGGGTGGAGAACAGCAACAAATGACTGAATCCTTTACGGATTTGGGACTTGTATTTATCCTAGCCGTTGTTTTGGTTTATATGGTAATGGCTTCACAGTTTGAGTCCTTAAAGCAACCGTTTATAGTTATGTTTACCGTGCCACTTGCTCTAATCGGCGTAGTATTTGCTTTATTTATTACGAGACGCACCTTTAACATGACTTCAATAATGGGAGTAATTATTCTGGCAGGAGTGGTTGTTAACAATGCAATAGTACTTTTAGACTTTGTAAATCAATACAGAGCAAAAGGAATGTCAAGAACAGAAGCGATTATTAAAGCAGGACCTTCAAGGCTAAGACCTATACTAATGACTACATTGACTACAATCTTAGGACTTGTACCGCTTGCTTTAGGGATAGGAGAAGGCGCTGAGCTAGCTGCTCCCATGGCAACAAGCATAATCGGAGGCTTAACTGTTTCAACAGTTTTAACTCTGGTAGTAATTCCTGTGGTGTATACAATTTTTGAAGATTGGCAAGATATCTTGTCACGGTATACTAATAATTGGCGAAACAGAAGAAAACCAGCGGATGTGTAAAAATAGGCTAGCGGTTAAAATATAACTATAGGAGGTAGTGGAATGCAAAAAGCTTTACTAAGTAAGATGGCGATTTTTGTGCTCGTATTGTCACTGATGATATCGAGCATAGCCTTTGCACAGGAAAATAGCGACAATGAAGTACTTAGTTTATCAGTGGAAGATGCTGTAAAGATTGCAGAAGAAAATAATCAGCAAATAAAATTATCACAGCTTGCCTTACAAAAGGCACAGCTTGCAAGGAAAGAGTTAGTATATCAAGAAAAGAAAGTAAAAGAAGAAGAAGATATGCTGGGAAGAGAAATAATATCTGGTACTTTTGAATACCAATACGCCCAGGACTTGGGTAAAAAACAAGCTGATATTGGAGTCGACTTAGCCCAGAGAGGTATTGAAGTTGCGATAAAAGGCGTTGAATACGGTATCGAGGCTGGATATTATGGAGCTCTTTTAGCTAAAGAAAATGTGGCAATTGCTCAAGCTGCAGTAGACAGGCAGCAGGAAATGCTTAGAATTGCCGAAGCTAAATATAAAGCCGGCACTGTTGCAAAAACAGAGGTATTAAATGCACAAGTTCAACTTACAAAAGCAGAGGGAGATTTATCTAAAGCAAAGTCTAGTGAAGAAAAAGCTTATATCACCCTCAAAAAACTATTAGGTTTACCCCTTGATAAAAACATAAATCTTACTGATTCTTTTAAAGAATCGCCGGAAAATTTGGATGTGACATTAGATGAATTAATAGAGCAGGCAAATAGCAATAGAATAGACATTGTTAGCGCTGAAGGCGCTTTCGAAATCGCTAAACTGGACTTTGAACTTAGCAGCAAGGCCTATCCATCAAATACATTTACTTATGCTGAAAAAGAGTATGCGATGGAAGAAGCGCAACTTAAACTTTCTAATACAAAAAGCAGTGCTGAGGCAGAAATACGAAATACTTGGCTGGACTTTGAAGATGCTAAGACAAATATACCTGTGCTAGACAAGAGCCTAGAAGTTGCCCAAGAGAGCCTGCGTATTGCAAAACTCAGTTATGAAGCAGGGCTTGTGCGTAGTGTCGACGTTACCGCAGCGGAAGATGGCCTAAAGCAAGTTCAATTGCAAAGGCTGAGCGCCATATACAATTATAATCTTGCACGGCTGAAACTTGAAAATTCTGTGTATTTTTCCACTGCCGGAAATGCTTCTTCTTCATCAATGTAAAGATTAAGGATATGTTACAGCAAAGTTAAAAAAGGATTACAAATGTCAAATAGTCTTTAATTTAATTTCCTCCTTTGATATCATTAAAATAGATATACGATATCTCAACTTACAAAAGTGAGAAAATTTTTGGAAAAGGAGGATATTAATAATGAAGACTTGCAGAAAAGTAGGTGTTCTGTTCCTTGCGGCAGCATTGCTTATTGTTTTCACATTACCGGTTTTTGGGGCGGAAGCTGGCAACCTTTCACCCGGTCAGTTAAAAAAAGCGGCAAAATTTAACGATGTAGATGAAAACTTTAAATGGGCAAAAGATGCCATAGAGAGAATGTGCAATCAAGGTGTTATTTTGGGATATCCCGGAGGTGTATTTAGGCCGGGAAATAACGTTACCCATTTAGAAGCCATCATAATGGCTTTAAGGGTAATGGGATGCGAAGAAGAACTAGAAGATGTAACAATCAATGATGACATTAAGAAAATTAAACTTCCATGGGATGATGCCTATTATTATGTAGCTTTGGCTGTAGAAAAGAATATTATAAAACCCGAAGAACTAAAAGGCTTTAATCTAAACGCTCCTGCAAAACGTTATGAAGTAGCGCGGTATATAGTCAGGGCATTAGACATGGAAAGCGAAGCCACAGAACATATGGATGAGGAACTTCCATTTAAAGATGCCAAGGCAATACCCGAAAATGCGATTGGGTATGTATATGTTGCCGTAAAGCTGGGTCTGATGGAAGGCGATACAAATGGCACATTTAAACCGAATGAACCTATTACAAGGGCTGAGATGGCTGTATTAATGGACAGATTAGACGTGTTTTTTGCTCCGGAGAATATGTTTGCAGGCACCATAGAAGATATTGATCTTGATGAACTCACAATAACATTAGAAAATGATTCCGAAACCGTAACTTATAATGTGTTAAAACATGCCACTGTTTATATTGATGGAAAATATTACAGCTTAAAGGATTTAAATATCGGAGATACAGTTAAAGTTATTCTCGATAAAAATGAAAATGTAATATTTATCCAAGTGACAGAAAGAGCTGATGAAGCTACTACAACCGTTAAAGGTTTAGTCGTAGATGTTAATAAGGCTAAAAAGTCTATTAGCTTGTTTGTGCATGACCAGTACAAAGAAGGGTTTGTAGGAGTGCTAAGGGTAAATGATATAGAAGGTCGCCACTATGAACTCGAAACTCAGCGAGGCCATTACGTGCTTATTGGAGAAATTGATGAACTTGAAGACTATGTAGACGAAAAAATTGTCGTTTTTGGTAAAATGATAGATGAAGCTTCCATCTATATGAGAGGCCCGATGATTGAAGTAACTGATTTTGCTTTATTAGAAGCTGAAGATATTGAAACATTTTATATTAACAATGACACTAAAGTTATCATTGATGGTGAAGATGAAAAGTTGTCAGGTATTACAGAAGGAGATTACGCTGAAATAAAAGCAAAAGATGATGTGGCGATAGAAATCGAAGTGGAAACAAGTGAAGAGCTGAAGTATAAGTAATTTAAATAAAGGTTTTGTCCTGAAAGGCCGGTAATGTGTATGCTCCCTTGTAAGAGATATTTAAAACAATAAAATTCTTTTACATCAGGGAGCATACTTTTTATTAGAGAACAAAAACTTCAAAAAAAGAGGATAAATATCAACAGTTGTAGAATATCTTAAGATAATATTTTTATGGAGGAGAATTTTTTATGAAGATAAGTAGAACAAAAAAGATATCTATTGCCTTATTGGCAATTGCCTTACTTATTTCATCATTAAGCTTAACACCGGCCGCGGCTGCCACATTTACAGACATAACTGCGGCAAAATATGATTGGGCCCGTCCCTACATAGAAAAAATGAATCTTTTAGGTATTGTAAAAGGGATGAGCGATACTAGTTATGGCCCGGATAATTCTGTTACGAGAGAACAACTAATTACTATGTTAGTAAGATTAATGGGGTGGGAGAGCGAGGCGGCAGGCAAGAGCATTCCGTCGACTTTTGCTAAAGCAAGCTCTGTTGCACCTTGGGCAAGAGGATATGTAGCAGTAGCTGTAGAAAAGGGTATTATTTCCGGAGATGACCTTAAAGACTTTAGGCCTGCTGATGCTGCAACAAGATCGGAAATTGCGGTTTTTGCGGTAAGAGCTCTAGGCCTTGAATCAGAAGCTAAAAACCGTACTAACCTAACTGTTTCTTTGTCGTTTACAGATGGTTACCTTATAGAGCCTGAGGTAAAACCTTATATTGAGATTGCGGTTGAAAAGGGCATAATGCAGGGATACCCCGATAAAAGCTTTAAGCCAAATGACAAAGTTACTCGAGCTCAAGTAGCTGCAGTCCTAAACAATATGATAAAAGCCGGAAATATCACAAGCAGTATCGTTAAAGGAACGGTTGAGGAAGTAGATACAACATTACTGCCCTCTGTTGAAGTAAAATTGAGCACAGGAGCAACTAAAACATATACTATAAATACTTACAGCACTGTGATATATAAAGAAGATGAAGACGGTGCGCTTAGCAAGGCGTCGCTGGCTGATATAAAAGAAGGAAATACAGTAAGCATAATAGCAAATGGAAATACAGCCTCATATATTGAAATAGCTTACAGCGATGAAGAGCCAGGCTCTACCTCTGGTACTACAACCGGAACTGCGACCATTGAAGGGATTATAAGAGGGATAAATACTTCTACTAAGGTCTTGACAATAGAAAATGATGATACCGAAAAATATGAAAGCTACCCAATAGCATCAGATGCTAAGATAATTCGCGATGGAGAAACCACCGATATATATAAACTGGTAATCGGCGATACGGCAACTGTAACGATTACCGATGGCAAAGTAACAAAAATTAATGCTGAGTCTGCTACAAAAGAAGTGACAGGGACTATAGTTGATATCGATTTTTCCACCAAAAATCCTACAATAACCATTGAAGATGATAATGGCAGGAAACATGATTATGAAGTAGATGAGGATGCGGTTATACGCAAAAATAGCAAAAGCGCTGATATTAGTGATCTTAAAACAGACGACGAAGTAGAATTGACTTTAGAATATGATGTTGTTGTAAAAATAGTAGCCGAAAGTACAGAACAGGATGTCAGCGGCACAGTAAAAGCAGTAACATTTACAGACAGCAAGGATACCATTACGGTAGTGGATGAGGATGGAAAAGAGCATGTAATTACCATAACCAGGGATACAGAAATAATTAAAGATAGAGAGCGAATAGATGCTACGGAAATTCGACCAAACTACTACGTTGATGTGGAAGTGGAAAATAACGAGGCAGTGAGGATTGATGTAACGGTTAAAAATGTAAAAGAAACTTTAACCGGAACAGTTGTTAACGTCAATGAAGATGTAAAAGTTATTGTTGTAAGCGTAAAAAACAGTGATGGGACAAAGAGCAACCAGCATGTGTATTATACTAGTGACACTATTTTCTACAAAGACAACAGGGAAGTAAGAATTAGTAAAATTTTAGTCGGAGATGAAGTTATTTGCATAGGCGATTATGACAATGGCTTGTTTTTCGCAGATACCATACATGATCTTACTATCTCTGATTAAACATTAAATGAATTTAGGAATGATTGCTATGAAAAAGTACATTTCAATACTTGCTCTGATATTAGTTGGGACGTTGTGCTTTGCCGCGCCTGCCAGTGGCCAAGAGCCTACCTTCGATGTAAGTATAGGAATGCATGAGGCTTTACGGACCATTAAAGCAGATGAATTTAAAGCACAATTCGGAGCAATTGGAAGAGGAATCAAGGTGGCAATAGTCGACACAGGTGTGGATGCCAGCCACCCCGATCTTCAAAAAACTCCTGATGGGAATTCAAAAATAATTGATTATATTGATTTTACAAAGGAAGGCTTAGTCGAAACAAAAGTTGCAGCTGCTCCTGACGGATATCAAATTAGCATTGATAAAAATCAATACGCTATTGGCGAAGTTCAAACTAAATCAGGCATTTTACATCTTGGAACATTTAAAGAAAGCCAAATTAGCGAAAACAGTCCTATATGCCAGGATGTAAACAGAGACGGAAAAAGCAACGGTGTTTTTGGAATTTTAGTAGCAGACGAAGAGCTTTCCGGCATATATGACACAGTTTATGTAGACACTAATCAAAATTTCAATTTTTCTGATGAAGAGCCTTTAAAAATATATGCAAAAAACCACGATGTTGGTTTTTTTGGCACTGACAATCCCTTAACTGAATATATTGAAAAATCCTCCTTTGTAGTTGCCGATATCGAAAGCAATGGTAATTTTATAAAACTTGGTTTTGACGGCAATGGTCACGGAACCCATGTAGCAGGTATTCTAGGAGCAAACGGAAACCTTAAAGGAACGGCTCCGGGTGCCGAAATAATGGTGTTAAAAGCTGTTGAATCTTCCGGAGATGGAAATTGGGACAACATCTTTAAGGCGATTGAATACGCCTCAAGCCAAGGAGCAGATATTATAAATGTCAGTATCGGAAACCTAATATCTTCTACAGCAAGCCATGATGCTCAAGCCAAAGTTTTGAAAGATTTATCTGCCAAAAGCGATGCCATTATCGTTATAGCGGCAGGAAATGGCGGCCCCGGTCTCGCGACAGCTTACGACATGAGTGGAATTGACAATGTAATTACGGTAGGCGCATATATGTCCCCTAACCTTTGGAAAATTAACTACAATGCTAACGTGCCCACTGAAACACTATGGTATTATACCGGCGTAGGCCATGGCACATCAAGACCCACAGTAGTTGCTCCCTCCAGCGTTATATCAACTGCAAATATTTGGGACAGCGGCGGTTATTTTTTGATGGACGGCACAAGTATGGCAGCGCCTTTTGCTTCCGGCAGCTGTGCGCTTATACTTGAAAAGGCAAAAGCCGCCGGGCTGGACACTTCTTCAGGATCGGTCATAAAAGCACTGGAGGCCGGCGCAAGGAAAATCGATGGTTATCTCGAAATAGAGCAGGGCAGTGGGCTTATCGATGTTGTAAAAAGTTGGAATATGTTAGTAAATGAGGGGAATTTACTTAATACATCAAAGGCAGCCATGAGTTTGAAAGATTCGCAAGAGTATATAGAAGGTATCATGTTCCGCGATGAACTGCAGGCTCAATTGAAAGTTTTAATTGCAAATTTATCTGATAGTTTACAAACAATAAAACTAGAATCAGACCAACAGTGGGCAAGCACAGATAAAAATGAAGTAACGCTTGCACCAACAAATAAAGCAGAAGTTATGTTTTCTTATGATTTTCCGAAGAACCCGGGGCTTTATAATACCAAAATAACGGGTTACGATAAATTAAGCGGAAAATCCGTTGCAAGCTTTACAACAACGGCAGTTGTACCACATGACCTTGGAAAAACCAGCGAGATTTTATTAAAAGGTGAGCTTTCGCCTTGCCATTGGACGCGTTATTTCTTTAAAACAGCATCCGGAATGTCAGAACTTGATATCACTTTAAAAATTGACAACACGCTACCCCATATGGGCAGAGCTATGCTATATGTTTATGATCCTAACGGGCAAAAGGTTTATGAAGATACAGCAGGATCAGACTATATTTCACCAAAACAAAGTACGGTATTCAAAGCAACCGAGCCAAAACCGGGAATTTGGGAAGCCGTTGTAGTTTCTGATTATAATTTATCAGATTTCGGAGCTGTAAAAACAGCCTATCAGCTGTCGTCTGAGGCTTTTGGGATTTTTTCGGATGTAAAAGAGCTTTCCTTTGCAGTGGGAAAAGGGGAAAATTATCTTTCAAAAGAAATATTACTGAAAAATGGCAGCGGCGTTTTCAAAGGAAGACTTGAAGGGGCAGGCCTTGCTGAGAAAAACGAAGGAATTATCTCGGAGACGATAAAAGTTGAAGATGGTAAACTTGTCAGAGGACCTGCATTTAAGGTGCCTGAAAATACCATGGATCTGTACATAAATTCAGCCGCCGAAAACGCAGCAAAGGGCGATATAGATATATATCTGTATAAAAAAGATACTGATGAGTTGTATAAGGAAATTGCATTTTCCGGAAAAGCCGATTCTATGGAGGAAAGCATACATATCAAAACTCCTCAAGCGGGAGAGTATGTAGTGTATGTAGATGGCTTTTCCATACCTGATAAATCGGCAAATATTAAAATCAAAACTCAAATTCTTACAGATAAAATGAACGTTTATATACAAGATATTAACGGAAATCTGCCTGCAGGGTATGAATGGAAACCCCGTTTATTTGTGAACATACCCCAGGAAGGTTCCGATTTTAGAGGCTATATAGTCGTTGAAAACTCAAATCCTACATGCATTTCACGAATTCCTTTGAGATTCGTTGTAGGAAAGAAAATGCTTAAAATAGAAATTACTCAAGATGGGAGTTTATATGTAAAAGAGAAAGACACCAACAGACCGGTAAATACTGATATTTTAGTAAATGGTGTAAAATATCTTGTGGTAGATGGAAAAGCCTTGATTCACCAGAGCGTTATTATAGAAACCGTTGAGATTTATGATGAAAAATATGCACCGCTTATAGTAAGAATAAATAGCTAGAAATTAAAAAACTCTGCTTACAAAAGAAGGAGTTCTTAATTTCATGTAGAATAAAACTAAGTAGAAGGGATAAATCATCATAATGTGTAAATAAATCTTACTGATTTGGTGGTGCAAATGATAGATGCACGATTTTTCATAGCTTTGTTCAAAGGCAGCAATATAAATGTCGTTCCCGTAAGCCTGTTTCAAGGTTATGAACAAAAATCATTAATTGTATATCGGAATAAGAAAGAAATCATTGTGAAGATGTATTGTGACCAGTGCAAAGAATATAGTAAATTTAATTTTACTCTTGCCTCTCTTAATAAGCCCGGAGGGTATAGAGTCTGTTGTGCCGGTTGCGGTAATGAACTGGGATATGTTGGCCCGAGGGAAGACATAGAGGCAATTGCCGAAAAGCATCGTCGGGATGTAGAAGCATTAATGCGCGAGATGGGTTTTGACGATTATTTTACGAATCCATTCATAATGTATGAAATGATAAATCATGTTCATGATATGGCAGAAAACAAAAAAATTCAGTGCCAATGTGGCAGTTATGCTGTAACTGCGAATATTGGAACTGACAAAATAGAACTTATATGCAAAAATTGCGGAGGCAAACACATAATAAAGGCAGCAAGTCAAAAAGATTTAGATATTGCAAAAGAAAGACCGATGATAATTATAAAGTCAAAACTTAGTGGTAAAAAAGCAACTGGCATAAACAGATAGAATCTGCTGTTATTTAGTTCAAACTGACAGCGATTTTCATCCTGAATACATTGTTGACTTTTGCGCATATAAGTGATATCTTTCACTGCCTTCAGAATGACCTATGGCTAGGTCAAAATACCGATACCCTATATAAAGGTATATAGTAGAAGTTGAACTTGTGGATAGTAACAGACTTATCAGATCAAGAAAGAAACGAGACACGTCCAATGTTGACGTAGTTTGCCTAAGATGCTATAATTAAAGCAAAGGCAAATCCTCCTCGGTGTATCTTAAAAAAGAGCCCCATGGAGGGCTCTTTTTTAACTTATGTATAATTAATTTTCATTTGGAATTTCTTTCCAACCTAGCGCTTTATCACTCATCATTTATTTTCCTGTTTTAGTTCAAATATCAAAAATGATCCTTGCTTATTAAAAATTGACTTTAACTTATATTTATCTCTTTAGCCCGATTTTATATAGGCTGAACATTGAAATTTTTGTTGCATTTTTACTAAATTTTAAGGAGTGAAGTTTTGATTATTACAGAACTTGAAAAAAAGACAATAGCTCAATTACATGAAATTGCAAAGGAAAAGAAAATTCCCGGTTACTATAAATATCGGAAGCACGAGCTTATAATTAAAATAATGGAAGCTGCCGATGAGCATGGCAATGCTATGGCTGAAGGGGTTTTAGAAATCCTACCTGACGGATATGGTTTTTTAAGGATTGAGAATTATCTGCCTTCAGATGAGGATATCTATCTGTCTCCATCTCAAATCCGCCGCTTTCATCTAAGAACCGGTGATATGATTTCAGGAAACGTAAGACCTCCCAAAGAGGGGGAAAAATATCGAGCTGTTCTGCAAATTTCAGCAGTAAACGGCTTAGACCCGGAGCACGCCGTCTGCCGTTATCATTTCGATTCTCTTACACCGATTTTTCCCAACTCGCGCATTGTGTTGGAACACGATCCTCAGGAACTTTCTACAAGAATTATCGACATGATTGCTCCAATAGGAAAGGGCCAAAGAGCTCTAATAGTATCCCCTCCAAAAGCAGGAAAGACCATGATGCTTAAAAATATAGCAAAAAGCATAGCAAAAAACTACCCTGAAATTCAACTTATAGTGCTATTGATTGACGAAAGACCTGAAGAAGTAACTGATATAAGACGGTCAGTGGATGGAGAAGTAGTAAGCTCCACATTTGATGAACTGCCGGAAAATCACTTAAGAGTTGCAGATATGGTTTTAGAGAGAGCACAGCGTTTAGTAGAAAGTGGCAAGGATGTAGTAATTTTAATGGATAGCATCACCCGACTGGCAAGAGCCAACAACCTTGTAGTGCCACCAACGGGCCGTACTTTGTCCGGAGGTCTTGACCCAAGCGCGCTCCACAAGCCTAAGCGGTTTTTTGGTGCAGCCAGAAATATCGAAGAGGGCGGCAGCTTAACCATAATAGCTACGGCTTTAGTCGAAACCGGCAGTAGAATGGATGATGTAATATATGAAGAATTTAAAGGGACAGGAAATATGGAGATACACCTTGATAGAAAATTGGCAGAACGTAGAATATATCCTGCTATTGATATAAAGAAGTCTGGCACAAGACGCGAGGAATTATTGCTATCTAAAGAAGAACTTGAAGCAGTATGGCTTTTAAGGAGAGCTCTTGCCTCAGTTGACAATGTTGAAGCTGCGTCTATAGTAATAAACGGCTTGAGAAAAACAAAAACTAATCGAGAATTCTACGAAAATTTAGCAACACTGGTTAATGAATTGCAAAACGGAAAGTCATAAGAATTAATTTTATTTTATATAACCTTTTGACTTGAGTTTTTCAATGTGTTCTTTTATTTTTTCATCAAGATCTATATCATAACTTTCCTCTAAAACAAACATCATCGAAACAGCGACCTGAGCCACGTCTAAAAGTTCTTGAGCCATTTTATCAACGATTTTTTCTTCATCCATCCAGACGGTTTCACCACTTTTTCCGCGGAACTTTCCTATAGCCTGGGCAAGCTCCCCTGCCTCCTCCATCAGCTTTAAAGCAGTTGATTCTAAAGTGGGAGTAAGCCCGTTAAGTTTAGGCAAACTAATTACCTTATAGTTATTATTTTCCATAAACAAAAAACACCTCGATCTTTAAGTATTATTCTTTAAGTATTATAATTCTATATCTGGTTTTATAAATTTTGATGCCAAAAATGTAAATAGTGCAGCTACAATAAGCCGCGTAGTAAAAAGAAGAAGGCCATTTACTCCAAAGGCCATAAAGATTGCAGTGTCTTCAAAAACGGCATGAGCGGCGACCAAGAAATATGTGAGCAAGTAAAGATCACGTTTTGTCAGATGATCTTCCTTTGCCGATCTAAATATGATACCGGCTCCATAAGAAAGCCCGATTATTATCCCAATAATTAAAGGAAATCCGGCTTCTTTTTTCATTCCATATATATTGACTAAAGGAGAAAATGCCTCGGCAATTTTATCAAATATACCTGTACTCTTTAAAATTTCCATTACTACCATAAGCGGAATTACAATAAGGGCTATTTGTTTAACTGAATTTATACTGCCTAAAATAGCTTCGGTTAATATGTTGAGCATAATACACTCGCCTTTCCATACTTTTTACAGCAATACATTAAAAATAATACCCGAAATTACTGCCAGAATCACCCGGACTGATATTACATTTATGCCCGAAAGGCCTATTTTTTTTGCCAGGGCGGTTTCGGTGGGTAGACTGTGGCAAAATGACAGCATGATAGCTAAAATCGATATTTCTTTAAGAGAAAGACTAAGTGATGCCATGGCACCCACAGCTGCGTACATATTTACGGCATTGCCCATAACCAGGACTATTGCCGCCTCCCCGGGCAAGCCGAAAAAACCCATCACAGGTGCAAACATATCTGAAAACCAATTAATAATAGGAGTATGCTTAAGGAACGTTACTATAAAATAAATAGGAACCAAGATTTTGGAAAGTTCCCATGTAACACCAAGACCTGACAATAGCCCGCGCTTTAATATGTCAAAAGGAGTATTCCTCTTTGTATCCTGCAAAAAATCTCCTCCTTTTTCCTTTTAACATTGATTTTTAATAACTATAAAGTATTATATCATTTAAACAATAAACGTAAAAGGGCCAGCAGAAGACTTCTATAATATACTAAATCAAAATTAAATGCTATAATATTTTCATAGGAATAAAAAGAGTGCCAATGGGGTGAAAACATGTCTTTACAGATTCTTGAGCTTTTCAAAGGTTTTCGTTTAAGAGATTTACTGGATATAGCTATAGTAGCTTTTGTCTCTTATGAAGCTATACAGCTGATTCGAGGCACTCGGGCCGTGCAACTCTTAAAAGGTTTGGTGGTTCTTGTTGTTTCTACAAAACTTAGCGAATGGCTGGGACTTTACACAATAAATTGGATTTTGCGCAATGCAATGACAGTAGGAGTAATAGCGCTTATTGTGGTATTTCAGCCTGAGCTTAGAAGAGCTCTTGAACAATTAGGCAGGGGTAAACTTTTTTCAACACCCTTATTTGGATTGGCCGAAGATGAAATGAATCAACTTTTTGACTGTATAGCAGAAGCTGCAGAAGAACTTTCAAAAGAGCAAATAGGAGCCCTTGTTGTCCTTGAAAAACAGACTGGATTAAACGAATACATTGAGACAGGGGTTAAAATAGAAGGTCGGGTTTCTGCAGAACTTCTTATAAATATTTTTATTCCCAATACACCATTGCATGATGGAGCGGTAATAATAAGAAATGACAGGATAATGGCGGCGAGTTGCTATCTTCCGCTTACGGCAAATCCTAATTTAAGCAAGGAACTTGGAACAAGGCATAGAGCCGCTTTAGGCATTACAGAAGAAACTGATGCGGTAGCAGTTGTTGTCTCAGAAGAAACAGGAGTAATTTCAGTGGCAAAAGATGGAAAGCTTACCCGCTATTTAGATGCAGAAACACTTAAAAACATGCTAAGGGATATTTACGAAATAAAAGAGAAAAGACCATCCATATGGTCGTCGTGGAGGAAGAATAATGCATAGAAGACTATTTGATGATGATACAGCAATTAAAATCCTCTCGATAATTTTGGCAGTTTTAATGTGGCTATATGTGATGAATGAACAAAATCCTCAAGTAACTTATATTATAAAAGATGTTCCCGTTAAGCTAGTAAACCTTGATGAAGAAAAGCTGGTCCTAAAGGATGAATCAGCAGAATTTAAGGTGAATGTTAAAGTTAGAGGGCGCAGAAGCCTGGTTTCCGATCTGAAATCAGACGATATCAGTGCCGAAATGAACATGAAAGGACGGATTGAGGGAGAAAACCTCATTCGCGTTGATGTGGTCGTGCCGCCAAATATAGAACTAATAGATGTTTACCCGAGAGAAATATTGGTAACACTAGAAGCTGTTATCGAAGAAGAGCGGCCTGTTACAGTAGAAGTTACAGGCACCACTGCTCAAGGCTTTGCCGCAAGGCCAGCACAAGTTAGTCCTCAATATGTCACAGTTAAGGGCCCGCGCAGTGCTGTCGAGGCAGTAAATAAGGTCGTTGTATATATAGATGTATCAGGCAAAGATAAGCCGATAATAGGCAATTTCCCATTTAAAGTTTTAGATAAAAACGGAAAAGAACAAAAGAGAATTACATTTACTCCTCAAACAGTAGAAGTTACAGTTCCAATAGTGCCTGTGGCAAATACACAGATTATCCCGAATATAAAAGGCAATCCACCGGAGGGATATATCATCAGAGATGTCAGGATAGACCCACCGTCGATTATCGTAACCGGCAGTGAAGAGGAGCTTGCTAATGTCCAATCAATTACAACTGAGCCTATAAATATCCAAGACAGAACTTCTACGACAACATTTGATGTAGATCTGATTTTTCCTAATGGTATTACAAGCTTTGACGAGGATGTAAGGACAGCTAAAGTTACTGTGGAAATTGAAAAACTCAGTGAAACAACATTAAATTTAAATAGCGATAATGTTACTATAGAAGGTATTGCTTCCGGTTTGAGCGCAAGTGTAGAACAGACTCAATTAATATTGACAGTCAGCGGTCCCAATAGTATCATTGATAAAGTAAATGAGAACATGGTAAAGCTCAAAATCGATCTTACAGGACTTACGGCAGGAGAACATACAGTCAAAGTTCAAGGAGATATCTCTAGGCCTTACAGAATTATTAAAATAGAGCCGAGCGATATTCATGTTGTCATTAGCGAAATTTCGCAATAAATGAAGGAGGAAATTAAATGAAACCTAGGCTTTTTGGAACAGATGGAGTCAGAGGAGTAGCTAACAAAGATCTCTCGCCACTTTTAGCTTTCAAATTGGGCCGCGCCGGAGCACATGTTTTGTCAAAACTTCATGAGAAGCCAATTATTGTAGTTGGCAAAGATACGCGAATATCCGGAGATATGTTAGAGGCTGCACTGGCGGCCGGCATATGCTCACAAGGTGCTGACGTTTTAAAAGTCGGGGTAATGCCAACACCTGCAATAGCCTATCTTACACGTTACTTTAATGCTGATGCAGGAGCTGTAATATCGGCTTCTCATAATCCCGTAGAATACAATGGCATAAAATTTTTCAATAAAGACGGATATAAGCTGCCCGATGCTTTAGAAGATGAGATCGAAGCATTGCTGGATGATGAAAGTGGCACTATTAACACACCGATTGGTCCGAACGTTGGCAGAATCTATACAAAAGATGATGCGGCAAGGCACTACATAGACTTTGTGAAATCTGTAATAGGAGACAACACCAGATTTAAAGGTTTAAAAGTAGCAGTTGACTGTGCCAATGGAGCATCTTACCAAGTAGCACCCATGATTTTACAAGAACTGGGGGCGGATGTCTACATAATAAATAATGAGCCAGATGGCACTAATATAAATGTTAATTGCGGTTCCACCCATCCGGAAAGCCTTTGCGAGTATGTTAAAAAAATTGGAGCAGATGTTGGGCTGTCATTTGATGGAGACGCGGATAGACTGATTGCAGTTGACGAAAAGGGAGAGATAGTCGACGGTGATCATGTTTTAGCTATATGTGGCATATATCTTAAAAATAAAGGACTCTTAAAAAAAGATACTGTAGTAGCTACAGTAATGAGCAACATGGGTCTTGAAGTGGCACTGAAGAAGGCAGGTATAAATTTAGTCCGCACTAAAGTCGGCGATCGCTATGTTCTAGAAGAGATGCTAAAGAGCGGATACACTTTGGGTGGAGAGCAATCAGGCCATGTAATCTTCTTAAACTATCATACTACAGGAGATGGAATGATAAGCGGCGTAAATCTTCTCAATGTAATGGTAGATGAAGGCAAAAAGCTTTCCGAGCTAAGGCAAGTAATGAAGGTGTACCCCCAAGTTCTGATAAATGTAAGAGTAGCAGACAAGACAGGCTATGACACAAATGAGCATATACAAAAAGTCATAAAAGAAAATGAAGCTTTGTTAGGGGACAGAGGTAGAATTTTAGTTCGCCCCTCAGGCACAGAACCCCTTATTCGTGTAATGGTAGAAGGTGAACAGCAAGATTTAATCGAAAAAGTAGCAAAATCTGTTGCCCAAGTGATAGAAGAAGAACTGAGATAAATAAAAAAGAGTTGGCGAATAATTAGGAACCTGAATTATTCGCCTTTTTAATTCATTCACATTTGAAAGCTCTAACATTACCTTATCACTCCCGGTGCCTTTTGATATGCTATGCCGGATTTTTTTACATAAGCTTTAAGCCTGTTTGAAAGAACAGAGAAATGGAAGGCTTTATGGAAACTTACGGTAATTAATGATATAATGGTTTTAAGCGGAGGAAGGGGTGATGAGCGTGGCAGAAAAAGAAATTGCCGGCGGTAATGGTGAACAACGGCAAAACGAAACTCATGAACCCAAGATTTATGAATCAGGATATTTTTATCTATCACAACAAATAAACGATGTAAGAGATCGCATGGATGCAAAATTTGACAGGGTCGATGCTAGGTTTGACACAGTTCATAAGGAGATCAAAGACCTATCCGATAAAACTGATACTAAGTTTGAGGCGATTCGTAAGGAAATTAAAGATCTATCAGATAAGACCGATAGTAAGTTTGAAGCAGTTCATAAGGGAATCAAAGATCTATCAGATAAGACCGATGCTAGGTTTGACACAGTTCATAAAGAGATCAAAGACCTGTCAGATAAAACCGATGCCAGGTTTGATGCGGTTCATAAGGAAATTAAAGACTTATCAGATAAGACCGAGAGCAAGTTTGAAGCAGTTCGTAAGGAAGTTAAAGACCTATCAGATAAAACTGATACTAAGTTTGAGGCGATTCATAAGGAAATCAAAGACCTGTCAGATAAGACCGATGCTAGGTTTGACACAGTTCATAAGGAGATCAAAGACCTATCCGATAAAACCGATTCTGGATTTGATAGAGTAGATATTAGGCTTGAGTCCATAAGAAAAGAAACTGATGCAAGGTTTGATAGAGTAGATGAAAAATTCAATGATATCCATAAAGAAATTAGCGGACTGCAAAAGTGGGCTTTCGGGTTAATAGTAACAGTTGTATTGGGCTTTATTGCTATATATTTTAAGTAGATCCAATATATTAAAGGTAGGAGAAAGATATGTATGATACTTTCAAAGTGGACAGTCTAATTAATTAAAATTAGATTATCTACTTGACAAGGATCAGCTCAAGAAACCCACCTTTTTGTATTTAGTTTTATCTGCTCGCGACAAACTTTGTGTTGACAAAAAGAGAAGCAAATGTTAAAATTTTATCAAATGGTCATGAAGGCCATAAAGTAGACAAACCATGAAGGTTAAGCTGTTTAGCTGAATGAAACGGCTTTATTCATGGTTTTTTTATTTTCTCTTAAATAATAATCAGATAGGGGTGCCAAATTTGAGAAATGATAATTTATACCAGATAGCTCTTGCAGGTGTTTTTACCGCTTTCGGAATTGTCCTGCCGATGATGTTTCATGTGCTAGGACTTGGTTCAACCTTTTTGCCGATGCACATACCGGTTTTGCTTTCGGGATTTTTCTTGGATGCGCCTGCTGCAGCGGCGGTAGGAGCCTTGACACCAATTTTAAGTTCTATTTTTACCGGCATGCCTCCTGCTTTTCCGGTAATGCCTTACATGGTTTTTGAACTTGCCGCTTATGGTTATGTGACAAGTTTTATGTATAGAAAGCTTCACAAAAATGTTTATATATCCTTAGTTTGCAGCATGATTTTAGGCCGCATTGTATCCGGTGTTGCCGTATGGATGCTCACGACATTTTTCGGTGCCAAATTCCCCACACCCTTCGCCTTTATTGCTGCAAGTATTACAAAAGGGCTGCCAGGAATAGCAATTCAATTAATATTTATTCCTGCAGTAGTTTTGCTGCTTAAGAAATATCAAATAAGGGCAAGAGGGAGGGATACCCTTGAACCATAGAGAATTTTTTAATGAAGTAGCGGATAAATGGGACCAGATGTGCAACCATGATGAAGCAAAACTTAGATATATAGCTAGAGCGGCAGGGATATCACAAGGTGATTGCGTTTTAGATGTAGGCACAGGAACAGGTGTTATGATTCCCTATATACATGAAATGATAGGTGATGAGGGAGAAATTACAGCCATTGATCTTGCGGAAAAGATGCTTGAGGTTGCAAAGCAGAAGCACCCTTTTAACAATGTTCGTTTTGTTCTGGGAGATATTTACGATGTGCATCTTCCTAAAAACCATTTTGATGTTATAATGTGCTACTCAGTTTTCCCTCACTTTCAAGATAAACCAAAAGTGATATCTCGTATGGCAGGGCTTCTTAAGCCCGGCGGTAGGCTTGTAATAGCTCACTCCCAGAGCAGAAAAGCTATAAATGAGCTCCATACAAAAAGCTCTGATGCGGTAAATAACGATGACCTGCCTGAAGCAGATGTTATAGAGGGATTTATGAAAGAGGCAGGGCTTGAACCTTTCTTTACTATAGACAGCGAAGAGATGTTTATAGTTATCGGTAAAAAATAAGTAATTAGGTCGCAGAGACTGTAATGAGCCATGAAGTCTTAAAATTTATGAGTCTTGGCTCATTATTTGTATCGCTTTATACTAAATCACAAGGAGAGATTTTTTATGGATGAGCAGCTTTGGCAAAAATGTGTGGAATTTCACGGTCATGAGTGCCCGGGTCTTGCTATCGGATTTAAAGTATGCGAAGCGGCGCGGGAAAAACTCGGTGTAAATTTTTCTAAAGATGAAGAAATAGTTTGCGTTACAGAAAATGATGCGTGCGGCGTTGACGCAGTCCAGGTTGTTACGGGATGTACGCTAGGTAAAGGAAACTTAATATACCGAGGTACAGGCAAACAGGCTTTTACTTTCTTCCGACGAGACACAGGACAAAAATTGCGTATAGTATTAAAACCCAGGGATGATAATGATAAACTTTCAAAGGATGAGCGCAAGAAAGCTATCCTGGAAAGCCCCGTTGAAGAACTGTTTGAATTTAAGAATCCCGGTTTTGATTTGCCGAAAAAGGCTCGGATATTTAATACAATAAAATGTACAAAATGCGGCGAAGGCGCTCCTGAGCATAAAATACGTATGGTAAATAATAATCCCGTGTGCCTAGACTGTTTTGATGATTATTCTAGAGGTTGGTAAGCCTTAAAGTAATTAGCCAACCCTGACAAAAAAACAAAACATTCAGATAGGGGATTTGATGTGAAAAAATCAAAAATAACCAAACTGCTTGCTGCAATGATACTCATAATTGCGATTTTAAATATGGCAGGCTGCGGCGCAAAAACCACAGAAAAAAGTACAGGCAGCACCGGAAGTCAAAGCGGCTCATTGGTAATACGCCTGGAAGGCGGGGATTGGGGGTTTCCTTCCCCATTTGCTCACTATTCTCGGGGACCTGGAGCATCGAAAATGCGTCTTATCTATGACAGCCTTCTGGAAAAAGGAGAAGACGGTCTTATTCCATGGCTGGCGAAGGAATGGACTATCTCATCGGACGGCAGGGAGTATACCTTTCTTTTAAACTCTAAGGTCAAATGGCATGACGGAAAGATGCTTACCGCCCAAGATGTGAAGTTTTCTTTCGAGTATTTCGAAAAACATCCTCCGGTGTCAAACAGCTTATTAATTGATAGCAAACCATTTATAGAAAAAATAGAGGTTATTGATGAAGACCGGGTAAAAATAGTGGTAAAAGATCCTAACGCTACAGTACTGGATAGAGTGGGGATTGTCAGGATAATTCCGGAGCATATCTGGAAGGACATAGATGATCCCAAAAAAATAATGGATTTGGATAAATTAGTAGGATGCGGACCGTACATACTTACGGATTATAGTCAAGAACAGGGCAAATACCGATTCCAAGCATTTAAAGATTACTGGGGACGGAAGCCTGGGGTAGATGTTATTGAATTTATCCCGGTAAGTGATCCGGTGCTGGCTTTCGAAAACGGAGAAATCGATGTTTTGGATGTTCCGCCGGATTTAATTGATCGATATAGAAACAATAAGGAATTTAAAATCCTTAAAAGTCCGGCCTTCTGGGGTTATAAACTTTTATTTAATATGGAGAAAAAACCGGAATTAGCGGATATAAACGTAAGAAAAGCAATTGCCCATGCAGTAAATGTTGACGAACTTATCGAAAAAGTAGCACGAGGCGCGGCGGTTCCCGCAAGCCCCGGATATTTACCGATTGATCATATATGGTATAATCCCGATGTTACGCGATATGATTTTGATATAGAAAAAGCTAAAGAACTTTTAAATAATAAATCATTAAACCTGGCGCTGCTAATATCGGACAGCCAACAAGAAGCCAGAATCGCAGAACTTCTTAAAATCAATTTCGCAAAAGCCGGAATCAATATCGATGTTCGTTCGGTAGACATGAAAACCCGCGACAGCTGTGTTAAAAACTGTGATTATGAACTTGCCATAATCGGACATGGCGGCTGGGGGGCGGATGCCGATTGTCTCAGGGAAGTTTATGCGGCAACCGCAGCTTGCGATGCCGGTCCCACATCCAATGTAATTTGCGGTTACAGCAATCCCGATATAAACCGACTTTGCAAAGAGCAGCTTGCTGAACTTGATGAACAAAAAAGAAAATCGATGATAATGGAGCTTCAAAAGCTTATATCAGACGAGATACCAATACTGCCCATCTACAATACAATTGATTATACAGTCTTTAAACCGGAAAAGTACGACGGATGGGTTCATGTTTTTGACCATCACGCAGTAACTCATAACAAATTATCATACTTGGAACAAGATAAATGAGACATCAAAAAGCCCTGAAATATTTTGCAACGTTTTTCTGTATAATCACATTGAACTTCTTTTTGCCCCGAATTATGCCGGGTGACCCCTTCTATTTTTTATCAAGCGAACAGGGAGAGGTTGCTGTAACTTATTCTCAAGAAGAAATTGATCGGTTTAAAGCATACTACGGTCTGGATAAGTCTATGCTTGCCCAATATGGCAGCTATCTGAAGGGTATTATCAAAGGGGATTTGGGGTACAGCATATATTTCGGCAGTGATGTTAAGACAATTATTAAGAACCGTATTCCTTGGTCTGTTTCCTTAGTACTGCTATCAGTAATAATCGGGGGTGGCGTTGGCACGCTGTTGGGCTGCTTGTCCGCATGGTACAGAGGAAATGCTTCGGATAAGTTCCTCTATAGTATCATGGTGGTAATTTCTGAGATTCCAGCGTTTTTAATAGGCATATTTTTCCTGTTTTATTTGGCGGCTCGGCAGGGAATTTTTCCTCTTTCAGGTGGCGCAAAACCCTTTGCGGACTATGCCTCTTGGATTGATGTGCTTTTAGATATAGCACGTCACGGTTTTTTACCTACCCTGACACTCTCTGTTGTGCAGATGAGCGGATTTTACCTTATAGCCAGAAACAGCATGATTACAATAATGTCGAAAGATTATATAATCACAGCTAAAGCTAAGGGACTTGGCACAAGGCGTATACTCTTTCGCCACGCCTTATCTAATGCTGCCTTGCCTATTGCAACCCAAGCCTTTTACAGTTTGGGACAAGCAGTGGGAGGGACATTATTGGTAGAAAATGTATTTAAATATCCGGGCCTCGGTTCATTAATGCGACAAGCCGTAATGGTCAGGGATTATCCTCTGATACAGGGCATTTTTCTAACCGTAACGCTTTTTGTAATTATCATGAATGCGGCAGTTGATATTTTATATAAAAGGCTTGACCCGAGAATAACTTAATGGTGATAAAAATGCCTAAAATCGTGAAACAGTTTTCAATAGCAGGTAAATTTTCCTTAGTTTTCATAGTCTTAGTATGTTTTATCGCCATTTTTGCCCCGATGCTTACAAAATACCCCTGGAATCAGCCGACGGGCGCTTCTTTGGAGCCCCCCGGCAAAGCCCATATACTAGGCACTGATGATCTGGGCATAGATTTGTGGGCTCAAATATGCCACGGGGCGCGAAACAGCATTGTAGTGGGAATAGGCACAGCAGTAATTGCATGTTTTCTTGGCACACTACTGGGCGTTGTATCCGGATATTATCAAGGGGTAGCTGACCTTGTAATTACAGCTCTAATAGATATACTTACATCTATACCAAGTTTGCCCATAATGGTTGTGACAGGGGCTTTTTTCGGCCCGAGCATAAAAAACATTATATTAATATTATCTATTTTATCTTGGGCTGTGCCCGCGCGGATTATACGCTCAAAGATTATTTCGGCCAAACAGGAAACTTACATAAAAGTAGCCGAGGGCTATGGAGCAGGATTTTTTTACATAACTTACAGACATTTTCTGCCGCAGATTTTTCCAATTTCGCTTATAAGTTTTATAAAACTTATAAGCAGGGCCATAGTATCCGAGGCAAGTCTTTCATTTTTAGGCCTAGGGGACCCCACAAGTAAAAGTTGGGGGCTTATACTAAATTATGCATTAAATTTTCCCGGCATATATTTTACCGATTATTGGAAATGGTGGATTATATATCCGCTGCTTTGTATAATATTGTTGGTTCTTGCTACAGCCACTGTTGGCAGAGAGTTTGAAAAAATATTAGATGCCAAAATTGATTAGATTTTAGAAACCAAAATCGGATGTTTTAAACAGAGGTATTGCCATGTTAAAAGTTGAAAATCTATCAATAACCTATAGCGGGGACGGTCAAGAAACCCATGCCGTAAGCGAGGTATCTTTTATCCTAGAACAGGGTCAATCCATGGGAATCATCGGAGAATCAGGAAGCGGTAAAACCACACTGGGCTTAGCTATAATGGGTATACTTAGACCGACTGCAAAGATTACGGGGACAATAGAATATAATAAAATCAATTTAAGAGAGCTTTCGCAAAGGCAGCTGGATATGTATCGATGGAAACACATTGCTATGGTATTTCAAAACGGTCTTGACATATTAAATCCGCTTATGACCGTAAATGAGCAGATAAAAGAGTGTATTATACGTCATACGAAAATAAAAAGTCATGACGCGGATTCTCGAGTAAAAGAACTCCTTGGACAAGTGGGATTGGATACCTCTGTAGCAGATAGCTTACCTCATCAGCTATCGGGAGGTATGCGGCAGAAGGTGCTTATTGCTATGGCATTGGCATGTGATCCTAAAGTGCTTATAGTTGATGAGCCGACATCTTCTTTAGACGCCGTATCCAAAGAAGAAATTATCGAGCTTTTAGCTTACCTTCAACACCAAAAGCGGTTTGCTATGATTGTAATATCCCATGATTTTTCTGTAATTACGCGACTTACCGATAAAATGTGTGTGATGTACCGGGGGCATATCTTAGAAGAAGGACTGACAAGAGATATACTTGAAAACCCATTGCATCCTTATACGCGCGGGCTCATAAATTCATCGCCTTCTTTAAATCCATATCAGGATCTATGGGGAATTCCCCGGGCAAGTGAGGCGGCAACCGAGGAGGGCTGCTCCTTTTATCCTCGGTGCAATCAAAAAGAAGATATATGCAAAAGTCAAAAACCTAAACTGAAATATGCATCCCTTGAGCGCAAAGTTGCCTGCAATCAAGGTGGGATTATAACACTTTTAAAAGCCCGGGGAATAAATAAAACCTACTCTTTTAAAGGCAACAAGATTTGCGCATGCAAAGATTGTCATATGAGTATTCGCGCAGGCGAGATTATAGCATTGATAGGACAATCCGGATCAGGTAAAACTACTCTGGCAAGTATTCTTTCAGGTTATTTGGAACCTGAAAGCGGGAATATTGAATTCTTAGGTCAAACAATAAAACAGCATGAATTTACCAGCCAGCTAAGAGGTATCCAAATGGTGTTTCAAGACCCATTTTCATCCATAAACAAGCAATTTACAGTACTGCAAGCTGTAAAGGAACCTCTGGACATATTAAAGCTCTATAATACAGATGAACGAACAGCAATGGTAAAACAAGCTCTCGCAGATGTGGAACTTGCATGTGATAATACTTTTTTAAACAGGAGATGCTTTACGTTAAGCGGTGGGCAACGGCAGCGGGTTGCTATCGCTCGCAGCCTTGTTTTAAAGCCGCGACTTCTCATCGCCGATGAGATTAGCTCTATGCTGGATCCTTCCACCCAAGCTAATATCTTGCGGCTTTTAAAGGGTCTTCAGAACGCATTAGGATTTTCCATGATTTATATTACCCACGACTTGGATATTGCAAGAAAAATCGCCGACAAACTGTATATAATGCATAAGGGTGAAATAGTGGAAACAGGTCCGGCCCGGAAAGTATTTGATAATCCTAAAAGTGAATATGCCAGGAAGTTAATAAGCAAAAATAGCTGAAAATGTTATCTGCGCATAACCTCTAACAGCTGCATTGCTTATTGAACGCAAAAAAGGGCGGTCAGAAGCCGCCCCACTTTTAAAGAACTTTAGATAATCACTTTTGAAAAACCTATATCAAACAGTAAGTATTCTATTTTTTTATCCACTCTTCCATTCTTTCAAAAGGTTCATCGAAGATAACATGACCCGCTAAGGTCTGTTCTTTTTTACCTTCTACAAGAAACTGAACTTTATTTATTCCGGGAAGTTCCGTAAGGGAATTTACTATAGGGACGATGGTCATCATTTCGCCTGTAGAACCACCTACATGGTTTTCAATAAGCTCTTTGGAAAAGTTTACATATGCAATGCCATCCTTTACTTCTACTGAAAGCAGTTTTGCGTCTTTTGGAATAGAAGTTGCTGTAAGGCCGGACACAGTTGGACCCTTCATCAATTCTTCAATCACAATTTGTGCTATAGGCTTATCGTCCTTTACTGTAATTTCACGCTTTTCGGGAACAACATACATTGCTTGCTCATCAGGGAAATAAAGCGTAACAGTTTCCTTTTTTCCACTTAAATCATTATTGATTTGATCAATGTCATAGCGAGTCAAAAGACCGTAAGGGTTGCCGCTTGGTCCTATAAACTCTTTACCATCGACAAGTATTTCAACTTTTTCGATACCGTCTATATCTGTTAATGTATTTACGATAGAAATTAGCGCCAAACTTTCAGCCATCATGCCCGGAAATCCCGTAAAATCCTTTGACAAATTTACGGTAGCAATTTTATCTTTTACATTAATATCTAAAAGCTTTGTTCCTTCCGGAATGGTGGATTTTAAACCTTGAGTCTTGGGTCCTTTTAAAAGTTCTTCCAAGGCAAGTTTTGGAATTTCTTCATCTTTGGTATATTTGATTTCTCTGGTTTCGGTTAAAACTTGGCTGTTGTCATTATTTGTATAATACAAATTAATTGATGCCGTTTTCTGGTTTATCGAGCAGGCGGGCGTTATTACCAAAAGACTTAGCGCGATGAGTATTGCTAAAAATTTTTTCATTTACTGCCACCTCTAATCCTTTTGATTTAACAACATTATATCAGATATTTTCTAATAAGAAAAATACAAACTTGTTACAAAAGAGCTCGCGGTTGTTTGACAAAGACCATATAAATCTGTTAAATATAAGTAGACGTAATAGAATGGAGGGATAAAAATGAGTTTTAAAATTAACGATAATGTCAAATGGGTAGGAAAGATTGATTGGGAACTTAGGAAGTTTCATGGAGAAGATTTGTCGACACACCGCGGTTCCAGCTACAATTCTTACCTTGTGCAAGATGAAAAGACGGTGCTTATTGATACAGTATGGGAACCCTTTGCAGATGAATTTATCGAGCAGCTAAAAAAAGAGGTCGATTTGAAAAAAATCGATTATATAATTGCAAACCATGGCGAAATTGACCATAGCGGCGCGCTGCCGGCACTGATGAGGGAAATTCCAGGAACACCTATATATTGCACTAACAATGGTATAAAATCTTTAAAGGGACAATACCATGAAGATTGGAATTTTATTCCGGTAAAAACCGGCGATCGATTAAGTCTAGGAAAGAAGGAAATTATCTTTATAGAAGCTCCGATGCTTCACTGGCCGGACACCATGTTTTCTTACCTTACAGAAGACAATATTTTATTCAGCAATGACGCTTTTGGCCAGCATTATGCATCAGAGCATATGTATAATGACCTTGTAGACCAAAGCGAACTTTATGGAGAAGCCTTAAAATATTATGCAAACATATTAGCCCCTTTTAGCAAACTTGTGGATAAAAAAATTACCGAAGTTTTAAATCTAAATCTTAAAATAGATATGATATGCCCAAGCCACGGTGTGATATGGAGAAAAGATCCCTTACAGATTGTAAAGATATACCAGGAATGGGCCAATGCCTACCAAGAAAACCAGATAACAATAATTTATGATACTATGTGGAATGAGACAAGAAGAATGGCAGAGGCCATAGCAGAGGGGATAAGACAGACAAATCAAGGCATTACAATAAAACTGTTCAACAGTGCCCGATCTGACAATAACGACATCATTACCGAAATCTTTAAATCAAAAGCTATTTTAGTAGGTTCTCCTACTGTAAACCGCTTTGTGCTCCACTCGACGGGAGGCTTACTTGGAGTATTGAAAGGTCTGGGGCTTAAAAATAAAAAAGCTGCGGCTTTTGGAACTTACGGTTGGAGCGGAGAAGGAGTCAAAATAATTACAGAAGAACTCCAAAAAGCCGGTTTTGAAATAATAAATGATGGAATTAAGCTAATGTGGAACCCTGACAAGGAAGGCAAACAGAAATGTATAGAATTCGGTCGGGAAATTGGAGAAATATTAAACAATAACTAATCAGGTCAAAAAACGAGCAAATGATTCCGGAAGGGCTGTAATTGCCTCTTCCGGGTTTTTTACAATAATTATTTTCTTACAGTTTTGAATATTGGAGGTGGGATGCTTGGATCAACGAGCTTTAACGGCATTGGCAATTTCTGTCTTAGCCGGCATGTCAACAATGCTGGGCTCTGTTTTAATATTTTTTGCAAAATCAAAAAGTGAAAAAATAGTTTCGTGCTCATTGGGATTTGCAGCAGGAGTAATGATTTCGGTATCGTTTTCCGATTTACTGCCGCAAGCTCAACGAGCTATAGGAATCTATACCGGAGAAAGCCGGGCGGTAGTTTTTTCGGTGATATTTATGGCATTGGGTCTGCTGGCTGCTTTATCAATTGATTACTTCGTTCCCCATGAAGAATTTGATACAGAAAAAAATGATAAGCCACATAAAAACCTATACCGAGTAGGCTTTGTTTCGATGCTTGCTATTACATTACATAATTTTCCGGAGGGGGTCGCAACCTTTATGGCTGGCTATAATGATCCGGTTCTTGGAGCATCAATAGGTATTGCGATTGCTTTTCACAATATACCTGAAGGTATCTCAGTGGCTATGCCCATTTATTTTGCGACACAAAGCAAAGCCACTGCTTTAAAATATACTTTTTTATCAGGCATTGCCGAACCTATTGGCGCAATTTTAACATTTCTTGCATTAAGACCGTTCATTAATGATTTTTTACTGGGAGCAACCTTTGCAGTAGTAGCAGGTATTATGATTTATATAAGCTTTGAGGAGCTTATTCCCACTTCAAGACAGTATGGCTACAGCAGGCTGGCGCTTTTGTCATCTTTTGCCGGCATTTGCCTGATGCCATTAACCGGAGTTATATTTATGTGATTTATTATACCTTCAACTATCTTAAATATTGTATTTTTAGCTCCCTTGTGTTAGAATAATTTTAGGAAACAATTGAATGATTGTTCAAGTATAAAAATGATATAGGGGGGCCTTAAAATGATATATGAACTAAAAAACCTAGATTGTCCCCATTGCGCGGCGAAAATCGAAGACGAATTAAAGAAAATCGACGGCTTGTCTGATGCGACAGTAAACTTTGCCAGTAAGACCGTCCGAATAAATGAAGACCTTGAAGAAAAAGCTGAGGAAGCTATTAAAAAAGTAGATCCCAATATCAAATTAATTTCAAAGAAATCTTCCTCATTTAGTCATCATACTAATGATGAAGACGAAGAAAGGGATACATTTCGCACGAAACTTTTTCGCATAATTTTTTCATTTCTTTTCTTAATAGCCGGAATAATATTATCCCCTAAGCTTCATGGAAGATTTGAGATTATAGAATACAGTCTATTTGTTATATCCTATATACTAGCCGGAAAGAATGTTCTAAAGTCTGCATTTTCCAATATATTTCGCGGACAAATATTTGATGAAAACTTTTTAATGACTATTGCTACCTTAGGAGCATTTGCGATACACCAGCTGCCTGAAGCTGCAAGCGTAATGCTATTTTACTGTATAGGCGAGTACCTCCAGTCCCTTGCTGTAAACAGAAGCCGCAAGTCTATCGGAGATCTTATGGATATTAGGCCTGATTATGCAAATCTAGTGACAGACAAAGGCATAATCAGAGTTTTGCCTGAAACTATCAACATAGGTGACACGATATTTATTCGACCGGGAGAAAAGATCCCCCTTGATGGCGAAGTCGTGGAAGGTGCTTCATATCTTGACACTTCAACCCTTACAGGAGAATCAGTCCCCCGCAGTGTGGAAACCGGAGATAAAATAATGGCCGGAATGATTAATATGGAAGGGACATTAAAGGTAAAAGTAGAGAAAACCTTTGAAGACTCTTCTGTTTCGAAAATACTTGAGTTAGTCCAGAATGCATCTTCTCGCAAAGCAAAAACAGAACAGATAATTACAAAATTTGCAAGATACTATACGCCTTTAGTGGTGCTGGCAGCAGCAGCAATTGCTCTTATCCCCCCTGTGATTATACCGGGAGAGAGCTTTAGCAAGTGGATATATAGAGCATTGACGATGTTGGTAATTTCTTGCCCCTGCGCCCTGGTGATTTCGGTGCCCCTTGGATATTTCGGAGGAATCGGAGGAGCTTCACGAAAGGGAATTCTTGTTAAAGGCGCAAACTTCATAGATATTTTAGCCGATCTTGATATAGCGGTATTTGACAAGACGGGCACACTTACAGAAGGTGTTTTTAAAGTGAGCCGGATAGTGCCTGTAAACGGATTTACACAAGAAGAGCTGCTGCGATTTGCAGCATATGCCGAAGCTTATTCCAACCACCCCATATCAAGATCCATAATAGAGGCTTATGGTAAACCCATAAATGATTCCGAGATAAAGGGATATAAAGAAATAGCAGGGCGGGGTGTAATGGCAAAAGTTAAGGATAAACAAATACTTGCCGGCAATGAAAAGCTTTTAAAAAGCGAGGAAATAGAAGCAAATTTAGATAATAAAGGTATAGTTGGAACAGTAGTTCATATAGCAATTGACGATAGATATGCGGGATATATCCTAATTGCTGATAAAATCCGGCAAGATGCAGCAAAAACAATTAAAGAGCTTAAAAATTTGGGAATAAAGAAAGTCGTAATGCTTACAGGCGATGCAAAAGAAACAGCTGAAAATGTAGCAAAAGAGCTTGGAATTGATGAATATTATGCAGAGCTTTTGCCTGAAGAAAAAGTAGAGAAATTAGAAGAACTTAAATACTACAATGGCTCAAGAAATAATACGGCTTTTATTGGAGACGGAATAAACGATGCGCCGGTACTTGCTTGCGCAGATGTGGGAATTGCAATGGGAGGCTTAGGCTCTGATGCTGCTATTGAAGCTGCTGATATAGTTATTATGGAAGATGCCCTCTCTAAAATTCCCCAAGCTGTAAAAATGGCAAGATATACCAAAAAGATAATTATGCAAAATATTACAGGAGCGCTAGGCGTAAAACTCATTTTCCTAGCTATGGGAGCATTGGGCATTGCTAATATGTGGGAAGCGGTTTTTGCAGATGTTGGTGTGGCTCTTCTTGCTGTAATGAACTCAATCAGGACTTTACGCGTAAAGTAAGATCTTATGGTGCGCCGAAGCATTTAGTTTCGGCGCTTTTTGCATTTTCATTCTTTATCTTGGCAAAGTTGCACATTTAAAGTGCGCCATGTATAATTGAGACAGATTATGTCATTATGTATTCGCGAGGTGGAAGTCGTTGTCGGTAGAGGCTGTAAAGAATTACTTTAAAGAAAAAAATATCGATGCAAACATAAAAGTTTTCGAAGATACCAGCACAGTGGAAAAAGCTGCTAAAGCATTAAATGTTACAGAAGGAGAAATAGTAAAGTCTTTGCTTTTAAAAGTAAAGGAGAAATACATAATGGTTTTGATGGCAGGGGATAAGCGAATCAGCAACCGTAAATTTAAAAATATTTTTGCTTGCAAACCTAAAATGCCGGAGCCGGAGGAAGTGATGGAGATAACAGGTCACCCGGTAGGCGGGGTCTGCCCCTTTGCCCTGAGAAATCCCATTGATATTTATCTTGATATTTCTCTAAAAGAATATGGTACTGTATATCCTGCGGCAGGGGAATTTAATGCGGCTGTAAAATTGTCCGTGCAGGAGCTGGAAGAGTTAACCTTGGGAAAGTGGATTGATATTAGCCAGTAATGTTTTTATTTAAAATAAAATAGAAGGTTAGGTGATTTTTATGCTTACAAAAAACGAGCTTGCTAAGTACATAGATCACACACTGCTCAAACCTACGGCTACATTTGCCGATATTGAATTATTGTGTTTGGAAGCAAAAGAATACGGGTTTTATGCTGTATGCGTAAATTCATGTTATGTAAAACATGCAGCAAGCATTTTAAAGGATTCTGATGTTAAAGTAGGTTCTACCGTAGGTTTTCCACTGGGAGCAATGCTGACTGCCTCGAAAGCCTTTGAAGCAGCAGAAGCTGTTAAAGCAGGAGCCGCAGAAATAGATATGGTGATGAATGTGGGACTGCTAAAAAGCGGCGATTTTTACGGTGTTCAAGAAGACATCGCTGAAGTGGTAAAAGCGGCAAAATCAATTAATCCACAAGCAAAAGTAAAAGTAATTCTGGAGACAGGATACCTTGATGAAAATGAAAAGGTGTCTGCCTGCCAGTTGGCTAAAGCAGCCCAAGCGGATTTTGTAAAAACATCTACAGGTTTTGGAGCAGGAGGGGCTACTGTGGATGATGTAAAGCTAATGAAAAAAATAGTAGGAAATGCAATGGAAGTGAAAGCTTCCGGCGGTATAAGGGATGCCAAAACAGCACTTGCCATGATTGAGGCAGGAGCTACACGAATAGGAACAAGCTCGGGAATCACCATTATTCAAGATTATGAACAGCAAATTAGTTAGCAAAATAAGTTGGAGGTAAGGAAAATGTATTTTGAAAAAGCTGGGAAACAAAATACTGAAAAGACCCTTGAAGTTGTAAGGGATGCTATAAAAAAATATGATGTAAAACATGTTGTAATAGCATCATGCAAAGGCTATACAGCAAAACTTTTTAAAGATGCAAATCTTGGAGTAAATCTTGTTTGCGTAACACATGTAACAGGTTTTGAAAAACCTGGCCAGCAGGAAATGAGCGAAAATGTAAGAAAAGAGCTTACAGATGCCGGAGTGAAAGTCCTTACAACTACTCATGTGCTTTCAGGCGCTGAAAGAGGAATTAGCCGCAAATTTGGCGGTGCATATCCTGTTGAAATCATAGCTCAAACTTTGCGGATGTTAGGACAGGGTACCAAAGTTTGTGTGGAAACGGCTGTTATGGCTCTTGACGCAGGACTTATCCCTTACGGGGAAGACATAATAGCTGTAGGCGGCACTTCCGAAGGAGCCGATACCGCAATTATCATAAGACCGGCACACGCCTCTGCGATTTTTGACACTTGGATTTCGCAGATTTTATGCAAACCCGCAAGTAAAGAAAAAGGTGTTTAACCTAGTTTTAGTAAAAAACAACTACTTTGTGCAAAATAAAGTAGTTGTTTTTTATTTTCCCCCGGCGCTGTCTCAGCAATAATAAAGGAAATTTTCGTTCTGTCGATTTTGAGAAAAATTGACAGAACGAACAAATTGTGATATAGTTATAAAAAATTGAATATGCCTCATCTCGCTAAGAGTTGAGGTAGAGGCGCGGTGTATCAAGAGTAAGCTTGCAGAGGCGAGGGAAGCTGATTAAGCAAGCCGAAAGGGAACACTGCCGAAGTGTGGTTTTTCCCAAAGACCATGCTGGGCCTATGCTGAATAAGTATAGGACTGTCACCGGAGCAATTCGGTGGAGAGCTACTTCAGGAGAGAGGTATTTGCCAAGAGTGAAACAACCGGCAAGTATACCCGGTTGTTTTTGTTTTTTGCAAGACCTCTTAATTTTAAATCAAGAGGGAGGAAGTAAAATGACAACAGATGTAAGCGCAAAGAAGATAAGAGTTGCAATAGTAGGTTTTGGTAATGTAGGAAGAGAGGTTTTGCCTGCTGTAGAGGAAAGCCCGGATATGGAAGTAGCGGGCATAGTTTTGAGAAATCCTAAAAAAGTTGATTCAGTAAAAAAGCTTGTAGGAGAAGTGCCGGTTGTAACTGATGTTGCTGAATTAGGGAAGGTAGACGCAGCTATACTGAGTATACCCAGCCGTTCGGTTCCTGAGGTTGCGCCTATGTATTTAAAGCAGGGAATTAATACGATAGACAGCTTTGATATTCACGGAGATTCTATAATCGAGCTTAGAAGAAATCTTGATAGTCTTGCAAAAGCAAATAATGCAGTCTCAATTATTTCGTGCGGTTGGGACCCGGGCTCAGATTCAATTGTAAGAACTTTGATGGAGGTAATTGCACCCAGGGGAATAACATATACTGACTTTGGACCGGGCATGAGCATGGGTCATACAGTGGTAGCAAAATCGATTGAAGGGGTAGAAGATGCTCTATCAATGACTATACCTGAAGGCACAGGTATTCATAGAAGAATGGTATATGTAAAAATAAAAGATGGTTATGATTTTGAAAAAATCTCTCAAGCAATTAAAAACGATCCTTATTTCATTCATGATGAGACTCATGTTTATAAGGTAGATGACGTAAAGAGCCTTATCGACAAGGGGCACGGAGTCCATATGGAAAGGAAGGGAGTTTCGGGGGTAACCAGCAATCAAAGAATAGAATTTAGTATGTCTATATGCAATCCGGCGGCAACAGGCCAAATTATGGCGGCAGCTGCACGCGCAAGTCTTAAACAGAAACCGGGATGCTACAGCACTCTTGAAATTCCTATTATTGATTTTCTTTATGGAGATAAGGAATCACTTTTGCATCGCTTAATATAAGTTTTGAATTACTTATAAAAAATTGGAAATTTAGCTTAATTTAAGTATGGTAAATTAGACTGTATAATGTTATAATTTATACAGACCCTATTTCTTACTTAAATGATTTACCCTTATTTTTTATGCCCCCTTTCTTTCACGGTTGACCCTGAAAGCAGGGGTCTTTTTTTAGTAAAAGTATTGGCGATACCTAAGAAGTTCGCTAATATCTTACAGCTTGCAAAAAATGATATAATATTTATATCAAGGAATATTATTATTTGTTTGCAAGGTATTAATACAACTATTATAACTATTTTGGCCGTAACAAGTGGAGGTGATTTATGACTTCGGCTGTGATAAAACAGGTTAATGAGGTGGTAAATATAAATGGAACATGAACAAAAAAATATTAAACAAAATCAGGCAAGTAATGAAGAACCTAATTTTTACGAAGAAATTCAAGAGGAAGAAATTATTGATGAAGCCAGTGACAGAGGCATACTTCGCAAGCGCATAATGCAGCTCGCAATGCCTTCCCTTATAGAATTACTCCTTGGTACATTGTTCGGTATGGTTGATATGGTCATGGTGGGACAAGTAAACAAGGAATCGCTTGCAGCCGTAGGCATCACAAATCAACCTACAATGCTTGCGCTTTCAGTATTTCAAGCTCTTAATGTAGGCAGCACTGCTCTTATAGCGCGTTATGTTGGCACAGATGATACCGAATCTGCAAGTTCTGTTGTAAAACAAACGCTTATTTTGACGTTTATTATCGGAACCTTAGTGAGCATACTTGGATACGTTTTTGCCGGAAGTGTTATAAACTTTATGGGGGCAGAACCCGATGTGTACCCTCTTGCAGTAACATATTTACAAATTATTGCACTAGGTGGCATATTTATTTCTATCAGTATGGGAATAGGTGCGGCATTAAGAGGCGCGGGAGATACCATGACGCCCATGAGATATAATCTGATTTCAAATCTTTTAAATGTTGGTATGAATTATGTGTTAATCTATGGAAAACTAGGTTTTCCGGCAATGGGTGTTGCAGGTGCAGCTATAGCTACGACGCTTTCGCGCCTTGTAGGGATGATTATGGCTCTTATGGCTATATACCATCCTAATTCTATACTTACACTTTCAGAGAAAAAGGGAATTTACTTTGATTTTAACGTAATAGAACGAATACTAAAGATTGGAATACCTTCAGGAATAGAACAGTTTGTCCTTCGACTTGGCCAGGTAGAATTTGCAAGGACTGTTGCAGGGCTCGGCACTACAGTATTTGCAGCTCACCAGATAGCGCTTAATGTCTTCGGACTCTCCTTTTCTCCAAGCCAAGCTTTTGGAATGGCGGCAACTACTCTGGTGGGTCAAAGCCTTGGGGCAGGAAGACCGGACCTTGCTGAAAAATACGGTCTTGAAACACGGCGCATAGGCATGTACGTCGCCGTTGCAATAGCTTCTACATTTTTCTTTTTCGGTAAGCCAATAGCATCTATTTATAACAGAGATGCCCAAGTAATTGCCCTTGCGGCAGGATGCTTTAAAATAATAGCCCTTATGCAGCCAATGCAATCTACGCAATTTATTTTGGCAGGGGCGCTGAGAGGAGCTGGTGATACCAGAGGACCTCTTTTTGCAACAGTTGTAGGCATATGGGGAATTCGAGTTTTATTTGCAAAGATATTTATTAATATGGGTTTTGGCCTTTTTGGCGCATGGACAGCACAGGCCCTTGACCAGATATTCCGTTCGGTTTTTATATACATTAGATACAACTTGGGAAAGTGGAAACATATAAAGGTATAGAGGAGCTCTTCTAGAGCCCTTTATACCTTAAAAATTTTTTAATAAAAGTCATTGAGTAACCATTTATAAAATAATATAATTATAAATAGATTTAACATACTGCTTTAATCAAATAAGTTCATATATCAGAACTTAAGTCCAGTTTTTCGGAAATGCCAGCAAATACATATATTAAGCTGTGCGAATTGATATTAACTGATAAAAATTTTCCGGGAAACTGGATTTTTTAATTTTATAAAATGCCCAGGAGTCTTTTGTTTTAAGGCATTGCGGCAATAGAATAATTGGCACGATTATTGCTCAACTTTGAATATATAAGACTGTCCGATACGATAAAAAATTATCTATTTTTAAATATTTATCGTATAGGAACCGGCTGATAATGGGAGGTAGCAAAATTGGAAAAGATAAAAATTGCCATAGTAGGATTTGGAAATGTGGGTAAAAAAGTATATGAAGCCGTAGAAGAAAGTCCTGACATGGAAACGGCGGGTATTGTAGAGCTTGCCCACCTTATAGAAAAACTAAAAGTCAATATTCCAAACGTTCCTGTAGTAGACAATATTGAAAAACTCGGGAAAGTGGATGTTGCAATACTTGCCATAGACAGCAGGCATGTACCAAGCACTGCGCCCATATATCTCAATATGGGAATAAATACAGTGGATGCCTATGACATTCATGGAGATTCTATGATAGAATTGAAAGAAAGTCTTGACAAGATCTCAAAAGAAAAGAATACAGTCTCGATAATGGCCTCCGGATGGGATCCCGGCACAGACTCTATTATAAGAGCAGTGCTGGAAATGATAGCACCTAAAGGCCTCACCACAGTGAACTTCGGGCCGGGCATGAGCATGGGCCATACAGTAGCAGTAAAAGCCACACCGGGAGTAAAAGATGCCATATCTATAACGGTGCCCAAGGGCATGGGGCTTCACAAAAGGTTAGTTTATATTGAACTTGAAGATGGCTATGATTTTAACGAGGTTTCAAAAGAGATAAAAGATGATTCCTATTTTAACCAAGACGAAACATATGTGTTTTGCGTGGACAATGTGAAAAACCTCATAGATATGGGCCACGGAGTTCATATAGAAAGAAAAGGCGTGTCAGGCAATACTCATAATCAGAAAATGGATTTTACGATGTCCCTTACGAATCCTGCCGCTACAGCTCAAGTTATGGTTTCTGCTGCAAGGGCAAGTCTGAAACAAAATCCGGGCTGCTACACCTTGATTGAAATTCCTCCAATAGATTGCATTTACGGCGAAAGAATATCCCTTATCAAGCGATTTGTTTAAAATTTAATATAAAGAAGGTACACCTTATGTTTGATTATGCACTTCTTAACGGATATGTGGTTGATCCTAAAAACAAAATTGCAAGTAAATTAAATATAGGAATAAAAGACGGAAAAATAGCAGCATTGACAATCGACGAAATAGAAGGAGAAAACAACATTGATTGTTCCGACCTTACTATTTCTCCGGGCTTTGTTGATATTCATATGCATGAAGATTCATATGATGAAAAGAAAAAAAATTTTAGTTTTGACATAGCCGACTGCATGCTTAAAATGGGCGTCACAAGTGCTGTAGGAGGCAATTGCGGATCGGGCCCTAAGCATCCCGAAAGATACTTAAATGAAGCTGATAGGCTCGGGTATCCGATAAATATAGGCTTGCTTTCAGCTCACGGAAATTTAAGAAGTGATTTTGGAAATTTTGACAAGTATAAAGGCGTAGGCAAAGATGTTATTTATAAAATGAGCGAAAGACTTGAATTCGAGCTGGAATCCGGAACGCTAGGTTTGTCTTTTGGCATACGTTATATTCCGGGAGTAAGCAGCGATGAGATGGCGGCTTTGAGCCAAACAGTTAAAAAATATGACAGAATTGTGGCCGCACATATAAGAGACGATGCAGATAAAGTTGCGCCATCTATTATGGAACTTATCAATATTGCAAAAGATACCGGTATAAAAGTGCAGGTATCCCACATAGGCAGTATGGCGGCTTATGGCCAAATGGAGCAAGCTCTTCAGATTATAGACTACCATAGCGGCACCGGTATCAATATAGGTATAGACTGCTACCCGTATAATGCTTTTTGCACATCTATTGGCTCAACTACTTTCGATGATGGTTTTCTAGAAAGATATGGCATAGACTATTCGGCATTAGAGATAACTCAAGGAGAATATAAAGGGCAAAGACTAAATGAAGCCAGTTTTAAAAAAGAAAGAGAAAATCACCCGGACTATTTGGTTGTAGCCCATGTTATGAGGGATTCGGAAGTAGATAAAGCCTTATCTCACCCAAAAACCATTGTTGCAAGTGACGGAATACTAAACAATGGCAACGGACACCCAAGAGCCGCCGGAACTTTTCCAAGATTTATACGAGAATATGTTATAAACAAGAAACTTGTATCTTTAAATGAAGCAATAGCCAAGATGACCTATATTCCCGCTGAAAGATTCGGCATAGATAAAGGCACTCTTTCCATAGGCGCCGATGCAGATATTACTGTTTTTGATATTGAAAAAATCAGAGACACAGCCACATTTGAAAACCCGACATTGCCACCTGATGGCATAGATTATGTGCTTATAGGCGGCAGAATGGCTTTAGCCCAAGGCAAAATAATAAACAGACGCCTTGGCTGCGCTATTAGAGCGTAGAAGAGTTTTTAAAAGAAGGAGATGATTTAGCAAAAATTATAAGTAAAGTGTAAATGGAGCTATTAGTTTAAAAAATTAAAAAATATGAGGGGGTTTTCTAATGCCAGTAAGAAAAAAATGGTTAGTATCTTTTGTAATATTATTATTGATATTATCTCAACTTACGGGATGTTCCTCAAGCTCAGCTCCTCCTGCCCAGCAAAAAGAAAAAGTTATAACTATAGCTAAAACGTCAGATCCCGGAACAGCCGATGTTCAACTTACTACTGAAGAATACTTCATACCTTTGAACATTTATGATCGCTTAGTTGAAGCTGTTACGATAGAACCGGGGAAATCCGAACTTCAACCGGGACTTGCAGAAAAGTGGGATGTATCAGAAGACGGCCTTGTTTACACATTTCATTTAAGAAAGGGTGTAAAGTTTCACAATGGAGAAGAACTCAAGGCAGATGACGTCCTCTACACTTTTGATCGTATGTTAGATCCTAAGACAAAGGCATTAAATACGGATTTTCTTAATATGATAGATGGCGCTCAGGAAAGAATGGATGGCACCGCTGATTCTACAAGAGGTCTTAAAGTCATAGACGATTATACAATTCAAATTACACTTGCGCAGCCTTTTGCGCCATTTATAGCCTGTCTTTCAACTCCGGCAGGATCAATATATAATCGAAAAGCCACTGAAGCCGCAGGACAGGATTTTGGAGTAAAAGCCGAAGCTACAGTAGGAACAGGACCCTTTGTGCTGAGTAGTTGGTCTTATAATGACCAAATTGTTTTAGCAGCTAATCCAAATTATTTTAAAGGTAAACCGGACTTGGATAAAATTGTAGCCAAAATAGTTCCGGATGCAGAAACACAAAGAATGATGTTTGAAAAAGGTGAAATTGATGTATTTGACTGCGACAATGCACGTTCTCAGATTCCCTATTTTAAAAACAGCGAAAAGTGGAAAAACCAGATAGTCAGCGGCCCCAGGGTGGGCGTCTATTACTATAACATCAATCAGGCCATAGAACCTTTTGATGATGTCAAAGTTAGAAAAGCTATGCAGCGGGCAATCAACAAGCAGCTTCTTCTAGATACGCTTTATAATGGCACAGGCACAGTTGCTAAAGGCATTCTGCCGCCGGGCCTTATAGGATATAATCCAAATCTGCCGGGCATACCATATGATATAGAAGCGGCAAAGTCGCTGTTGACAGAAGCAGGCTATCCGAATGGTTTTCAAATGCAAATTTCGCAAACTGTTGATTCTCCAAATACCTTAAAGCTAAATGAAGCTGTCCAGGCCATGCTCAATGATATAAGCGTAAAAGCAGAGATAGTGCAAATGGATGAAGCTGCATGGTTTGGAACCAGACGAGAAGGTAAACTTCCAATGTACACAAGTGACTGGTCTGCAGATTTCAATGATCCGGATAACTTTATGTATACATTCTTTTCTAAGCAAAACTCAAAAGTAAGATCTTTCAATTACAACAACGAGTATGTTCAGGAAGGGCTTGAAAAAGCAAGAGCAATGACTGATCAGAACGAAAGAATTGCTTTATACAATGAACTTGAAAAAATAATAGTTTATGATGATGCTGCATGGATTCCATTATTCCATTTAGATCATTTATTCGTTGTGCAGCCCCGAGTTAAGAATTTTAAGGTTTCATGGAATGGCTGGAGCGATATGCCTTATTATGAAGTAAAAGTAGAAGAATAAAATATAGAGGGGCCGATAAGGCTCCTCTAACCAATACTTCTGAGCCCATTTCTGTAAGACATCAAATATCACGGGAGGTAATCAAATGGGCAAGTACATATTTAAAAGAATATTGATTTCAATTCCGATAATTATCGGTATAACCATTATTACATTCTACCTATTGAATGTAGTTCCGGGCGACCCTGTGGTATTAATGATGAAAGAACACATAAGCCCGGATGTGTTGGAACGTGTTAAAAATGAAATGCATTTAAATGATCCTGTCTATATCCGCTATTTTAAATTTATGGGAGATTTGCTGCATGGAAATTTAGGCAGGTCATATAAACTAAATAGAAACGTAACAGATCTACTTTTAGAGGCATTTCCCAATACCGTTGTTCTTTCCATTGCAGCTATAATAATTGCATGGGGAATCGGTATACCTGCCGGGATAATTTCTGCAATAAAACAGTACTCTTTTATAGATAATTTTTTTATGGGTTTTACGCTATTAGGAGTGTCAATGCCAATATTTTGGTCAGCACTTATCATGCAATATATTTTTGGCCTTAAATTAAATTTGCTGCCGATTTCAGGTTTTAGCGGACCGCAATATGTAATCTTGCCTGCAATCGTATTAGGATGGAGCTCTGCGGCATCTATAGCACGCCTGACAAGGTCAAGTTTGCTGGAAGTAATAAGAACTGATTATATAAGAACAGCTCGAGCAAAAGGACTAAAAGAAAGACAAGTCGTGTTCTATCATGCACTTAAAAATGCAATGCTGCCGGTTGTGACCGTAATGGCAATCCAAGTCGCAGGTTTGCTTTCAGGTGCTGTGATAACAGAAAGCGTCTTTGGAATCCCAGGCATTGGCAGGGTTTGTGTCAATGCCATACAAAACAGAGATATGCCTCTGTTGCAAGGCTCCGTAATATTTACGGTAGGCCTTGTTATAATAGGGAACCTGGTAGCAGATATTGCATATTCTTACCTTGATCCAAGAATAAGGTATGATTGAGAGGTGCCGGCCGTGATGGAAAATAAAAAAGATGATTTTGTAAAAGAAGAGTATGATGAAGAAATGGAAATTTACGGTACCACTTTTATAAAAGAAGTATGGTATCGTTTTAGAAAAAATAGAATGGCGATGATCGGCGCCGCGACTGTAATAATAATGGTTTTTGTAGCTATTTTTGCAAAATGGATTTCTCCGTACGATCCTTACGCAGTAGATTTGTTAAAACAATTTCAGCCGCCAAGCAGTCAGCATATTTTAGGGACTGATATATATGGTCGGGATATGCTAAGCCGTATTATTTACGGTACTCGTATTTCTCTTATCATAGGTCTTATTCCGACATTGATATCCATGACAATAGGATCTGTTCTAGGAATCGTATCAGGATATTATGGCGGCAAAATAGACACTGTTATAATGAGAATTGCAGATATGGTTATGGCATTTCCATCTCTCCTGCTTGCCATGGTAGTTATGTACACATTAGGCGCAAGCATTTACAATATATTTATAGCACTGAGTATCGTCGGATGGGCAGGCACTGCCAGAGTGGTAAGAGCCCAAACACTATCCATAAAGGAAAAGGAATTTATAGAAGCAGCTAAGGCCATTGGAGTAAAAAATAGCGTTATAATGATAAGACATATATTTCCAAACTGTATGGCGCCTCTTTTGGTATTACTTACAATGGGCATACCTGAAGCTATCATGTCTGAGGCAAGTCTCAGCTTTCTAGGTGTTGGCGCACAGCCTCCAACGCCCAGCTGGGGCCTTATGATTTCTAACGGCAAAGAATATTTATTTTCTGCGCCATGGGTTGCAATATCTCCCGGTTTTGCCATATTAATTGTCGTTTTAGCTTTCAACTTTTTAGGAGACGGCCTTCGAGATGCGCTGGATCCGTATATGAAACAATAATCGGAGGTGGGGAGTTTGGATAATGATGAAATACTGAAAGTGCAAGGCCTTAAGACCTATTTCTATAGCGATGAAGGAGTGATTCCGGCTGTTGATGATGTGAGCTTTTCAATAAAAAAAGGCAAGACACTGGGTCTTGTGGGCGAATCCGGCTGTGGAAAAAGCGTATCGGCTCTTTCTATATTAAAATTAATCCCGTCACCTCCGGGAAAAATTGTCGGCGGTCAAATCTTTTTTGAAGGCATAGACCTTTCGAAAAAAACCTATGATGAGATGTGCGAAATTCGCGGAAATGAAATTTCCATGATTTTTCAGGAGCCCATGACATCGCTGAATCCGGTTTACACAGTGGGAAGCCAAGTTATGGAGGTATTGAAGATTCATAAGCATGCAGACCAACAGGAGGCCTTAAAAAGGACTGTAGAACTATTTAACCTTGTAGGTATACCTGACCCGGAGGAAAGACTTTCTAGCTATCCTCATCAACTATCAGGCGGCTTAAGGCAGCGAGTTATGATTGCAATGGCACTTGCGTGCAACCCAAAGCTTTTAATTGCCGATGAGCCGACGACAGCCTTGGATGTTACTATTCAAGCTCAGATTTTGGAGCTGATGAAAAATATACAAAAACAAAATAATATGTCGATTTTGATGATAACACACGATTTAGGTGTAATATCAGAAGTCTCAGACGAAGTGTGTGTTATGTATGCAGGAACAGTAGTGGAATATTCTGATGTGTACTCGATTTTTGAAGAACCCCTTCACCCATATACTATCGGTCTTTACAATTCAATACCAAAATTTGAACAGGAAAAAAATCAAAAACTTTTCAATATACCAGGCGTTGTTCCGAACCTGACCAAGCTTCCAAAAGGTTGCCGCTTCTGGCCTCGCTGCGTTGATGCGATGGATATTTGCAAGAAAAAAGACCCTTTGATAGGCGAAGCAAAGCAAGGCCATATGGTTAAATGCTGGAAGTACTGCAAAGAGGTGAGCAGTGATGAATAGTAATGAAGTCTTAGTTGAAACAGTAGATCTAAAAAAGCATTTTATAGTAGGCGGCGAAGGTTTGTTTAGCAAGAAAAAGAAAGCGGTACATGCGGTGGACGGCATAAATTTGAAAGTGGCAAAAGGAGAAACCTTAGGCCTTGTGGGTGAATCCGGCTGTGGGAAAAGCACATTAGGCCGTTTGATTTTACGCCTTTTGGAACCTACTTCCGGCAAAGTGCTTTTTAAAGGTCAAAACATATATGATATGAACGGCGAAGAACTTAGAAAACTGCGTAAAAAGATGCAGATAATTTTTCAAGACCCTTATGCCTCGCTAAATCCCCGCATGCCCGTAAGTGAAATAATCGGCGAACCCCTTGAAACTCATGAAGTAGCTTTCGGAAAAGAAAAGGAAAAGATGGTATATGAACTTATGAGAGAAGTAGGTTTAAGATCTTATCATATGAAACGATACCCTCATCAGTTCAGCGGCGGACAGCGCCAACGTATAGGAATCGCCAGAGCGCTTGCCCTAAATCCTGAGCTCATTATATGTGATGAGCCGGTTTCTGCCTTAGACGTCTCTATTCAAGCTCAGGTTCTAAATCTTTTAAAGGATCTTCAGCAGCAGTTTCAATTGACTTATATATTCATATCTCATGATCTTAGAATAGTAAAATATGTGTCAGATAAAGTATATGTAATGTTCTTAGGAAAAATAGTAGAGGCGGGCAACGCTAAAGACATATATGACGAACCCCTTCATCCATATACCAGATTTTTAATCTCAGCTGTTCCAAAAGTCAATCCAAGGCTAAGGGAGAGCAAAAGAGTTATTCTACAAGGGGATGTGCCAAGTCCCGTAAATCCACCGGCAGGGTGTAGATTTCATACAAGATGTCCAAACGCTATGAAACAATGCAGCATAGAAGAACCCGAGCTTAAGGATTTTAATGGGCATATGGTTGCATGCCATCTATATTCGAGATAATTTCAGGTAGGTTAAGATAAGATGGTTTTTAGAGGTTGGAGCAGCCTGTCATCCTGACGTAGTGAAAGATCATTGTAAGAACAAGCAAGATTCTTCTTTGCACTCAGAATATATTGCTGTCATTAAAAGACATTACTTAGAAAACATTACGATGGTAGCAGAGTATCAACTACTGAAGGAAAGTTTTCTATAGCAAGGAACAAAAAGAAAAAAGGCACCGGGGAGACTTTTCTTTTATCCAGGGCTTGTAAATTTTCCAAGAACCTGCTATTATGATGATAACAATGCAAAACAGGTATGAAAAAGATGAGAGAGACCTTTAAAAAGGCGCCGAAGGGGTAAACCGAGCCAGGTGAAACTCTCAGGCAAAAGGATCATCTTTGGACCGCCCTCTGGAGAGCTTCTTGCGCCGACGAGGTAGATCTTTCAGGCAAAAGGACAGAGGTTCTAAGTATAAATGTTTTTTGTTTGTACTTAGAACATTTTTTTGTGCTTAAAATAACTAAAAATTCAAAATTGATTAAAGGAAAGGGAGGGATTGTATGCTTAAAAGAACACCACTGTATGAACAGCATCTGAATCTTGGAGCAAAAATGGTAGATTTTGCAGGTTATGAAATGCCGATTCAATACTCTTCAATTATTGAGGAACATATGGCTGTCAGGGCGAAGATGGGCATTTTTGATATTTCACATATGGGGGAAGTTCTTGTTACAGGCGAGAATGCGGCAGAGTTCCTAAACGGTATACTTACGAACAACATAAATAAAATTAGTGAAGGTCAGGCGCAGTACACATTGCTGACTTATGAAAACGGCGGAACAGTAGATGATTTGATGGTCTACAAGCTTACGCCGGCAAAATATCTGCTTGTAGTAAATGCGGCAAATAAGGATAAGGACGTAGAATATATTAAAAATTTTGCAACAGCTGATATAAAAATTGAAGATATAAGTAATGAGTGTTGCCTAATTGCTATCCAGGGACCTGAAAGCATCAATTTTATAGAAAATATTTTTGGTGAAGTAAAGCTTAAACCATTTTATTTCCAAATTGTTGAATTTGAAGGGGAACGACTGATTTTATCCCGGACGGGTTATACTGGCAGCGACGGTTACGAAATATATGGAATGGCTGAACCTATAAGAAAGCTGTTCCTTGAGGCGATTGATTTTGGAGCGCTTCCCTGCGGACTTGGGGCCAGAGACACGCTGCGCTTTGAGGCTGGTCTGCCGCTGTATGGCAATGAATTAGGGCCAGATATTACCCCGGTTGAAGCAGGACTTTCTAAATTTATCGATTTTGACAAGCCTTTTGTAGGTAAAGATGCCCTTCTTGCCCAAAAAGAGCAAGAAGACAGGAGACGTCTTATAGGGCTTAGGCTTTTAGAAAAAGGAGTGCCCAGGCATGGCTATGCAGTCTACTATGATGGAAAAGAAGTGGGAAAAGTAACATCCGGCGGTTTTGCGCCATATGTGAAAGAGTATCTGGCTATGGCTCTTGTAAAACTTCCATCAAAAGATATAGCCGGTGATTTATTTGAAATAGAAATTCACAAGAAAAAACATAAAGCAGAAAAAACATCTACAAATTTTTTAAAAAATTATAAGAGGTGACGTTAAATGAGTAATATTCCGTTAACTTTAAAGTATACTCAGGATCATGAGTGGATTGCAGTTGAAGGGAACCATGGTAAAATCGGTATAACAGATCATGCTCAAGAGGAGCTGGGGGATATTGTATATGTAGAGCTTCCGGAGGTTGGCGACAAGATAATAAAAGGAGAGCCTTTTGGTTCTGTAGAATCTGTCAAGGCTGCATCTGATCTTATGGCTCCTGTGTCAGGAACAGTGGTTCAGGTAAATGAATCCCTGGATGATTCCCCGGAACTTGTAAACGAAAGCCCCTATGATGACGGATGGATGATAGTTGTGGAGGTGGAGGATGAAAGCGAGCTGGACGACCTTTTGACACCGGCAGAATATAAAAGTTTAGTGGAGGGCGAGTAATGTGAAGTATATAAGCCATGCCCCGTATCAAATCGATGAAATGCTCAAAGAGCTGGAAATTTCCGACGTAACGGCTTTATTCAGTGATGTCCCCGATAAAGTGAAATTAGACAGAGATCTTGACTTGCCACTACCTTTAAATGAAATTGAGCTTAAAAGAGAGTTTGCGGTTTTAAGCGGCAAGAACAAAGCAGCGGACTACATAAACTTCATAGGAGCCGGCGCGTATGATCACTATGTGCCGGCAGCGGTAAAAGCTTTGCTAAGCCGCTCTGAATTCTATACTGCATATACACCTTATCAGGCGGAGCGCAGTCAGGGGACTTTAGCTGCAATTTTTGAGTATCAAACCATGATAGCAAAACTTACCGGAATGGATGTTGCGAATGCTTCAGTCTATGATGGAGCGTCAAGCTTGGCAGAGGCTATATTAATGGCTTGCCGCATAAAAAAGAAAAATAAAGTAGTAATTTCTCAAACCCTGCATCCGGAATACATTGAAACAGCGCAGACCTATGCTTTTGGCAGCGGCATCAAAGTTGTAGTCTCGCCATACAACTGTTTATATGAAACGGACTGGGACAAACTCGAGACCCTTATAGACGGTGAGACGGCAGCACTGGTTGTCAGCGTACCAAACTTTTTCGGAGTCATAGAAGATGTAAGAAGGGCCCAAAAAATTACTCAAAAGAAAGATATTATGCTGATAGTAGCAGCGAATCCAATCGCTCTTGCGTTTTTAAAGCCACCTTCAGAATATGGAGCCGATATTGTTGTGGGAGAAGGGCAGCCGTTGGGGAATTCCTTAAACTTTGGCGGACCATACCTTGGATTTATGAGTGCGAAAGCAAAGTATTTGCGCAGCATGCCCGGCAGGATTGTAGGAGAAACCATTGATAAAGAAGGAAACAGGGCTTTTGTATTAACCCTTCAAGCACGAGAGCAGCATATACGAAGAGAGAAAGCCACATCTAATATCTGTTCAAACGAAGCATTGAATGCCCTGGCAGCAACTATATATCTTGCATATCTGGGAAAAGAAGGACTAAAGTCAGTGGCATATAATTGTATCGCAAATACACAGTATTTTATTAATGAAGCAAAAAAATATCAGGGTATAAGGATTATAAATTCAAAAGTGTTCAATGAAGTTGCGGTAGAAGTAGACAATCTTGAAGAAAAATACCAGAAAGCCTTAAATGCCAAGATTCTTCCCGGTCTTAAATTAGATAAGTTTTTCCCGGAACAGGCAGGCAAGCTTTTGGTAGCATTTACAGAAAAAAGGACGAAACATGAAATTGATGAGCTCTTGAAAATACTGGGGGTGGATTAAGTGAGCGATGTGCCGTTGATTTTTGAAAAATCAAGAAAAGGAAAAGAAGGATTTGTTTTAACTGCCCCTGACGTTCCTCAAGTAGAAATATCTCAAGTATTTGATGAGGATCTAATAAGATGCGACCTAGACCTGCCGGAAGTATCGGAAGTAGATGTTATAAGGCACTATACTAAGCTTTCCACCATGAATTTTGGAGTAGATAGCGGTTTCTATCCTTTAGGCTCCTGCACTATGAAATATAATCCTAAAATCAATGAAGAAATTGCTTTAATGCCTGAATTTACCCAGCTTCATCCATACGCACCTCAGGAACTTTGTCAAGGAACATTGGAAGTTATGTATCATATGCAAAATTTCCTTGCTGAAATTACCGGCATGGACTATTTTACACTCCAGCCTGCAGCAGGTGCACACGGAGAACTTACCGGGATGTTTATCATAAAGAAGTACTTTGAACATAGCGGACAGAAACGGACTAAAATTATTGTGCCGGATTCGGCCCATGGCACAAATCCAGCTTCTGCAAGTCAAGCAGGTTTTGAAGTTATAAGCTTAAAATCGGGCAGCGACGGACTTGTAGACCCTAAAGCACTTAGAGAAGTGGTCGATGAAAATGTTGCAGCGCTGATGCTTACAAATCCAAATACATTAGGCCTTTTTGAAAAGAACATACATGAAATTGCCGAAATATTACATGAAAAGGGAGCTTTACTGTATTATGACGGTGCAAACCTTAATGCGGTAATGGGGATTGCCCGGCCGGCAGATATGGGCTTTGACGTAGTTCATCTTAACCTGCACAAAACTTTTTCTACACCACACGGCGGCGGTGGGCCGGGTTCCGGGCCGGTTGGAGTAAAAGCGTTTTTAAAGGACTTTCTTCCTAAACCTATCGTAGCCAAAAAGGATGATAAATATGTCTTAGACTATAATATACCTTATAGCATTGGCAAGATTCATGGGTTCTATGGTAATGTAGGCGTTGTTCTTAAAGCCTATGGATATATAAAATGCTTGGGGGCCTCCGGATTAAAGGAAGCAAGCGAAGTTGCCGTGTTAAATGCCAACTATCTGCTTAAAAAGATCAAAGATATGTTTATCGTGCCTGAAGGGAATGTTTGTAAGCATGAGTTTGTTGTAAGCTGTAAAAACTGGAAAGAGAATTTTGGAGTAAGAGCATTAGATGTAGCTAAACGCTTACTGGATTATGGGTTTCATCCTCCTACTATTTATTTTCCTTTAATAGTTGAAGAGGCGCTTATGATCGAACCTACAGAAACCGAAAGCAAAGACACATTAGATGCGTTTTGCGATGCGCTGCAAAATATTTATAGGGAAGCGCAAGAAAATCCGGACATTTTAAAATCGGCGCCTTTTAGTATGCCTGTAAAACGTGTTGACGAGGTAAAAGCTGCTAGAGATGTTAAAGTTATCTATAAAGAATAAAAATTTTTCGGCTATCTTTTAAACTCCAGTATAAGTTTTCCCTCTTCGGTATTTACGGAATATATCTTTAAATTATATGGAAGAGGGGGAGGCGTAAAGCTTAAATCATAATCTGCCGCAAGTTCATCTATGACTTTTGCAGATAGTGTAACGCCGCGAAACTCTAATTCTTTAGGGATAAACTTTATTTTTTGATTTTCGGTAATTTGAATATCACATGTAATTGAGTAAAGGGGAGCAGAGCCGTCAGTATTCTTTTCGCTGACTGTAACGCCCCCTTTATGAAATTTGAAAAAGATATTTTTGAGATTTTTATCTTGAGATAGTAACTTGTTCGTAACTGAGACATCCGAAAAATCGGCTCTTACAGCTGACGAAGTATAATCGATTTTAAGACTGTCAGGGTCTAGGTTGTACCAAGGTAGCGCTGACAGGTTTTTTAGCAGATAATCCAAAGAAGGCAAGGACTCCTGCCAATTTTTGCTTAAATCTTCTAAAAATGTTGTATCCTTTAGAACGGCACGCGCCTCTGCAAGCTGCTTTTGTTTTTCTTTTAGCGTCCGAGTAATGTCATTTAGCGTAAGTTTTAACTGTTTTTCAAGATTTTTAATATCTTGCTGCTTTCTTTCAATATCATTTTCCTCTTTTTCTCGTAAAGATATAAGATTTTTTGTCTCATCTATTATACCTTTATAATATTCCATAAAGAACATTACATTATCATATCTTCTAAAAAACTCTCCCAAGTCTTCAGCTCCCAGCAAAACTGCAAGCATGTTTCCTGTGCCGCCCTTAAAGGAAAAAACAACCCACTTAGCCAATTTTTTCTGTTGCGTAGAAAAGTTGCTATTGAGCAATGCAAGCTCGTTCTTTTTTTCTTTAAGTTCCCTTTCGAGCTCGCTGTTTTTATTTGAAAGTTTTTCGACCTCATTTTTAAGCGCCAGAACTTTTGCGTCAAGAGACAGAATATCTTCAATTAGTTGTTGTTCGCTTACAGTGTTTTGAGCGCCTAAAGGAGTTTCGATATATAAAACATTTAGAATGAAAATAGTTATTACCAAAAAAATAAGCCCTTTAGAAGTTTGCATAATATTCCTCCCGCATGGGCGACTTGTTCTTCTATATATATATTTCATTCTACAAAAAATTACTATATCCTTTAATTTCAGGTTTTATAAAATTATTTTGAAAATTAACTGATAAAATTTGATGTATAATAGTTTTAAAGGAGTGCTGCGATACAGTGATTTATAAAAATATTAAAGAAGCAAGATTTATAAACCGTCCTAATAGATTTATTGCAAATATAGAAATCGAAGGGAAAAGCCAGCTGTGCCATGTAAAAAACACAGGCAGGTGCAAGGAGCTGCTTACACCAGGTGCAAAAGTTTTTGTCCAGGAGTCGGATAACTTTAAGCGTAAGACAAAATATGATCTTATATCGGTATATAAAGGCGATATGCTGGTAAATATTGACAGCAGCGCGCCAAATAAAGTCTTTTACGAATGGCTCACTGATTCTGACATAAAAGAAGATATTTTGTTTGTAAAGCCAGAAGCTCAATATAAAAACTCTCGTTTTGATTTTTATATAGAAACAGCAAAAAGCAGAGGGTTTGTTGAAGTTAAGGGAGTTACATTAGAAAAAGACGGTGTAGCCTTATTTCCTGATGCCCCAACAGAACGCGGCGTAAAACACTTAAATGAGCTTATTGATGCCAGGCAAAATGGTTATGCAGCTTGGATAATTTTCATAATTCAAATGCAAAAAGTAAGCTATTTTATGCCAAATGAAGCTATGCACAAAACTTTTAGCGATGCCTTAAAAGCAGCCCAAAAACAGAACGTCGATATGGCAGCTCTTGATTGTAAGGTAACGAGGAATTCCATTATGATAGAAAATCATATAAAAATAAAACTATAATTGCTATTTAAAAAAGGATTTTACAAGTTAATGTAGAATATATTAGATATGAATGTTTTATGAAACATAATTTCATAAAGTGGTACACCCGAATTGATATTAAATAATTAGAGGTGAAGATATGCCGCAGGATAATACAGTACAATCAGTAGAGAGAGCATTTAAAATACTTGAAGAACTGGCAACCGAAAAAGAAGGTTTGGGTGTTACTGAGCTTGCATCTCGAATAGGACTGCATAAAAGCACAGTTCATCGCATGCTGACAACTCTTTTAAGCCTTGGATATGTGGAACAAAATACATCCTCTGAAAAATACCGGCTAGGGATGAAAATTTTGTTTTTGGCAGAAGCTATTCTTGACAGGATGGATATACGAAGAGAAGCTCATGACCTTCTTGAAGAGCTTTCATCAAAAGCGAATGAAGCAGTACATTTGGTAGTGCCTGACGGTTTTCGTGCTGTATATATTGATAAATTAGACAGCAATAAAACGATTCGCATGTTTTCCCAAATAGGCAGGACGGTTCCTTTGCATGCATCTGCAGTAGGGAAGGCAATTCTGGCTTTTGCAGATAAAGAGTTTGTAGAGGAAGCGATAAAGCAAGGACTTACAAAGTTTACAAAAAATACTATAACAAATCCAAAAGAACTATTAAAGCATCTGGAAATAGTTAGAAAACAAGGTTTTGCAATTGATGATGAAGAAAATGAAGAAGGAATAAGATGTATTGCAGCTCCTGTTTTTGATTACACAGGTAAAGTGATTGGAGCAATAAGCATATCAGGGCCTACTGTCAGCATGACACATGAAAAAGTTGAGAGATTAAGCAAAGATGTAATTGACTGTGCAAATAAGATATCCCAAAGAATGGGATGGCAGCCAAATAGATAATTAACATTAAGTAAATGATATTTAAAATTTTGGAGGTGTTTTTATGGATTTTGAATTTTTCATGCCGGCACATCTTATATTTGGATTAGGGAAAATTAAAGATACCGGCGTATATGCAAAATCTTTTGGAAAAAATGCTTTAATAGTTACGGGTAAATCCAGCGCAAAGAAAACCGGACATTTAGACACCGTTGCAAAAAGCCTTGAAAAGGAAGGTGTAAATTGGACACTGTTCGATGAAGTGGAGCCGAATCCTCTTACTACCACTATTGATAAAGGTATAACTTTGGCAAGAAATAGCAAAGTAGATGTTATCATCGGGCTGGGCGGTGGAAGCGCTATGGATTCAGCTAAGGCCATTGCTTTTGGTGTAAAAAGAGAAGGCTCGATTGCTAACTATTTCGGACCACAGCCGGCAGGAGATGTACTACCTATTATTCTAATACCTACTACTGCCGGAACCGGCAGCGAAGCTAATAATTATTCAGTTATGACGAATCCCGAAACCAGTGCCAAAAAATCCTTTTCTTCTCCTGACACTTTTGCAAAAGTTTCTATTATTGATCCAGAGCTTACGCTCACAGTTCCAAAAAAAGTTACAGCATCTACCGGAATCGACGTATTCTTTCATGCTCTAGAATCATATCTGAGCAAAAGATCTCAGCCTATAAGTAAACCACTGGCCTTTGAAGCCATGAAGCTTGTTTTGGATAATTTAAAAGGTGCGTATGAGCATGGAGATAAAATTGAGTATCGAGAACCTATGGCTTGGGCTAGCACAATTGCAGGTATGGCTATAAACCTTTCCGGAACTTGCGGTATACATGGATTAGGTCATCCAATAAGCGCTTATTATAATATTGCCCATGGTGAGACACTAGCCGCAGTCTCCCTTGCCTTTCTTCGTTTTTCTTTGCCGGATGCCTCTCCTAAGCTGGCAAAGGTTGCAGAACTTTTTGGCATAGATACCAAAGATATTTCAGAAAACGAAGCTGCGCAAAAAGCCATCAAGGCTTTGGAAGAGTTTATAGAAGATCTTGGCATCCCGACTAAGATATCCGCTCTAGGGGTAAAAGAAGAAGATATAGATAAACTGGCACAAAATGCTTATGAAAATGCAAGCAGTAATTTAAAATCCAGCCCGAAATTTCCGAGTTTAGAGGATGTAAAAAAGATATATAGAGATTCCCTTTAAAAAAATTGCATAAATTTTGGAGGTGTCTGCAATAATGAATAAGTATGTAAGGTTTGATGATGGCAAAGGTCCAAAGTACGGATTACTTGAAGGTGAAAAGATAGCTGAATTGGAAGGCTCGATCTTTGGAAAATGGTCAAAAACATCAAAAGTCTATGATTTAAACAAAGTCAAACTTTTAGCTCCTTGCGAGCCCACCAAGGTTGTAGGTGTGGGGACAAATTATAAAGAGGTAATAAATGAAAAAGGCGATCCTATGCCTGAGGAGCCGATAATCTTTTTAAAACCTAGCACATCTGTTATAGGACCTGATGAAGCTATAGTCTGTCCTCCAGGCGTAAAAGAGCTAAATTATGAAGCAGAACTTGTTGTAGTCATAAAGGATAAGATCAAGAATGTAAGCGTAGAAGATGCCAAAAATCATGTTTTAGGCTATACATGCGGTAATGATATTACTGCAAAAGATTTTATGATAAAGGGTAAGCCTTGGACAAAAGCCAAGTGCTATGATACATTTATGCCAATAGGACCCTGCATTGTCGAGGGAATTGACGGGGATAATCTGGGCATTAAAATGTACCATAATGGTAAAGTGACCCAAGACAGCAATACATCAGACATGATATTTAATGTCTCGCAAATTATTGCATTTGTATCTGCGATAATGACATTAAATCCCGGAGACATTATAAGCACCGGAACACCTCCCGGAAAAGGGAATCTTGCAGCGGGGGATATTATTGAAGCTGAATTGGAAAACATAGGCAGACTAAAAAATACAGTTAAATAAACAAAAAGAGACAACCGAAGTGCCTGTACCCGGTTGTCTCTTTTTTTCTAAAAATTATTGCAGCATAGCTAGCAATCCTTCGAAATCATTGTTTCTTATTATTTCCTCAGGGATTTCTAAATTAGATTTAATCGCTTTGGAAATTTTCATAGCAGGCTTGGTGTCACCAAAAAGTACTGCGCCAACAGGTTTGCTATCTCTTATAAAAATAATACTATATTTATTATTTTCTTTGTCGAGTTTCTTTATGGAATCAAAAGGCTTTCCGTCTTTACACAAATCCCCAACTGAATATAATTCCACACCGAATACTTTTAAGTAGTTAGAGGGCACCACTTCATTATAATGTACTTGTTTGCCTGCCATATTTAAGCCTGCAGTTTTTCCCTGCTCCCGAGCCACAGGCCAAATACCGTATACCTGTCCTTTATATTCTGCAATATCGCCTGCAGCGTATACATTTTCTACTGAAGTCTGCATATATTCATTGACTTGAACACCTCTACCAACTTTTATAGGAGTATTCTTTACAAGGCCAATATTAGAACGAACGCCAGTAGAAAATACCACAAATTCTGCGGGCATTATTTTACCTTCAAGCTGAATTGATGTAACCTTACCGTTTTCGCCTATAATTTCTGTGAGTTTACCGTTGGTCACGAAATTTATCCCCGCTTTTTCACCAAGAGCCATAAGAAGATGGGAAGCTGTTTCGTCAACTTGTTTTGAGAGAATATACGGCGAGCCTTCGATTACCGAAACCTTTTTGCCCTTGTTGGCCAAAGACCATGCTACCTCTAATCCTAAGACTCCACCACCTACAACGATACCATTTTCTTTGTCACTTATATACTCATTTACTTTTTTTACATCATCCAAGGAGCGTATAGAAAAAACTCCTGTAAGGTCGTTGCCGGCAACAGGCGGAATAAACGGGCTACTTCCGTTTGCAAGAAGCAATTTTGAATATTTTATTGTTTTACCGTTATCTGATAACACTGTGCAATTTTCTGTATCAAGAGACTCTGCTCTGCAGTTAAGCCACACATCAATATTAAGCTCTGCGTACCATTCGGGTTTATGAATGTAAAGCTTATCAAGGTCCAAAGGTTCTCCCAGAAGACTCGACAGCCACATTCGATAATACGCATAATAGGGTTCTCCGCTTAATATAATAACAGGAGTGCCTCTGTCGTTTTCGCGAAAGGCTTCAGCAGCAGATACAGCAGCTATTCCGTTTCCGATTATCACAACAGGATCTGTCATTTTACACATCTCCCTATAATTTGATAAACAATAAGGCCCATAAATCGGGCCTTAGAACAATTAAGCTTCTTCAAACATATCTTTTCCCGCGCCGCATTCGGGACACACCCAATCCTCGGGAATGTCTTCAAAAGCTGTGCCCGGCGCGATCCCATTTTCCGGATCTCCTACCTCAGGGTCGTATACATATCCGCAAACGCTACAAACCCATTTCTGCATAAAAATCCCCCTCGCCTATTAGTATGATATTAACCCCATTTGTTTTTGGTCATATGAGTTTTTAATTCTGCCTTAATTCGCTGCTGGATATCTGTGGCACAGGCTTTTGTTGTCTCAAATATCTGGACACATGCCGGATCAAGTGCGTCTTTAATGCCATTTTCACTGATTTCTTTTGCCTTTTCAAGAAGAGCAAAGAGTTCCATATGCAAGCCGTTGGTATAGCGAGATCTGTCTACCTTAGATGCAGTTTCGTCGTCTAGCTGTTGGAACTTTTCTTTAGGAGCTCCGCATTTAGGACAATTTGCAGGTGCTTCATCACCGTCAAATATGTAGCCGCAAACACCGCATTGCCATTTTGCCATTTTAAAGACCTCCTCAATTTAATAATTTTTTAAAATTTTTTTAAGCTACTAATAACTTCTGGTTTAATTATACTTTACTTTTATAAAACTTTCAAATAATCTACATCACTATTATAATAATAATTACTATTATGTGTCAATAGAGAATCAAGATAACTACGCTAAAGTAAGTTCATTTTTTTCTCTATGACGCTCTAAAGCAAGGCAAATTAACTCATCTATTAGCTTCTTATATGACAAGCCAGATGTTTCCCACATTTTAGGATACATACTTATTTTTGTAAAGCCGGGGATTGTGTTAAGCTCATTTATGTAAATTTTTTCGGTTTTTTTATCCATCAGAAAATCTACCCGAGCCATTCCGCTGCAGTCAAGAGCCTTGAAAGCCTTTATGGCAAGTTCCTGAACCTGAGTGGTAAGGTCAGAGGAAAGAGGCGCAGGAAGAAGAAGTTTCGATTTATCGCCGTCAAGATATTTTGCACTGTAATCGTAAAAATCACGACTTGGCAGAATTTCTCCGGGCAGCGAAGCCTTAGGGTCGCTGTTTCCCAAAACAGCACACTCGATTTCACGAGCATCAACTGATTTTTCTACTAGTATTTTTGTGTCATACTTTGCAGCGGCAAAAAGTGCATCGCTAAGCTCATCCCTTTTGCTAACTTTACTTATTCCAACACTAGAGCCGAGGTTTGCAGGCTTTACAAAACACGGATAGCCAATGGAGTTTTCTATTTCTGAGATAATATCTGAGATTTTTCCTTTTAATTCATTTTTATAAAATACCTTATAATCAACTATAGGCAAGTTACTCTGAGCGAGAATTTTTTTAGAAAAAACCTTGTCCATACAAATAGCAGAAGAGGCCACACCGCAACTTACATAAGGCACATTCATCAGTTCAAAAATGCTCTGGACTGTCCCATCTTCCCCTCTGGGGCCATGGAGAACCGGAAACGCCACGTCGAAATAGTGCCGCTTTTCAATTCCGTTATTTATTTCAATTGCACAATTATATTTTGGATCAGGGGCAAGAAGTACAGGAATGGCTTCGCTTTGCCAAGTATCATTTTCAATTTTTTCGATACTGCCCAAAAAAAGCTTCCAATTTCCATGCTTATTAATTCCTATTGGCATAATTTCATATTTTGATTTATCCATAACCTTTATAACTGATGCACAAGACATCAACGATACTTCATATTCACTGGATTGGCCTCCGAATATAATTCCAACCTTTAGTTTTTGCAAAGCAAAATACTCCTTTCACTGTCAATATTCAATTTATTATAATACAAAAACCATTCTTGAACAAACAAAATATGCTTTATTAGTTGACTTTTCGATAATTATGATATATTATATATTATGTAAATGATACTGAGTTGCATTATCAATGCTAAATCACACAGGAGGAGGATGCGCAATGACCCACGACAAGATATCCATGCTCAAATCAGAAAGAGAAAGACTGTTAAGCCAGTGGACAAAGAATGAAGGTAACCGCGTAAAATTGTTAGTCCGCATTATGGAAATCGAAGAGCAGATAGATGAGCTCAAAAAAGGCGCTTAACAAGCCTTTAGTCAAAAAAGTTGACAGACATTAAGATTTTTGATACAATTAAAGAAACTTAATACATGAGCTCTCAATCTGAGCGCTTAATTCTTTCGAAAAGAAAGAAGCGGGGGAACCACTTTTGGGGTGAATCCCCTTTGACCAAGAAATCAAATTGCAAGTTCTTGATTAGAGGGGTAGGGTTACACTCTTCGACCCGAATCCGACAGCTAACCTCGCCAGCGTTGTAAGAGGAGGTTGATAGTAGTGAGTGCTCAAAAAAGCAACTCAAAAGCTATGGATCTCCATGGCTTTTATTTTGTCCAAAAAATAGAGGAAAAGGAGGTATTGGGATGATAAGCCCGATGGATGTGAAGTTTGCAGTAATAGGTGCAGGTAACGGCGGATTGGCAATGGCAGGCTATCTTGCATATCGAGGTTTTTCGGTGAACCTTTATAATAGAACCTATTCGAAGATAGAAGGCTTAGCAAAAAACCCATATATTAATTTAAGCGGTTCTATAGAGGGAAGCGGCAAGATCAATCTTGCAACAAGCGATATTAAAGAAGCTATCAGGGGAACAGATGTGATTATGATAACCACACCGGCTACCGGCCATTATGAATTGGCTTGCTTAATAGCACCTTATTTAGAGGATGGCCAAGTTATAGTATTAAATCCAGGACGCACCGGTGGAGCTCTTGAGGTTTATGAAACATTGAGAAGCAATGGATGCACCAAGGACATCACTGTTGCAGAAGCCCAAACTTTTATTTATGCATGCAGAGCAATCGGACCCCAAAGCGCAAAAATATTTAGCGTAAAAAATGAAGTGGCTCTTGCGGCTATTCCGGCTACAAGGACAATGGAAGTAATAGAGCTTCTGTCGGAAGCTTATCCTCAATTCACTCCCGCAAATAGTGTAATGGAAACCAGCTTAAACAATTTCGGAGCTATTTTTCATCCGGCGCCGACGCTGTTAAACAGCGGACATATTGAACGGGGTCAGACTTTTGAATATTATATAGAAGGTATTACCCCTTCTATTGGCCAAATGCTGGAAAAACTTGATTCGGAAAGAATGCATGTTGCTATGGCTTTAGGCGTTAAAACTATTTCTGCAAGAAAATGGCTTGAAGAGTCATATGGGGCAAAAGGCGATACCCTGTATGAAGCCATTCAAAACAATTCGGCATATAAGGGACTTACAGCACCAAAAGGGCTAAATACCCGCTATATATATGAAGATGTTCCGTGCAGCCTAGTGCCTATAGCTTCAATTGCCGAAGAGCTTGGCATAGAGACTCCTGCAATTGACACCATTATAAGGCTTGCAAATATTATAACAGGCGAGAATTTTATTGAAAAAGGCAGGACAGTTGAAAAACTTGGCCTTAAAGGGCTTTCGGCATCTCAAATTATTGAGTTTGCCCAAACAGGCGATTTAGTAGCTGCTACACATCGAAATGTGGGGGTGGTGGCATTATGAAAAAAATAATTGCGGCCTCGATAGGCAACTGCGTTCACGTGGCAGGGATAATGAACTTTTTATCCTTGGCTGAAAGAGAAGGCTATGAAACCGAATTTTGCGGAGCTGCAATTTCTATCGATGAGCTGATTTGTGCCATCAAGACAGAAAAACCCGATTATGTAGGTGTAAGCTACAGGCTTACCCCTGAACCGCTGGAGAAAATTTTAGATGAGCTTAAGAGCAAAATTGCCGCAGAGAATATAAAAGGTATAAAATGGCTTTTTGCCGGCACTGAACCTACTGCAGAAGTTGCCAAAAAAAGCGGCATATTTTCACATATATTCAATGGAACAGAGGATCCGGATGAAGTTATCGGATTTTTAAAAGGCATTACATTTGCAAAAAGCGATGATTATCCGCAAGATCTGGTTTCGCGAATTAAATCAAAATATCCATATCCTATACTCAGGCATCATATTGGCTTGCCGTCTTTAGAAGAGACGATTGAAGCTATTAAAAAAGTAGCTGATGCCAAAGTGTTGGATGTTATTTCTATAGCACCGGATCAAAATGCTCAGGAGCATTTCTTTGAACAGGATAAAATGGATCATAGATTAGACGGAGCAGGGGGAGTGCCGCTTCGTTCAAAAGAAGATTTTAAAGCACTATATGAAGCATCACGTAGAGGGAACTATCCCCTTCTTCGCTGCTACAGCGGAACAAAGGATTTGATACCCTTTGCAGAGATGCTAAATGAAACAATAAAAAATGCCTGGTGTGCCGTTCCTCTTTACTGGTACAGTGTGCTGGATAAAAGAGGACCGCGGCCGGTGGAAGAAGCCATAAGAGAAAATCAGCAGGTAATGAAGTGGCATGGCCAGCGGTCGATTCCGGTAGAAGTTAATGAGTCACATCACTGGAGCCTAAGAGATGCCCATGATACTATTGGTGTAGTTACTGCTTATCTTGCAGCATATAATGCAAAAAAGATGGGAGTAAAGGACTATGTAGCTCAATACATGTTCAACGTTCCACCCTCCATTTCACCGGCTATGGATATTGCAAAAATGCTTGCAAAAATTGAGTTGATAGAGAGCTTAGAAGATGAAAACTTCAATGTATACCGTCAAGCCCGCGCAGGCATAGCCAGTTTTCCGGCAGATCTCGCCCAGGCCAAGGGCCAGCTTGCTTCGTCTGCATATCTTGCAATGGCAATAAAACCACATATTTATCATGTAGTAGGCTATTGTGAAGCCCACCATGCAGCTACGGCTGATGATGTTATTGAAAGCTGCAAGATTGTCCGAGGCGTTATAAGGAATGTGATGCTGGGAGCCAGCGATATCACAAAGGACCCGGTTATTCAGGAAAGAAAAAATGAATTGATAGCAGAAGCGCGTGTTACTCTTGAAGCTATAAAATCATTAAGTCCAAACGTGAAAGATCCCTTGTCTGACCCCTCAACTCTTGCAAAGGCGGTTGAGATAGGAATTCTGGATGCCCCGCATCTTAGAGGGAATCCGGCTGCCAAAGGACAGTTAGTTACACAAATGATAAACGGTGCTTTATATGCTTATGATCCTGTGGAAAAACGGGTGCTTACTGAAAAAGAACGTATTGACAGGATTTTAAGTAAGATTGATACAACAACAAATATTTGTGACTTCAATCATGAGTTAGTGGTATAGCGAACAAATATCGATGGCGAAGACTATCCGAATTAACGCCTGTAAAGGTAGCAGGCTTCAAGGTCAATGAAGCAGGAAATTCTAGCAGTGATGTTGAAAGTCTGTAAATTCAGGGATAGGAGCCTCGCGAGAAGTAAGTAGAGTATAATTTAAAGCTAAATTTTGTCAAAGGCCGACGCCAAAAGGCGCCGGCTTTAATGTTAGATATCGATACTGCGGGGAATATTTTCTTGTTTTTGTGTGTGACTTCTGTTAATATTATTAAATAGACTTACTGTATCTATCAAATAATGGAGGTTGAGTTATGGATATAAGCGAAGAAACAAAATCTCGACTTTTGCAAAACTTAAGCTCCCCTTTCGACGGTAATTTATTAGGTGTAAAAGTAGCTGATGCTGAAAGGGGAAAAATAATCATAGAAGTCGAACCAAAAGAAGAATTTACAAATGGTCTTGGAATAATCCACGGAGGAGTAACTGCAAGCTTGTGCGATACTGCCATGGGCGGCGCTGCAATGACACTGGGGATTATACCGGTAACTGTTGAGATGAAAATAAATTACATCTCTCCTGCCGGAACAGATAATAAACTGGTGGGTGTTGGGAAAGTGGTAAAAGAAGGTAGGACATTAATTTTTGCCGAAGGTGAGATATATTACAAAGATAAACTTGTGGCACAAAGTCTGGGGACTTATATTGTAAAGAATCCAAACATGTCTTCAAAGTAGTTAAATTTTGAGCTATTTTTAGAAGGAGGTTTCTCTATGCTTCTTGACTTAAGTCCATATGCCTTTAAGATAGGCCCCATAGCCGTTCGCTGGTATGGCCTTTTTATGGCGATTTCGTTTTTAGTAGGCTCATTTCATCTTTTAAAGATGGGGAAAAAGAAAGGGCTTAGCGAAGATTTTTTGCTAAACCTTGCTATGATAGTAATTGTATCAGGCATAATCGGTGCAAGGCTAATTTTTGTTTTAAGCAATTATCCTCAATGGTTTGTTACAGCCCCTTTAAATGTTATAAAGATTTGGGAAGGTGGTCTTGCATGGCATGGCGCGCTTCTTGGTGGACTTTTAACCGGCTGGTATTATTGTAAGAAAAACGGTGTAAACCCAAACATGATAGCAGATTGGACAGTAGTGGGCCTTTCCTTTGGATACTGTCTAGTTAGGATAGCCAACATCTTTAACCAAGAAGTATTAGGAAGAATGACACAATTTTCCTTTGGCAGATGGCCGGCCCAATTAGTAGGTTCTTCCATAGGCCTAGTACTGCTTATACGCTATTTTTATCTTCAAAAAAAGCAATTACCTGAAGGATATCAATTTTGGTCATTTATATGGTATCATCAACTGCTTAGAGCACTTATAGAGGAAACAGTAAGAGAAAATCCATTATATTTAATAGAATATGTAAACCCAAAATGGGGAATCGGCGTAGTTACACTTACTCAGTGGTTTACGCCTTTAGTGCTGGGCATTGTATACTATATGTATAAATACAGCGTTGAAAAGCCTGCGTCGGAATAATTGACTTAAAGGGCAAATTAATGTATCATGAAAATGGATAATAGTTTGTGCGCCTGTAGCTCAGCGGATAGAGCACCGGCCTCCGGAGCCGGGTTTCGCGGGGGTTCAAATCCCTTCAGGCGCACCATTTAATCATATTTATCAAGAATTCTCCCATCTTTTATAGTGGAAAATGAATTGCTAATAGCTATGGTGATAGCCAAACCATAGCTAAAAATTATTATTGGAGCAGGGACTACCCTTAGAGCTTGGGTAAACTTGGCAGGCTACTGCTATTGACCAAGAAGCTCCCACTTCGACGAATGAATGAGTAAGTGGTGAGTAGTTCACAAAGATATAATAAAAGACAGAAAATAATGTAAAGAAGGGGATGTGTTTATGGAATTGCTGACTGAGATGGAAAAAGCCAAGGAATTAGTAAATGCAGCTTCAACCTTCGATAATGTAAAATTAGCTAAATTGATACATACAAGAGATATTATTGTAGATGAGAGAGTAAGATACCAGTGTGCATATTCAGGGTGCAGAGAATACGGACGCAAGCTAATGTGTCCGCCTTACACTCTTTCCGTAGATGAGTTTAAAAAAGTATTGTCAAGATACTATATGGCGCTTCTTGTTCAACTTGAAGGAGAAATTACAAATAAAGCTAATTGGGAACCGGAAAGCGATAGATGGGCGCTAAAGCTGCATGATGTCGTATATCAATTGGAAAATAAGGCATTTGGACTTGGATTTCCTTTTGCGGCTGCACTTATAGGCGGCTCTTGCAAGTTGTGCAAAGAATGTCCGGGAATAAACAGCCCAAATCCAATATGTGTGCACCGAGAGAAAGCAAGACCTTCAATGGAAGCTATGGGTGTTGATGTCTTAAAGACATGCAGCAATATGGGGATAAACATGGAGTTTTCGCCTGACAAGGTAACATGGACAGGTTTTGTGCTGCTTTCATAGTTTTTATGTTACATTTCTGTTACATTTGCCCTCCTTTTACGATTTGTATTCGGATATATGTTATAATTAATTACGCCTTATTTCACAAACTATGGTTTTGCAAGCCTAGATATATCAAAGCTTGTAATTAAAACAAGGAGGACAATATAATGTTTAAGAAAGTTTGTACTTTGTTTTTAGCAGTAACTATGTTATTTGTATCTGCAGTACCTGCTTTGGCAGCGGATAACAATGCCCAGGAAGCAGCATCGGCGACAAAGCCCTTAATTACTGTGGAAAATTTATTAGATATAGCAAAAACTCCCGAAGATGAGCCTCTTAGCCGTGGAGCATTTGCTGCAATGCTGGTTTATGCTGCGGATATTCCCACATCTGAAATCGATGAAAGCGAAAATCTTCCATCAGATTTAGATGCTGGCGCGTGGTATGCCGGCGCAGTCAAGGCGCTTTGGGATCGCAGTATTCTTAATGGTTTTGCCGGCAATGCTTATCCGGAAAGGCCTATTACAGGCATGGAAGCTTTAGCGCTGACAGCAAGAATGCTTGGAATTCCTGAAGATGTAATATCCGAGGGGTCGGGAAACTCTTCTGATGAAGAAAGCGTAGATTATGAGTTATATTCCTGGATAATAGACCAAAACTTTACACAAAAAAATATTAATCCTACTGATGAACTTAAAGCCGGTGATGCGGCATCATTATTGGTTAATGTTTTTGGTATCGACGAAGATGCAAAATCAATAATTGATATGGCAAATGAAAAAAGTAAGGATATCAAATCATTCCGCGCTGATGGCGACATGCAAATTAGAATGGATATGTCAGCCGGGGATACCCTTATGGAAGGACTTGAAGTAGCATCAACTTTAAACATAGAATATACAAAAGACGCTTATCATCAAAAGATGACTCAGACAATAAAAGGTCTTGAGGAAAGCATAGATTTGGAACAGTATATAGACAAGGACTACATTTACACTTTAACCGATACAGGAGAAGGCGAAGCTGAATGGACAAAGATGAAAAACTTTATGCCAATGCTTTTTGATGAAGATTTTTTAACACAGCAGCAGGACTGGGCCAAAGATATAGAAGACATAGCTTCCTATAAGCTTTTGGGTAAAGTGACGATTGACGGAAAAGAGTATTACAAAGTAGCAACTTACTCAAGACTTGAAGACTTAAGTAAGATTTTCAGCGCAATTCCCGGATTTAGCGAAGAAGAAATTCCAGGTTTAGAAGAAGCAGAAAATATAGTGAAGTTTATCGCTGTAAGGGGCATAAATTATGTAAGCGTTGAAGATGGATTAACAAGCAAAGCAAAAGCAAGTACTACGGCTTTATTTAATGAGGATGCTCAGAAGGACAGTCCTTTAGCTGTAAAAGCACTAGAAATGTCCATGAATTACAATTACCATGACTACAATGCCGATATTGAGATAGAAATTCCTGATGAAGCTAAAAATGCCGAAGAAGTAAATTTAGAAGAACTTCCAGAGGAAGCGCCTCAAGAATAGAATTGTGTTATATAGTGCGGCATCTGACGTAACAAAGATGCCGCATGCAATTATTGTAAGTTGGATCTGAATTATTCGAAAGGAAGATCTATATGTTTAAGCGCGCAATATCAAACAGGATTATTGCCGGTTTACTTGCGTTAATGTTTACGATATCGATGTTTGTTCCATTTAAGCCATGCGATGCCGCAAGCGATATTAAAGTTTTATTAGACGGCGTAAGTCTCAGCTTTGACGTGCCTCCTATTATTGAAAATGGCAGGACACTGGTGCCTTTTAGAAAAATCTGCGAAGCTCTTGGAGCTGAAGTAGAATGGGATGAGGAAACAAGAACCGTTGCGGCGTTTAAAGATAATAAAACGATACTTTTGAAAGTTGGAGAAGACACTGCATATATAAACCAAACCCCGACAAAATTAGATACGGCACCTATAATAAAAAACGACAGAACCCTCATTCCCTTAAGATTTCTCAGCGAAGCTTTTGGGGCTGCGGTTAATTGGGACAACGGTCTTAGAACAGTTAAAATAAGTACTTTGCCTGAAGAAAAGCCTTCAAAGTACATAATGGGCTACTATTATTCACAGTCATATGAGGATTTTCTAAAAAACGTCGACAAAATGTCGGCTGTGGCAGCTAAGTGGTATACTTTGGATGAAAACGGCAGCTTGATTAATAAAGACACCTTGCGGTATATAAATGTTCCGGAAGGTTATGACAGCGTAATTAAAACTGCCAAAGAAAACGGTGTAGAAATCCAGATGCTGGTTTTTGAAAATAATGCTACCAGGCTAAATAAAGCACTATCAACTCCTGAATCTAGAACGGCCCTAATAGATCAAATAAGCAAGATGGCAACAGACGAGGGTTTTGATGGTGTAAATATTGATTTTGAAGCTGTGACAGCTTCAGGAAAAGATCAGTTTAATGAATTTATAAAAAGTCTTTATGCAAAATTGAAAGCTCAGGGAAAATCATTGAGTCTTTCGCTTCCTGTAAAAACAGAAAGTGTTGACTGGAGGCCGGGATACGACTATACAACTCTCGGCAAATATGCCGATTTTGTAGTGCTTATGGCCTATGATAAGAGTCCAAGCGTGCCAGGTCCTCAATCGGGAATCGATTGGGTAGAAGAAGTTGTAAATTACGCGACAGCCCGTATTCCTGCAGAAAAGATAGTGCTTGGTATTGGCTGCTACGGATACGACTGGGTAAATGGAAAGAGAAGTTCTGTTATTGCAAAAAATAATGGTACAACTTATCTTGAATTTGCAGATGACCTTTCCGAAAAATATAACTTAACTATGAGCATTGATCAAACTTCAGGACTTCTTAACGGAAAATATACCGATGAGAATGGACAGATACACGAAGTTTGGATGGAAAGCGATTATTCAATAGATGCGAAGGCCAAAATGGTTTTACAAAAGGGCTTAAAAGGCATTGCCATATGGAGATTAGGCTATACTACCCCATCGTTTTGGGATACCTTAGCAGACAATTTTAAACCTGTGAAAATGAATTAATATACATCTGTCTTTATCTGTATATTGTGTAGCAAATTAAGACCCTTATGTGACTAGGGTCTTAATTTATATCTTAGCTGATAAGCTTGTGAATTTAATCGTTATCATGGATACAAATCTTCTTAAAAAAATGTTATAATGTACAGTAAATTGTGTGGAGGTAGATATATGCGCACCATAGCCTTGGTAGGAAGAAGCGGCACAGGGAAAAGCCACAAAGCTCAGTGGGTCGCTCAAAAAAATGGCATAGAGTTCATAATAGATGATGGAATCCTTATAAAAGGGAACAAAGTTCTTGCAGGCCGCTCAGCGAAGCGAGAGAGTACCAAAATCGGAGCTATCAGGTGTGCTATATTTCAAGAGCCGGAACATGCAGAGGAAGTAAAAAATAAAATTGCAGAATTAAATCCTGAAAGTATCCTTATATTAGGCACTTCTTATTCAATGATTGAAGTCATATGCAAAAATCTTGACCTGCCTTTGCCTGAGCGAATCATCAAGATTGAAGATGTTTCATCGAAACGCGAAATAAGCACAGCTCTCAAAATACGTGAGACTACAGGTAAACACATTATACCAGTGCCAACCCTTGAAATTAAGAAAGACTTTTCCGGTTTTCTTTTAGATCCTCTGCGCATTTTTAGAAAAAAGGGAAAGGCCAAGCCTGCAATGCTGGAGGAAAAATCTGTCGTTAGACCTACTTATAGTTACATGGGAAAGTATACCATAGGCGATACAACAATAAGTCAAATTGCACTATATACAGCTCAGCAGGTTTGTGGTATTGGCAGTGGAGGAAAGGTTTTCATAGAAAACAACAGCGAGGGAATAAAACTAAAACTTGAGCTGTCTATTGAATATGGCAGTGATATGCAAGAAGTGCTCCGTAAAGTGCAAAAAAGAGTAAGAGAAATTATTGAACACATGACAGGTCTGAACGTTCTAAGCGTTGAAGTAATTGCTAAACGCCTTTATTTTACTCAAGATCCGAGAAAAATAAATCAAAAAATTTAAGGAGGCTTATTATGTTCAAAATATTATCTAGAGAAGATCTTGCACCATCTATTAAGCAATTTATTGTAGATGCGCCGCTAATCGCGCAAAAAGCCAAGCCGGGGCAATTTGTCATTTTAAGAATCAAAGAGGGAGGAGAAAGAATTCCTCTGACTATAGCGGATTATGATGCAAAAGCCGGCACAGTAAGAGTTGTGTTCCAAGAGGTTGGCAAGACAACAAAGGAGCTTGGCACTCTTAAAGAAGGAGACTTTCTTGCTGATTTTGTGGGTCCTCTGGGAAAGGCAGTGGAGTTTCCGAATCACAAGAGAGTGCTTGGAATTGGCGGAGGATTAGGAGTTGCGCCGCTTTATCCAAAGCTTAAGATGCTTCATGAACAAGGAGTCGAGGTAATAAGCATTATAGGCGCAAAAACCGCTGATATGCTTATAATGGAAGACGAAATAAAGGCAGTAAGCGATGAAACATATATTTGTACAGATGATGGTTCTAAAGGCCGCCATGGCTTTGTAACTGTAGTACTTAAAGAACTGCTGGAGAAGGGCGAAAAATTTGATGAGATAATCATAATAGGCCCTGCAATACTTATGAAAATTGGAACTGAGATTATAAAACCTTACAACATACCGGTAATGGTAAGCCTAAATCCGATAATGGTAGATGGGACAGGAATGTGCGGCTGCTGCAGAGTGACAGTGGGCGGCGAAACTAAGTTCGTATGTGTAGATGGCCCTGCTTTTGACGGAACTCAAGTAGACTTTGATGAGCTTATGAAGCGGTTGCAAACATATGCAACTGAAGAAAAAATAGCCCTTGAAAAGTATGAAAAAGAAAGAGGTGGGTGCCGATGCCATCAATAAATAAAAGCAAAGTCAAAACTCCAATGCCGGCTCAAGATCCAAAGGTTCGGAGCAGAAACTTCAACGAGGTAGCTCTTGGCTATACTGAAGAAGATGCAGTAAATGAAGCTGCCAGATGCTTAAATTGTAAAAATCCCACATGTATGCAGGGGTGCCCTGTTCAAGTTCAGATACCGCGATTTATAAAGTGCATAAAAGAAAAAGATTTTGAAAGCGCTATAAGCATAATAAAAGAAACCAACAGCCTGCCTGCAATTTGTGGTAGAGTTTGTCCTCAAGAGGATCAATGCGAGCAAAAATGCATTTTGACAAAAAAAGGAGATCCGGTAGGAATAGGAAGACTAGAAAGGTTTGCCGCTGATTGGGAAAGGGAAAAAGGAGTAAAAATTCCAGAAAAGCCTAATCCCATCGGCAAAAAAGTTGCCATAATAGGCTCAGGCCCTGCAGGCCTTACCTGTGCGGGAGATCTTGCAAAACTAGGTTATGATGTTACGGTGTTCGAAGCTTTCCATGAAGCCGGAGGAGTTTTGATTTACGGCATACCCGAATTCCGTCTTCCTAAAGAAATTGTAAAACAAGAAGTGAATTTCTTAAAGGAACTTGGCGTAAAAGTTGAAACAGATATGGTAATGGGCAAAGTTCTGACAGTGGATGATCTTTTTGAAAAAGGATACGAAGCTGTGTTTATAGGAACAGGAGCAGGACTGCCAAAATTTATGGGTATCCCGGGGGAGAATTACTTAGGTGTTTATTCGGCCAATGAGTTTTTAACAAGAATTAATCTTATGAAAGCTTATAAATTCCCGGAAACTGATACGCCTGTAAAAGTAGGCAAAAAAGTTGCCGTAATAGGCGGTGGCAATGTAGCAATGGATTCTGCCAGATCTGCTTTAAGAATGGGAGCAGACGAAGTTTACATTATTTATAGAAGGTCAGAAGCAGAAATGCCGGCTAGGAAGGAAGAATTTGAACACGCAAAGGAAGAAGGCATTATTTTTAAATTCCTTACAAACCCGATACGCATAATCGGCGATGAAAAGGGCTGGGTAAAAGGTGTTGAATGTATCCAAATGGAGCTGGGCGAGCCTGATGCTTCTGGAAGACGCAGACCAGTTCCGATTAAAGGATCTGAGTTTACGTTAGATATGGATACAGTAGTTATTGCTATAGGAACCGGACCAAATCCCCTTTTAATCCAAGCAACCCAAGGCCTTGATCTTAATAAATATGGATATATTGCAACAGATGAAGATGGAAGAACTTCAAAAGAAGGAGTTTGGGCTGGCGGAGATATTGTAACAGGTTCCGCAACTGTAATACTTGCAATGGGAGCCGGAAAAAAAGCGGCACAGTCTATAGATAATTACTTAAAAAATAAATAAAGCTACTGAAATAGAAATAAATTTTGTTTCGATGTCTCTGCGTGTTAAAGGGTTTGAATCAGAGGAGAGATAACGATGAAGATAGGTGTACCTCGGGCGCTGGCTTATTATGCTTACTATCCATTTGCAAAAACCTTTTTTGAAAAGCTTGGTTTTGAGGTAGTAGTGTCAGATGAAACCACGAAAGAGATTATGGATTTAGGCGTAGAGGATGCAATCTCAGATGCCTGTGTCCCGATTAAATTATTTCATGGACATGTGCGTAATCTAAAAGACAGGGTTGATTATGTATTAGTCCCGCGGCTTGTGAGAATTAAAAAAGAATCTACTTTCTGCCCCAAATTTCTAGGACTTCCGGACATGATCGCATGTTCTATTTCAGACTTTAAGAATATGTTTGAAGTAAGAGTAGATATACCGGGAGGAAGAGTTGACTTACTGAAGCTGTGCATGAAAGTGGGACGAAAATTTAAAAAAGGATTTTTAAAGACTTATGCAGCTTATTTAAAAGCTTTGTCAAGTTTTAAAAACTATACTTATCAGTTTTTACAAGGCGGTATACCGCCCCTTGGAATTGTAGCTCAAAAAAGAAGTAATCCTATACACCTTGCTGTTGTGGGCTACCCCTATATGCTGTATGATTCTTATTTAAGTCTTGATCTTATAAAAAAGTTGATAAATATGGGCGTTTACGTGGTAACACCTGAAATGCTAAGTAAAAAGGACAAGCAAAAACAAGCCGGCAAACTCAAAAAAACACTTTTTTGGACATTTAGCAATGAGGTAATAAGATCTGCATACTATTTTTTTGAAAATAAAACTGTAGACGGAGTAATACATGTTACAGCTTTCGGATGTGGCCCCGATTTTATAGTTGACAAAATGATGGAGATAGATGCTAAAAAATACCAAATGCCATATCTTACCATTACTCTCGACGAGCAAAGCGGCCAAGAAGGTCTAAATACCAGACTGGAGGCTTTCGTAGATATGCTAAAGATAAAGAAAGAAAAGAAAGAGGCGGTAATGGTATGAGAAAAGTTTCGTTTCCATGCATGGGAACATCCTATATACCATTTGAAAAACTGCTTAAGGCATTCGGAAATGATGTGATTGTTCCTCCAAGACCTACAGAAGAAACAATCAGCTATGGCACGAAGTATGCACCTGAGTTTGCATGTTATCCATTTAAAATAGTCTTAGGAACGTATGTTCAAGTTTTGGAAAAGGGGGCTAACACCCTTGTATCCTCAGGCGGCGTCGGGCCATGCAGAGCAGGCTTATATACCACTCTTCATGAGAAGATATTAAAAGATTTAGGTTATGAATTTGAAATGATTACCCTTGAACCGCCCGGCAGGCACCTGAAAGATCTAATTGAAAGTATAAAAAAATTAATAAATGTAAAGCTGAGCATAAAAGATTATGCAACTATAGGACGCTTTGTATGGAAAGAATTAGTCTTACTTGATAAGATTGAAAAGTTATCGCATAAAGTAAGGCCATTAGAAGTAAAAAAAGGTGAAACTACCCAAACATACAAGAAATGCGTTGACATGATTGCGAAAGCTGAAAAATATAGTGAGCTAGTTGAAATAGAACATGAATCGGAGCGCCTTTTCGATTTAATTGAGAAGAAAGATTATGACCCTATAAAAATAGGTATTGTTGGAGAAATTTATGTACTTTTAGAGCCTGCTTCAAACCTTGAAATCGAGGAGATGTTAGGGGATTTAGGTGTGTATGTGGAGCGCTCTATGTTTCTTTCCGGATATACCATTTCAAATGCAGTATTAGATTTATTTCACATTAAAGGCGACAGAGACGCTAAAAAAATGGCTGCTCCTTATTTTAAAGAGATGTGCGGCGGCCACGGCAGGGAATCAGTAGGCAATTCTGTAATATTTGCGAAAAGAGGTTTTGACGGGGTGATTCAGCTTTCGCCTTTTACCTGCATACCTGAAATAGTTGCAAAAAGCATCCTCCCAAAAGTGTGTAAAGAACATGGTTTAGGTTTTCTTAGTATCAACTTTGATGAACAAACAGGGAAAGAAGGTCTTAGAACTCGACTGGAAGCATTTGTAGATCTGCTTGAGGCGAAACGAGAAAGGCTGGAATATGTTCCGACAAAATCAAAAATCGCAAAGGAGGTGAGCTGATGTCTCATTATTTAGGGGTTGATGTTGGCTCAGTCAGCACTGACCTTGTTTTGATAAACGAAGACGAAGTTGTAGAAGAGTCAATTTATATAAGGACACAAGGCAACCCTATCAAGGCTGTTCAGGAAGGAATGAGGCAGCTTTCCTTTAGGAATAAGGGAAAATGGGATGTAAGAGGTGTAGGAACAACTGGCAGCGGCCGCCAACTTGCAGGGGTGATTGTCGGTGCTGATATAATAAAAAATGAGATAACTGCCCATGCTGTAGCAGCTTTAAGAGAAGTTCCGGATGTTCAAACAGTGCTTGAAATTGGCGGTCAGGACTCTAAAATTATAATACTTAGAGACGGTGTTGTAACTGATTTTGCGATGAATACAGTATGCGCTGCAGGAACAGGTTCTTTTCTTGACCAGCAGGCAAACCGCTTAAATATACCTATTGAAGAGTTTGGAAATTATGCGCTAGAGTCAAAAAATCCTGTCCGAATAGCAGGCAGATGTGCTGTTTTTGCTGAATCAGATATGGTTCATAAACAGCAATTAGGCTATAAAACCCAGGATATTATCCGTGGATTGTGCGAAGCTCTTGTAAGAAATTATTTAAACAATATTGCAAAGGGCAAAGAAATTCGGCCTCGCATAGTATTTCAAGGCGGCGTAGCAGCTAATGCCGGTATGAAAGCGGCATTTGAAGAAGCCCTTGGCGAGGAAGTTTATGTGCCAAAATACCATGACGTAATGGGGGCCATAGGGGCAGCACTGCTTGCAAAACATGCTAAAATATCTAAAACAAAATTTAAAGGGTTTGGTCTGTCGGATATGCATTTTGCAGCGGATAGTTTTGAATGCAGCGGATGTCCGAACCACTGCGAAGTTGTCAACATAAAGATGGAAGGCAAAGTAATAGCCCGCTGGGGTGATAGATGTAACAAGTGGAAAATTGTCGATGATGGTGTGGCGTAATTTATATAACTTCAGTTTGATTAAAAATAGGCGCTTTAAATGCTGCGCCTATTTTTGTTGTTTAATATAATTATTTTTCACTGTCAGATAAGTAACTTTTATATCCGATAGCCTCTAGCTTTTCAGCCTTAGCACACACATCGGCCTTCATATTTTCTTTATATTTTTTTACTGCGTCCCTTATTACAGGATATTTAATTCCGAGTATTTGAGCGGCAAGCAATCCTGCATTTGCGGCGTTGTTTATAGCCACGGTGGCTACTGGCACTCCTGCAGGCATTTGCACAATTGAAAAAAGCGAATCCAGCCCATTTAAGGTTGATGTTTTAACAGGAACACCAATTACCGGAAGAGGAGTAATAGCCGCTACCATTCCTGGAAGATGAGCAGCGCCTCCTGCGCCGGCTATAATAACTTCAAGTCCCTGAGATTCTGCGTATCTTGCATAGTCAAACATTCTTTGAGGAGTCCGATGAGCGGATACAATGGTCATTTCATAGTTTATGTTAAACTCTTCCAGCACTTTAGCTGCTTCTTTCATTACAATAAGATCGGAATCACTTCCCATAATTATGCCTACCAAAGCTTTATCACTACTCATTTTATCCCTCCGAAATAACTTTTATAGTCTTTCTTACTGTCTCGGCTTTTTCTAAAGCCCTGTTTAAATCTTTATCAACTATTGTTATATGTCCCATTTTTCTATAAGGCCTGGTTTCTTTTTTGCCATATATATGAAGGTTTACGCCGGGGATGCGCAGTATATCTTCCACTCCCTCAAAACAGGGTTTGCCTTGATAGCCTTCAGCGCCTAAAAGATTAACCATTACAGCAGGTATTATAAGTTCAGTGGAACCTAAAGGCAAGCCGGTAATTGCCCTTAGATGCTGTTCAAATTGAGATGTTATGCATGCTTCAATTGTATAATGTCCGGAATTGTGAGGCCGTGGAGCAATTTCATTTACAAGGACTTCTTTATCCGATGTCAGAAACATTTCTACACCAAAGATACCAACGCCGCCCAGAGCCTCGACACATCTTACGGCAAGCTCTAAAGCCCTGTTTTTTATTGACTCTTCTACACGTGCGGGAGCCACGGTATTATCACATATATTTGCCTTCTGGTCAAAGGTCATCTCTACAACAGGATAACACTTTATTTCTTTTTTTGTGCTCCTTGAAACCATAACCGCAAGCTCTTTTTCGATTGGTACAAGCTCTTCTAGAAAAGATTCTCCCATTGATGAATTCTCTAAATCCTCCGGTTTCTCGACAACACATACGCCCCGTCCGTCGTAGCCGCCCTTGCATGCTTTTTGCATTGCAGGAAATCCGAAGTCATTTATGGTTTCCACAAAATCATCATTCAGCATTACCCATCGGGCAGTAGGTATGCCATTTTTATTTAGCATACGCTTTTGTTTTGATTTATCTTGTATTATTTCCAAAACCTTTGGAGAAGGCAATATAGTATGACCTTCTGCAACTAGTTCATTTAATACCTGAGTATTGATATGTTCTATTTCGAAAGTTGTAATGTCACTACATTTTACAAGTTCGCGTATTTTATCGTCATCATAAAACCCACCTACGATTTGATGATCTACCACTGAAGAGGCAGGGCATCCCGGGGTGGGGTCTAATATATTCACAGTAAAATTAAATTTCTTTGCCTCCTGAGCCATCATTTTTCCCAGCTGGCCGCCGCCTATAATGCCAATTTTAAAGTCCATCGAATGAGCCATAAAACATTTTCATCTCCTAAATCTATACTTACTTTGAAAACATTATATCACAATAAGGATTTCTTTTATACTGTTTATGGCGCTGAAAACAACAGGTTTTATGAGCCCTTTTGCAAAGTGTGCTATAATTAATATAAATCTTAGTTGGAGGTAGTAAGTATATTGGATTTATCAATCGGTCCCACTTATGTGGAAATTAATTTAGATATTATAGGGAAAAATGTGCGCAGCATAAAAAAACTCATCAGAGACAAGAAGCTGCTTGCTGTGGTAAAGGGCGATGCCTACACTCATGGCATAGTAGAAGTTTCTCAAACAGCCTTAGAAAATGGTGCATCGTATCTTGGAGTGGGAAGACTAGAAGAAGGAATTTTTTTGCGAATGGCGGGCATAAAAGCGCCTATTTTAAATATGTGCTTAAATATGAAAGGGCAGGAAAGGGAACTTATTGAATATGGCATAACTCAGACGGTATGCGATCTAGATTCAGTTAAAAGAATATCGGATGAAGCTGCTAAAATTAACAAAATTGCAAAACTTCATCTAAAAGTCGATACAGGAATGGGTCGAATAGGTGTTTTCCCGGAAGAGGCAGTTGATTTTGTGGCAAAAGTCGACGAGATGAAAAATGTAGAGCTGGAAGGTATTTTTACTCACTTTGCAACACCCCATGATCTAGAGTTTATGAAATACCAGTTAAGTCTGTTTATAAAGGTTTTAAATGACATTGATACCAGTGGTTATCATATACCAATAAAACACTGTGCATCAAGCGCTGCAATTACTGCGCTGCCAGAAACCTATAAAAAGTTTGATATGGTAAGACCCGGCGATCTTATATATGGAGTCTATAATTCAGAAGAAGATAAGAAAGTAATAGATATTAAATTTGCTCAAAACTTTAAGACGCATATAATATTTTTAAAGAAGGTCGGCCCCGGCGTAAGCATAGGTTATGACAGAACTTATACTACTAATAAAACTACTATTGTTGCTACACTAGCAGCTGGGTATAATGATGGTTATACAAAGCTTTATTCAAATAGAGGAATTGTGCTTGTAAGGGGCATGAAAGCTCCGGTGATTGGCAGGGTATGTGCTGACCAAACAATGATAGATGTTACTGACATCCCAAACGTCAATGTGGGAGATGAGGCTATTTTGTGGGGAAGACAGAAGGATAAAATAATTATGCCTGTTTATGATTTTTTGCTAATGAGCGACAAGTCTAGAGTTCCTAAGATATTTATAAAAAATTACAGAATATGGAAGATAAAGAGTATGTTTGGCGAGAAATTTTTCCAGGCTTAAAAATCAGCCAACTTTACACCACTTTAATTATAAAACCTCAATTTTTGAGATATAATAAGATTGAGGTGATTTTAAGTGTTTGAGCTCCTGTCGAAGATCTCAAAATTTGTTTTCATTTTTCTCATTTACTATTTCCTATTGAATTTCTTAAGGATAATGATGGCTGACTTAAAAGAAGAAAAAACTCATCCAAAGGCAACCGGGTTTGTGCTTGTAGAAGAAAATGGAAAGATATATCCGCTCTTTGATATAAACACAATAGGGAGAGCAAACGATGCAGATATTATTATAGATGATCCATTTATTTCCAGTAAACATGCCCTTATCGAAAAAAGAGGCTCCAAGATGGTTATCCGTGATTTGAACAGTACCAACGGTACCTTTGTAAATGGCAAAAGAGTCAAAAAAACCATCAGATTAAAAGACAATGACCAAATTGTTTTAGGCAAAAGAAATTTCACATTCTTAAGAGGTGAAAGGCTTGAAGCCCCACGCTAATATTATTTACAAAGAAAATATGGCGATAATTGCTCTTATAGGGATAATAGCATCCTTGGTCTTGTCCTTTTATAACGGCACTTTTTCACCGATACCTGTATACGGTGAAATGATTTTTATTGCTATTATGGTCAGCGGTTATATCTTTACAAACCTGCTATTTCCACAACAAGATCCGGCCTTGATTCTGCTATCAAGTTTCATTGTCCAGCTCAGCCTTATAATGCTTTATAGGATAAATCCTTATTCTGCTGAGCGGCAGCTTATCTGGTACGGATTAGGAGTGGTTTTATTTTTTATAAGCACCCTTGCATCTAAAGCCTGGGTTGAAGTAAAAATTAGAGACCTTTTTCTTTTTGTCATAACTGTCCTTTTGCTGCTTTCTCCGCTAGTTTTTGGGGTAGAGCGCTGGGGCTCCAAAAGCTGGATAGTATATAAAAAAATCTCATTTCAGCCTTCAGAACTTGCAAAAATTACCTTCAGCCTTTTTTTAGCAGATAGTTTAAAAGATAGAAAAATTAAAAACCCACTGCAGTTTTTTGGACAAATCCTGGTAATCCTTCTTCTTTTAGCCGCGGCCCGAGACTTGGGAGGAGCTATGATATTTTATTTTACAGCACTTGCGGTTATTTTTGCGGCAACTTCAAGGCTTGATATTGCGGCAGCAGGAATGCTTATGGCGTGTATTGCAGGATTGGTAGGTTATAAGCAGTTTAACCATGTCAAGGTTCGAATAAAAGCTTGGCTAAACCCATGGGAAGATGTGCCGGGCAAAGGGTATCAGATTGTTCAGTCTCTTTTTGCAATAGCTGAGGGAGGTTTTTTTGGTACAGGTTTAGGCCTTGGACACCCGGATTATATCCCTGCTGTTACAACGGACTTTATCTTTTCGGCATTCTTCGAGGAGTTTGGCTTTTTGGGAGCCTCGGCATTAATCGTAGTTTATTTGCTATTGATATACAGGGGAATAAGAATAGCTTTGTCAATAAATAACGGCTTCCTGAGTCTTGCTGCGTTGGGAATTACAACCTTTTTCGGCATACAGATTTTTACTATAATAGGCGGCGTGATAAAGCTTATACCAATGACAGGAGTTACTCTTCCTTTTATGAGCTATGGCGGCAGCTCCATGGTGATGAGCTTTGTGTCCATAGGAATATTAAATGGCATAAAAATCAGAGCATCAAGTGGTGAAAGCAATGGATAAGCTGGAGAGAAATATAAAGTTGATTTTTTTAGTATTCAGTATACTTTTTATTTCACTTATTTTATACTTAACATATTTTACTGCTGTTGAAAGAGAAGAACTCATCCAAAATTCTTATAATCGAAGGCTATGGGAGCAAGAAGCAAAAGTGATACGAGGAAGTATCTACGACAGAAACGGCAAAGTATTAGCAGATACGCAAGTTGAAAACGGTGTAAAAAAACGAATATATGAAGGAGGAGAAGCTATCGGTCCTTTGATAGGATACTCAGATGAGGTTTTAGGAAGAGCGGGCCTCGAAAGTATCTTGAACGGTGAATTGTTGGGAATAGCTGAACAAGATCCTGTTACGCTTCTTCGAAAAAAGATACTTGGGGTAGGGGAGAGAGGAAACGATATTCGACTTACATTGGATTTAAACTTGCAAAAAACCGCCTATAATCTGTTTCAGGGCCGTCCGGGGGCATTGGTTGCCCTCGATCCTCAAACAGGGCAAATACTGGCTTTAGTAAGCTCACCGGGGTATGATCCTTCGACAATAAAGCAGGACTGGGATGCTGTTTCAAAAGATGAGGACAAACCTTTATTAAACAGGGCGACTCAAGGACTTTATCCACCGGGCTCTGTTTTTAAGGTGGTAACTCTTGCGGCGGCCTTAACTTATAATCCGAAAGTTGAAACAGAAACTTTCTATACCCCCGGATACATTAAAGTAGATGGCAATATTATTAAAGATGCGGATTACTTAAAACCGGGAAATTATACTTTATCATCTGCCTTTCGATATTCTAGCAATACTGTTTTTATCCAGATAGGTCAAGAAATAGAAACAGAAAAAATGATAGCAATGGCTGAAAGCTTTGGATTTAATAGACAGGAGAAATCCGATATTCCAATAGCCCAAAGCACCTTTCCAAAACCTTCAATTGTTAAAAAAGATGTGGAAATGGCAGAAGCTTTTATCGGTCAAGGAAAAATTTTAGCAACCCCTTTACAAATGGCACGTGTAGCAGCTATTATAGCTAATAGGGGAAGAGAAATAAGTCCTTATATTGTAAAAGAAACAGTTTCTCCTCTAGGTGTGGTAAAGGCAAGGGAGCCATCGGCTAGCTCAAATCAAGTGATTAGTGAAGATGCGGCAGACAAGATTAAAGAACTAATGGTAGAAGTTGTAAAAAATGGTACAGGAACTTCTGCAGCGATAAAAGGAATTGAAGTTGCCGGTAAAACAGGTAGTGCCGAAAATCCCCACGGAAAAGCCCATGCCTGGTTTATTGGATTTGCACCGGCACAAAACCCCCAAATTGCCGTTGCTGTTATAGTAGAAAACGGTGGATCAGGAGGAGCTGTAGCGGCCCCTATCGCACGCAGTGTTATGCTTCAATATTTAACAGATGAAAAATAGCTTTTGTGAAATGCTTAAAGAGGTGGACATATTGAAAAAAAGTCTAATAGCAGATTCTGCACTCCTTTTAGTAGCTCTTATCTGGGGCTTGAACTTTGTTATTGAAAAAAATGCTTTGTCGTCAATTACACCTTTCATGTACCTTGGTTTAAGGTTTAGTATAGGTGCCGTCCTTATGGCTTTGGTATTTTATAAGCAGCTTAAGAATGCAAGCCGAGAGGACATTAAAGCCGGCTTAATTGTAGGGACATTTGTAATGTTAGGCTTTATAACCCAAACAGTGGGTCTTTTATATACTACCCCCTCTAAATCTGGTTTTATAACCGGCAGCAATGTAGTCATGGTTCCATTTATCTCATATCTTATTACAAAAGAATTTCCCCAGACGAATCAAATAGTTGGGGCAATCCTTACATTTACAGGGCTTGGGTTTATATCTATTGACAAAAACCTTGCAATTGGCTGGGGAGATGTCCTAACGCTTGCTTGTGCGGTGTGCTTTGCACTGCAGATCACCTTTACTGAGCACTATGTGAAACGCGTGAATCCTATAAACATGGCAATTATACAGGTGGCACTTACAGGTTTTGCTACATTGGCTATTTCGATATTTTTTGAACCTTCCGCATCACTGAATTTTGATGCTAAGGGGTGGGGAGCGATTTTGTTCGGGGCAATACTTTGTACAGCAGGAGCTTTTATCGTGCAAAATATTGCTCAGAAATATACAAGTTCGACCCACGCAGCCGTAATAATGTGCACTGAGTCTATTTTTGCAGGCATATTCTCAATTATATTCTGGGAAGAAAAATTAGCATTAAGGACCGTTGCTGGATTTGCTATTGTTATAGCAGGAGTTCTTATAACTGAATTATTTCCCGCTATATCAATTGAAGATAATGGGGCAGCTGAAGATACTGTCGGTTAATACTGAGAATAAAAAGAGTATCTTAAAATTATTTGCAAATAATTTTAAGATACTCTTTTTATTCTCCTAGATAAGCCGTTTTTACTTTTTCATTTTCAAGAAGATTTTCTGCAGTATCGCTCATTACGATTTTTCCGGTTTCAAGCACATATCCTTTATTGGCGATAGACAAAGCCATTCCGGCATTTTGCTCAACGAGCAAGATGGTAGTGCCCTCACAATTTATCTTAGTTATTATGTCAAAAATACTTTCAACGATTTTAGGAGCAAGACCCATCGAAGGTTCATCTAAAAGCAAAAGCTTAGGCTTTGCCATTAGGGCACGACCGATGGCCAGCATCTGCTGCTCTCCGCCTGAAAGAGTGCCTGCCACTTGCTTTGCGCGACTCTTAAGTACAGGAAAAAGCGTAAAAACCTCTTCAAGATAACTCTTTACCTGTTGCCGGTTTTTGTTAAGATATGCACCTAATTGAAGATTTTCTAAGACGGTCATTCGGGGGAAAACCCGCCGCCCCTCAGGCACCATAGATATTCCTGCTTCAACTATCTCATAAGTAGGCCTTCCTGTAATATCTTTGCCTTGAAAATAGATTTTGCCTGATGTAGGGGATATAAGGCTGCAAATAGTTTTTAATGTGGTGGTTTTTCCTGCTCCGTTTGCGCCTATAATGGTTGCTATCTCGCCTTCGCTGACTTCCAAAGAAATGCCGCTAAGTGCCTGTATATTTCCATAGTGTGCTACAACATTTTCAAGTTTTAACATGCGCGGCCCTCCCTGCGGGAGCTCTCTCCGAGATAAGCTTTGATAACTCTTTCATCATTCTTTATTTCTTCCGGCGGTCCGTCAGCTATTTTTTTGCCGTAGTCCAGCACCATTATTCGTTTAGATATACCCATTACTAGCTTCATATCATGTTCAATTAGAAGAATGGTTTTACCCATTTCATTAATCTTCCCTATAAGTTCGATAAGCTCATTAGTCTCGAAGGGATTCATGCCTGCTGCCGGCTCATCCAAAAGTATAAGCTCAGGGTCAGTGGCCAATGCCCTTGCCATTTCAAGGCGGCGCTGCTTTCCGTAGGGTAAATTTTTTGCTTTTTCATTGTAAACTTTTTCCAGACCTACAAATTTAAGAATATCCATGGCCTTTTCATTAACGGAAGCTTCTTCTTTTTTTACGGAGGGAGTTCTAAGTATTGCCCCAAAGATGCCGGTCTTAGTCCGGCAATGCTGTCCAATTATTACATTGTCAAGGACACTCATTTCCCCAAAAAGCCTTATATTTTGAAATGTGCGGGCAATACCCAGTTTTGTTATTTGATAAGGCTTGAGATTTTTGATTTCCTTTTTTTTGAAGTATATTTTACCGGAGGTAGGCGAATAAACGCCCGTCAGAAGATTAAACAGAGTAGTTTTGCCGGCTCCGTTCGGACCTATAACACTTAAAATTTCGCCTTCCTCTATTTTGATGTCGACCGAGGTCAAAGCTGCAAGGCCGCCAAAGACCATTGTCAAATCATGTCCTTCTAAAATTTCCATAATCATAACCCTCCCTTCTCTAATGAACTTTTATATTTTTTCTTTTCCAAAGCTTGAGCGCTCATGATCCCTTGAGGTCTTACTATCATCATTATAACCAGTAATAAACCATAGAAAACCATCCTATATTGTGCTATGACAGGAGACACCGATCGCAAAAGTTCAGGCAAAATCGTTATTATAAACGCGCCTAAAACAGCACCATATGTGTTGCCCATTCCGCCGAGAACTACCATACAAAGTATTTCAATTGACTTCATAAAGCCAAAATCTTTCGGATTTATATATCTAAATAAAAAGGCGTATAAACCACCGGCTAAGCCGGCGTAAAAAGCACCGATTATAAAAGCGAGAATCTTGAATTGTGTCGTATTGATTCCCATGGCTTCTGCAGCCAATTCGTCTTCTCTGATCGCAATAAAAGATTTTCCCACACGGGAATTCATTATGCGGTTTAATGAAAATATCACAAGAAATAAAGCCACAGCGGCTATATAAACATTAGTTACTTTTGGTATTCCGCGAAGTCCCATTGGCCCGCCTGTTATTTTAAGGTTCATGAGTATATTCTTGGTAATCTCGCCAAATCCTAGAGTGGCTATTGCGAGATAGTCGCCTTTTAATCTTAATGTAGGCACCCCTATTATAAAACCGAAGAAAGCAGCTACAAGCGCGCCTGCAATAAGAGCTGCTAAAAAAGGAAAGTGCAGCTTTAACGTAAAAAGGGTTGCAGCATATGCGCCCAGCCCCATAAAAGTTGCATGGCCCAAGGAAAGCTGCCCGGTATATCCTGTAATCAGGTTAAGACTTACAGCTAGTATAGAGTTTATCATTATGACTGTCAATATCTGCAAATAATAATTCAATTCTGTATCACCTACACTTTTTCCTGCACATTTCGTCCCAGCAATCCCGTGGGCTTTACTAACAAGATAATTATAAGAACAGCAAAAGCAATTGCATCTTTATAACGTGACATATATACTGCACCTATCATTTCAACTAAGCCGAGTATCAACCCGCCCAGCATCGCACCAGGTATATTTCCGATTCCTCCGAGCACTGCTGCAACAAATCCCTTTAAACCCGGGAAAAATCCCATTGTCGGATCTACTGAATCGAAATAAACCCCTACAAGAACTCCGGCGGCACCGCCTAATGCCGAACCAATAGCGAAAGTAAAGGTAATTATACTGTCGATTTTTATGCCCATCAGTTGTGCGACTTCCTTATCTTGAGCTGTAGCCCTCATTGCCTGTCCCAATTTGGTATTCTGTATTAAAAATTGGAGCCCTACCATAAGAACAATTGAAATAACTAAAATCAAAAGCTGCAAAGTCGAGATATGAACACTGCCTACGCTCAAAGTCCGTATATTAAGCCCTGATGGGAAGGATCTAGCCTGGGGACCTGCTATCATCAATGCCGCGTTTTGCAAAAAGATCGAAACACCGATTGCACTGATAAGGGGAGCTATGCGATTTGCTTTGCGTAAAGGCTTGTAAGCGGCCTTTTCGATTATTATGCCTAGTAAACAAGAACCTAACATGCCTGCAACGAGAGCTACTGCAAAAGGAAGCTTGTAAACTGTAACCATTGCAAGTCCCACAAAAGCTCCAACCATATATATTTCACTGTGGGCAAAATTAATAAGCTCTAAAATTCCGTATACCATTGTATATCCTAAAGCAATTAGTGAATATGTGCTTCCAAGTGTTAAACCGTTTATCAATTGTTCGAAAAACATTTCTAAATCCATTCCTTTCCAAAGGGCAAAGTCAATGGATGGCTATGCCACCCATTGACAGAGTTGCTTAATTGGCAAAATTACTAACGAAGTTTTGTAAACTTGCCGTTTTCAACTTTTAAGATAATAATGTTCTTTATAGCATCTCCGGTTTCAGTAAAGGATGTAGTTCCGGTAATGCCTGGAAAATCCTTAGTTTTTGCCATTTCTTTCTGTAATGCTTCGCCGCCTTCGCCGTTGGTATTCTTAAGAGCGGTAAGCAAAATCATAGCGGCGTCATATGCCTGGGCTGCAAACATATCAGGTTCTGCATTGAATTTTTCCTTATATGCCTTAACAAAATTTTGAGCTTTTTCAGAAGGATCATCTGTGAAGAATCCGGCTGTAAAGATTGCCCCTTCTACAGCATCTCCGCCAAGTTCGATTAGGACTGGTGAATAGAAGCCGTCGGCTCCTAGGATTTGTACATTTAAGCCTTGTTCTTTCGCCTGCTGGGCTATTTTGGCGGCTTCGGTATAATAGCCTGCTATATAAAGCGCATCAGGATTTGTTCCCTTGATTTTTGTAAGCTGTGCCCTAAAGTCTTTTTCTCCATCATTGTAAGTTTCTACTGCTGTTACTTCTGCAAGCTCCTTAGCCTTAGCCTCAAATGCATTTTTAAGCGAAAGCCCATAATCATTATTTGTATACATTATGGCAAATTTCTTAAGTCCTAACTCTTTTGCAGCATATTCAGCAAGTTGCACCGCCTGAACTTCATCAGAAAGGCAGTTTCTAAAGATATAATCGCCTATTTCAGGAACTCCGGCTGCTGTAGATGAAGATGAAATCATCACAACTTTTGCGTCGTTCGCTATAGGACCTGCTGTAAGAGTTTCTGAGCTTATTACCCCTCCTACTATTGCCACAACCTTATCCTGTTCTATAAGCTTGGAAGCGGCATTAGCTGCTTCGGTCTGATCGCCGCGAGTATCCTCGGATATAAGTTTAACAGGGCGTCCGTTTATTCCACCATTTTGATTAAATTCTTCTACTGCTATTTCGACGCCATTCTTTGTGCTTATTCCGTAAGTTGCTATATTCCCCGTAAGTGGTCCGATGGTGCCGATTTTGATAGTTTCTTCAGGCTTAGCTTCTTGTGAGGAAGCGTCACCGGAACTTTCTTGTTTTGACTGGCTTTGACCACAACCTGCAAGAAGAGAAAGCGAAAGAGCAAGGATTAAAAGCATAACTAAAAACCGTGATCTTCTAAATGTACCCATCTTTTAAATACCTCCCAAACCATACTTTTAGTTAGAATATACATAAAATAAGAATGAAATTTTTCAAGCAATTAACGCAATTCGTAAATATCATAGTCACACTACAAACCTAAATTATATACCACCTCCGTATTTTCATAAGTATAGAAATGCGACAGATTATTTACGACAACACCATAAATGGAATCTGTCGCTTTGAAAGTTTGTATAATATAAATATAATAAGCAATTCCTTTTCACTAAATAAAACATTGAATTTTGTATTTTATTATAATCTAATTTTAGCAAAATGTCACTAAGAAAATGAGATATTATAACTACAATTGCATAAATAATACATAATTTTTACCAGAATGGTTCTAACATAATTTTACTAATACAAAATACATTTTGTTTAAATAACGAGAAATAACAAGAAAAAGCAAGAATATCTTATAAAAATGCTAGTTATTCAAGTAAGAGACCGAATAGAAGAAATTGATTTTAGCATTCCCTTTGTATATCATATTAAATGAAGTTAGCACTCATCGAAGTGGAGTGCTAACAACAAGGCGAAAGCCTATTTTCCAATTAAGTAAGAATGCAAGAAAGATATCTTTCATACTATTATGCATTCATGTGTGCATCAATAAACAAATTATAAACAGGGAGGGTTCAAAATGAATATTAAGCCATTAGGCGATCGGATTGTTATCAAAGTTCTAAAAGAAGAAGAAAAAACAAAAGGCGGCATAGTTCTTCCTGATACCGCAAAGGAAAAACCTCAAAAAGGTGAAGTCGTAGCAGTAGGTTCAGGAGAAATAATCGATGGTAAAAAGGTTCCCTTGGAAGTAAAAGTTGGAGATAAAATTATTTTCTCCAAGTATGCAGGAACAGAAGTAAAACTTGACGAGGAAGAATACTTGATATTAAGACAAAGCGATGTACTTGCGATATTAGAATAACATTAAAACATTGAGGAGGGACTTTGAAAAATGGCAAAGCAGATTAAATTTGATGAAGATGCTCGTGCAGCCCTGCTAAGGGGAATTGATAAATTAGCCGATACGGTTAAAGTTACATTAGGACCTAAAGGACGCAACGTAGTTTTAGAGAAGAAATTCGGAACACCTACAATTACAAACGACGGTGTTACAATTGCAAGAGAGATAGAGCTGGAAGACCCCTATGAAAACGCAGGAGCTCAGCTAATTAAGGAAGTTGCTACAAAGACACAAGATGACGCCGGTGATGGAACCACTACGGCAACATTACTTGCTCAAGCCATAATACATGAAGGAATGAAAAATGTAGTGGCGGGTGCCAATCCTATAATTCTTAAAAAAGGTATCCAGAAAGCCGTAGAAGCTATAGTTGAAGAAATTAAGAATTTCAGCAGACCGGTAGAAACAAAAGAAGCTATAGCACAAGTAGCATCGATTTCAGCAGCAGATGAAGAAATAGGACAACTTATTGCCGAAGCTATGGAAAAAGTAGGAAAAGACGGAGTTATTACCGTTGAAGAATCCCAGACAATGGGCACTACCTTAGAAGTAGTCGAAGGAATGGAATTCGACAGGGGATACATATCCCCCTACATGGTGACTGACACAGAAAAGATGGAAGCCGTTCTTGATGAGCCGTATATTTTGATAACTGATAAGAAGATTTCAACGGTTCAAGATTTGCTTCCTGTATTAGAGAAAATTGTGCAGCAAGGCAAAAAACTTCTAATAATTGCCGAAGATGTAGAGGGTGAAGCACTTGCAACATTAGTTGTAAATAAACTGCGTGGAACATTGACATGCGTAGCGGTTAAAGCTCCGGGATTTGGAGATCGCAGAAAAGAAATGTTGGAAGATATAGCTATTTTAACCGGTGGCCGGGTAATTTCAGAAGATCTTGGCATGGAACTTAAGAATGTTGATATCAGCATGCTCGGCAGAGCAAGACAGGTTAAAGTGGATAAAGAAAATACAACAATAGTAGAAGGCGCCGGAAATCCGGAAGAAATTAAGAAGCGCATAAACGCAATTAAAGCTCAGATTGAAGAGACTACCTCAGATTTTGACAGAGAAAAACTTCAAGAGCGTCTTGCCAAGTTGGCAGGCGGTGTAGCAGTGATTCAAGTAGGAGCTGCTACAGAAACAGAGCTTAAAGAACGCAAACTGAGAATTGAAGATGCTCTCTCTGCTACAAGAGCTGCGGTAGAAGAAGGTATCGTGCCCGGTGGCGGAACCGCCTTTATCGATGCTATTAGCGCTCTTGACAAAGTAGAAGCTGAGGGTGACGAAGCTATCGGCGTGAATATAATAAGAAGAGCCTTAGAAGAACCTGTAAGACAGATTGCTACAAATGCCGGATATGAAGGATCAATTATAGTTGAAAAAGTAAAATCAAGCCCGAAAGGCGTAGGCTTTGATGCTTTACACTCTGAATATGTGAATATGATTGAAAAAGGAATTGTAGATCCGGCAAAAGTAACCAGATCTACCTTACAAAATGCAGCAAGCATCGCAGCAATGGTAATTACAACAGAGGCTGTTGTAACAGAAGTTCCTGAAAAAGAAAAGCCAATGGCAGGAATGCCACCAAGCCCTGATATGATGTATTAATAGAAGCAAACAAAAAGACTCGCAAATTATTTGCGAGTCTTTTACTATGTACTTTTTAATAAAATTACACTAATTTGACATAAAAAAAGCAAATGATAGAATTAAATTAACAGTAGACAGATTCTGCGAAAGTTGGGGATAAATCATGACTTTTCAGATCCTTCTTGATCTTGCTAACCGACTTGGTATATTTGTTATAATAGCATTTCTACTATCCCAATTTACACCCTTTAAGAAACTTATTTTAAAAAAAGAAGTTTCCTTAGGCGAAAAAATTATTCTTTCAGCTATATTTGGTTCTTTTGGAATTTTGGGCACTTATATGGGCATCCCGGTCTATGGAGCTTTAGCGAATTCCAGAGCTGTAGGTGTAATTATAGGGGGTTTATTGGGAGGACCTTTTGTAGGGGTATTATCAGGTCTTATAGCATCTTTACACCGATGGAGTATCGACATTGGTGGGTTTACCGCTGTGGCATGTGCAATCTCAACATTTATTGAGGCAACCTTGGCCGGATTTATACACAAAAAGTTTGAAAACGGCAAAAAAATCTGCTGGTGGCATGGCTTTGCAGTAGGAATAGCTATGGAGCTTTTGCAAATGGTAATTATTGTTACCATTGCAAAACCATTTTCAGCAGCTTTAGAATTGGTAAAGGTAATTTGGTTTCCCATGACTTTTGTAAATTCTTGCGGCATCGCCATTTTTATATTAATAATAGATAATATTTTCAAGGAACAGGAACAAGTAGGAGCCTTGCAAGCCAAACTGTCTCTTGATATTGCCTCAGAAACCCTTCCGTATTTACGCAAAGGACTCAATGAACTTTCGGCATATAAGGCTGCAAAGATAATTTTTGATAAAACCGACTATGATGCTGTCGCCGTTACGGATACAGAGAAAATATTGGCACATGTGGGCAAGGGAGAAGATCACCACAAAGCCGGCTATAGTTTTATGACAAAGACTACGAAAGATGTTATTAGTTCTAAGGAATATAAAATAGCTACATCAAAAGAGGAAATTAACTGTGCCGAGCCATCTTGTCCCTTACAGTCAGCTGTAGTAGCTCCATTACTTGAAGGAGATAAGGTTATTGGCTGCCTAAAATTATATAAAGTAAGACCAAACAGTATAACCAGCATTGATGTAAAACTTGCCCAGGGCCTTGCACGTATGTTTGCTACTCAATTGGAACTGGCCAAAGCTGAGAATCAGGCAAAACTTTTGGCTAATGCCGAAAGAAGAGCTCTTCAAGCCCAAATAAATCCTCATTTTCTGTTTAATGCACTAAATACAATTATATCTGTGTCTAGGAAGAATCCAGACGAATCCAGAAAGCTATTGATGGATTTAAGCGAGTTTTTCAGAAAAAATCTTTCAGCCGGCATGGAAATGGTTCCGCTGGAACAGGAAATAGAGCATGTAAAGGCATATTTGTCTATTGAGCAGGCTAGGTTTGGCGAAAGACTTAAAACAGAATTTATTATAGAACCTAATGCGGCCTCTAGTATATTAGTACCTCCCTTAATTCTTCAGCCTTTGGTAGAAAACGCGGTAAAACACGGAATTATGCCAAAAAAAGAAGGGGGAAAAGTAACAGTCAAGATTGAAAGCGTAAATCAGGGTACAATTGTCAGCGTAGAAGATAACGGTATTGGAATGAGCGAGGAAATACTGGAAGACGTCAAAAAATATAAAGCTTGCAAAGATAGAATTGGTTTGTGGAATGTAAATGGCCGTCTTGAAAGTTATTTTGGAAAGAAAAGCTGTCTTGAAATTTACTCAAAATATAAACATGGAACTGTAGTAAAATTCTTTATCCCTTGTAGCCGAATACCTGCAATAGGATGTGAGAACCATGGAGCTTAGAACACTTATCGTTGATGATGAAACTCCGGCAAGAGAAGAGCTTTCTTTTCTTCTTTTATCTTATCCTAATGTCAAGGTGATCGGTGAAGCAGCTTCTGGAAAGGAAGCAATAGAATTAGCCGAGAGACTCAAGCCGGATGTAATCTTTTTAGATATTAAGATGTGGGATTTAAATGGTTTTGAAACTGCGAAAATAATTTTCCAAAGGGGAATAAAGCCATTTATAGTCTTTGCTACGGCCTATGATGAATATGCAATAAAAGCTTTTGAGATAAATGCCATAGACTATATTTTAAAGCCCTTTTCAAAAGAAAGATTAGACAAAACCATAAACCGCATTATCAATCTGTCGAAAAACAATGAAAATAGTCTTGATATTTACAGATTTGTTGAGTGCATTGAAACAATAAACAAGTCCCAGAATATCAAAATTCCTGTTTGGAAAAATAATAGAATTTATTTATTAAATCCGCAAGACATAAACTATTTTGAGGCTTGCGAAAAAGGCAGCAAGGTAATGGCCTTGCAAGGAGAGTTTGAGACAAATTGTTGCCTTTCAGAGCTAGAGGACAGATTAAAAGATTTGAACTTCTTTAGGACTCATAAAAGCTTTCTTGTGAATATGGATAAGGTTTTAGAAATAGTGCCTTGGTTTAATGGCACATATATACTTTCTTTGAAAGATTATGAGAAAAATGAAGTGCCAGTAAGTCGCAGATGCGCTAAAAAGTTAAGGGAACGTTTACAAATCTAAGCCGAATAGACCTCGTATTTAACCGATGAGGTCTATTTTTTTACCTTTTAGCAGGAAAATAGTGAAAATTTATCAATATATTCATACAATTATAATACGCGAATAATTTTAATAAGGGAGGCTTTGTAATGTTTTCTTTTATCGGTTCTATCATTGTATTATTACTAGGCTATTTTATTTATGGCCGTTTTGTAGAACGGATTTTTGGAGCAGATCCAAACCGGAAAACACCTGCTTATACTATGCAAGATGGCGTAGACTATGTCCCACTTAGTCAAAATAAAAGTGCCCTCATACAATTATTAAATATTGCGGGTCTTGGACCCATATACGGAGCTATACAAGGAGCTATGTGGGGTCCTGCGGCTTTTTTATGGATTGTTTTCGGCGGAATTTTTGCAGGAGCGGTTCACGATTATTTGAGCGGGATGATTTCTCTTAGGAACGGCGGGGCAAATGTGCCGGTATTGGTATCAAAATATTTGGGAGAAAAAGCAAAAATAATAGTAAATATTTTTGCAGTGCTGCTTTTGGTTTTAGTCGGAGTTGTTTTTGTTACAGGTCCAGCCGGATTACTTGCCATATTGACACCGGAAGTTTTAACTAAACAGGTCTGGGTATGGATAATATTTGCCTATTATTTCCTAGCTACAGTTTTGCCTATTGATAAGATTATAGGAAAAATCTACCCTATATTTGGAGCAATTCTTATTGTTATGGCTGTCGGCATCGGGGGAGCACTCTTTGCTCAAGGATATGAAATTCCTGAAATTACTTTGCAAAATCTACATCCTGAAGGTGTGCCCTTATGGCCGCTCTTGTTTGTTACTATAGCTTGCGGGGCCATAAGCGGATTTCACTCAACACAATCGCCTATCATATCAAGATGCTTAAAAAACGAAAAAGAAGGCAGATTTGTATTTTATGGTATGATGATTGCTGAATCGTTGATAGCATTGGTTTGGGCAGCAGCAGCTATGAGCTTTTATGGCGGAACTGAAGGACTGGGCCAAGCCCTTGCAAACCCGGCAGGTCCTTCCGGTGTGGTAAAAGATGCAGCATTTACCATGATGGGTACCGTTGGCGGAGTACTAGCAATACTTGGAGTCGTAGTTCTTCCCATAACTTCAGGCGACACAGCTTTTAGAGCTGCCAGATATACTCTGGCTGAATGGTTTAATATTGATCAAAAATCCCCTGCAAACCGTTACAAAATAGCTATCCCGCTTTTTATCGTCGGAATAGCTCTTTCCCAAATGGATTTCAATATTTTGTGGCGATATTTTGCGTGGGCAAATCAGACTTTGGCTATGATAGTGCTTTGGACCGGATCTGCATATTTGGTTAAACACAATAAAAACCATTGGATTTCTACTTTGCCCGCAACTTTTATGACTGCGGTAAGCGTAACGTATATTTTACAGGCAAGCGAAGGATTTAACCTGCCAACTGCCATATCCTATCCGTCGGGGATTATTGCGGCGGCAGCAGCCTTCTTGTATTTCATTTTTAACATAAATAAAATGAAAGAAAGTGTTGCTGATTCAAAGGCGGCCTAATGAATTATAAGATAGCACTAACAAGAAGTTAAAAGCTAAAATTAAGGAGCTGTTCTTATTTCCGACAGCTCCTTTTATATTCACTAAACGGTTATGCTTTTAAAACCTTATTAATTGACAAAATCTTAGGATGGAAACATATATGCACATGGTCATTGACTTATGCTATAATATAGATTAAATGAGCATAAGACGAATATAACATAAAGCGTATTTAATAAACTACTACATAATGGTAACACATAATTACAAATGGCAAGATTTCACAGAAAGCACAGCTAGAACGGTGAAGGAGTCAAATTACAAGGATATTAACTGGGAGGTTTACGATAATGACTTTGATAAAAAGTATAGAATTTAAGGACGGAAAACTTTATTTAATCGATCAGAGAAAATTACCGGAAAAGCTTTCTATGTTTGAATGTAAAGACCACAAAGATGTAGAATTTGCCATAAAGGACATGGTGGTAAGAGGAGCTCCGGCCATAGGGGTTGTGGGAGCTTACGGCATAGTTCTTGCAGCTGAAAACTTTTTAGATCTGTCAAAAGAAGAGTTTATTAGTAAAGTAAAGGAAAGCGCTGCAATTTTAGGAAATGCCAGACCCACAGCAGTAAATTTAATGTGGGCTGTAAAAAGAATGATGAATGTTTTAGAGGCAAATAAAGATAAAACAAACAGTGAAATCTGTGAGATTTTGTTAAATGAGGCAAAAAATATAGAAAGGGAAGACTTAGAAACAAATAAAGCTATAGCAAGATATGGAAACGAGATTGTTCCAAAGGGAGCTACTATTTTAACTCATTGTAATACAGGGGCTCTCGCTACTGCAGGATACGGGACGGCTCTTGGCGTTATAAGGGAAGCTCATTACACAGGCAAAAACATACGAGTCTTTGCTGATGAAACAAGACCGCGGCTTCAAGGGGCAAGGCTTACAGCATGGGAGCTGGTGCAGGAGAGGATTCCTGCAAAGCTAATTCCTGACAGCGTAGCTCCTGTGCTAATTAGAGATGGGGAAATTGATATAATTATTGTGGGAGCTGACAGAATTGCGCTAAATGGCGATACAGCCAATAAAATAGGCACATTTATGCTGTCGCAGATAGCAAAGGATTTTAATGTTCCTTTTTATATTGCAGCGCCTATCTCCACAATAGATTTTGAAACAAAAAGCGGCAAAGATATCATAATCGAGGAAAGAGACGCCACAGAAGTTACTCATATAAACGGCGTAAGAATTGCACCGGAAGGTATAGATGTTTACAATCCCGCCTTTGATGTAACGCCTCATGAAAACATAACCGGAATAATAACGGAGAAGGGCATTATAAGACCACCGTATTTGGAAAATTTAAGCAGGCTTAGAGATGGAAAGAAGTAAAAAATAGCAGATAAATCGATATTTAAAACCTTAAAGGGGTGCTTTTAAAGCATCCCTTTTTGTAATGGGTTTTGACGATTATTGCAAAGTATGTTATAATTTTCACATGTTCGTTAAAAAATAAACAATAAAACAACCAGTATTAGCATCAGAAGGAGGAATTTAAATTGCAACAAGAGCATATTACACCACAAGTTGCTATTGAAGAAGCGGCACGTTGCTTGCTTTGCCATGATTCACCATGTTCCAAAGCTTGTCCGGCTGGAACCGATCCAGGAAAGTTTATTCGGTCATTGCGCTTTAGAAACCTAAAAGGCGCTGTAGAAACCATAAGGACGAATAATATATTAGGAAGTGTATGTGCACGAGTATGCCCAACTTCCCGCTATTGCGAGGGTGCATGCAGCCGCACAGAAATAGATAAGCCGATTCGCATTGCTAAATTACAGCAGTTTTTGACAGACTATGAAAAGTCCCTTGATTTGGAAATACTAAAACCCGTTACATCAGATAAGGGAAAAGTAGCCATAGTAGGTTCTGGCCCCAGCGGGCTGCAAGCAGCAGCAGAACTTGCCAGAAACGGATACAAAGTAACTATATTTGAGCAAAAAGATAAACCCGGCGGTTGGCTGACATACGGCATCCCAGATAGCAGATTGCCTCGAGAAGCAGTTGAACAGGACATTTCATATGTGAAAAAATTAGGTGTAGAATTTAAGACAAATTGCAGCGTTGGAAAAGATATTACACTAGATGAGCTAAAAAAAGAGGGTTATAAAGCAATTTTAGTTGCGGTAGGAGTTCAGAGCAGCAAGTTGCCTGATATTGACGGCATAAATCTTGAAGGTGTTTTCAAAGGAACGGAATTTTTATCTCGAATAAAAGCGGGAGAAAACATAAATATAGGAGATAAAGTTATAGTAATAGGCGGCGGAGATGTAGCAATGGATTGCGCGTCTGTAGCCAAGGATTTAGGAACAAAAGATGTTAAAATAGTTTACCGCAGAACCATAGATAAAATGCCGGCGGATCCTGAAGAAAAAGAGCGAGTTTTTAAATTAGATATCCCGATTTTTACAGGTTTTAAACCAAAACAAATAGTGGGTGAAAACGGTAGAGCAGTCCGCTTTAAAGCCGAAGGCATGTTTGATGATTCTACATTGGATCTGCCTGCTGATACAATAATATTTGCAATTGGACAGGAGCCTGAAAATCTAGAATCATTAGGGCTAAAATTGGACAATAATACTTTGCCTGTGAAAAATTATATGACATCTCAAGAAGGTATTTTTGCTGCCGGAGACATAATTGAAGGCGATAAAACAGTGGTTTATTCAGTAAAAACTGGAAAAGAAGCAGCTAAAGCCATTATGGAATATCTTGAGAAAGAGGGTGCTTATAATGTTTAAGAAAGACCTATCTATAGATTTTTGCGGTGTTCATTGCGAGAATCCTTTCTTTCTGTCTTCTTCGCCGGTGGGAAACTGCTATGAAATGTGTGCAAAGGCATACGATACCGGTTGGGGCGGAATAGTGTTCAAAACAGTAGGATTTTTTGTGGCCAATGAGGTTTCTCCAAGGTTTGACCATTTGCAAAAGGAATGCACACCTTTTGTTGGATTTAGAAACATGGAGCAAATAGCGGAACATCCCTTAGAAGAAAACCTGGAAGCTATGAGAAAACTAAAAAAGAACTATCCCGACAAGGTACTAGTGGCATCAATAATGGGAGAAAACGAAAAAGAGTGGACAGAACTTGCTAAACTAGTAACCGAAGCCGGAGCCGATATGATAGAGTGCAATTTTTCATGTCCGCAGATGACGAGTGGTGCGATGGGCTCAGATGTTGGACAAAATCCGGATTTGGTTAAAAAATACTGTCAGGCTGTCAGAAAAGGGACCAGTCTTCCTATCTTAGCAAAAATGACACCAAATATATCAGATATGGCAATTCCTGCCTTAGCTAGCATAGAAGGCGGAGCAACAGGCATTGCTACAATAAATACTATAAAATCTCTTACAAAAATCGACCTGAATCACTATACGGCTGTGCCCATTATAAATGGAAAGTCAAGTGTCTCCGGATACTCTGGAAAGGCAGTCAAGCCTATTGCACTTAGATGGATATATGAACTTGCGTCAAATCCAAAATTAAAAAATGTGCCCATAAGCGGAATAGGTGGAATAGAAACATGGGAGGATGCGGCAGAATTTATACTTTTAGGCGCTTCAAACTTACAAGTGACTACAGCAGTAATGCAGTACGGATATAGGATCGTTGAAGACATGATAAGCGGTATGTCCTATTACATGGAAGAAAAGGGCTTTAAGAAAATTTCCGATATGGTAGGACTTGCTACTCAAAATATTATACCTCCTGATAAATTAGACAGGGATTATATAGTATTTCCGAAATTCGATGATAAGAAATGTGTTAAATGCGGAAGATGCTATATATCCTGCTATGATGGCGGACACCAGGCGATAGAATGGGATGAAAAAGAGCGTAAACCAATTTTAATAGAAGATAGATGCGTGGGATGCCATTTATGTGCCAATGTATGCCCTGTGCAGTGCATAGAAAAGGGAGAAATCAAATTTAAATCAGGTGCCGCAGAACGTAAATTAGTTATTTAATTCAAGAGAAAAGGGTGTCAAATCGGCACCCTTTTCCTAAAGCAAGGAGGATAATTAATGGATGCTCTTATGACTACTGCAATTAGCGTAGGCGTTTTTTCGGGAATATGGGCCTATCTAAGTTCTGCCTTTGGACTTATTACTTGGGCAGGATTCTTGGGCTGCACGACTTACTTTGCCGCCGGAGGGAGAAAAGAAGGATTTAAAAAAGCCATAATGACTAATATTACAGGTGTTATCTGGGCGGTAATTGCGATTAAAGTTAGCAGTATATCAAGTTTTGATGGTGCCGCAGCTTTAATGACAGGCATTATTTCTTTTATAATGTGCGCTCAAGCGAAATTTAAATCATTTGATTTTATTCCAGGTGCATTTGTTGGAAGCTGCGCTACCTTTGCCGCTCAAGGGAATTGGATGCAAGTAGTTCCTGCGCTTTTGTGCGGAGCAGTTCTAGGATATACATCAGAGTCTTTGGGAATTTGGATTTATGAAATGTTAAACAGAAAACGCGCAGAAAATCTAGACTAATAAGTTTTAAATTTTTATGATACAGAAACAAAACATACCCTTAGAAAAAAGAAGGCCCAAAAAGCCTTCTTTTTTGCTTACCTTAATGACTCATTGAGAGACAGAAAAAAATGTAATAGAATGTAGTCACAGAAAGCAAATTAAAGGAGTGATGATATTGAAGATAGATTTTCATGTACATATAACACCACCGGATATTATAAAAGACTGGAAGAAAATAGCCGAAAAGGAGGACTATTTTAAGCTTCTCAGCGAAAGCCCTGTAAATAAATTTGCTACGGCTGATGATGTTGTAGAAGAGCTTGAAAGTTCAGAAATTGACAAGGCAGTTATCTTCGGGTTTGCTTTTAAAGATATGGGGCTTTGCCGTTATGTCAACGACTATACGGCCCAAGCTATAAAAGAATATCCTGAAAAACTAATAGGATATATGGTAGCAATGCCTACATCGAGGGAGCTGGAAAAAGAAATTGACAGATGCAGAGCTGCCGGACTCAAAGGCATTGGTGAACTTTTTCCTCAAGGACAGGGATTTGATATAGCAGATTCTAAAGAGATGTCAAACCTGGCTAACTTATGTATAGAACGAAACCTTCCCCTGATAATCCATACAAATGAGCCTGTAGGCCATTACTATGCAGGAAAGACTGACACCACACCGGAAAAAGCCGGTGCCTTTGCTCAAAATTTTCCCGATGTTAAAGTTATATTTGCCCATTGGGGTGGCGGGCTTATGTTCTATGAATTAATGCCTGAGATAAAAAAACAAAATCAAAACGTATATTATGATACTGCCGCATCTCCACTACTTTACAATAAAAACATATACAAAGCAGCCGGCGATATCGAAGTTTTGCATAAAGTGCTATTTGGAAGTGATTTTCCCTTGCTGCCTATGAAAAGATACCTTAAAGAAATATCAGAATCCGGTTTAAGCCAAGAGGAACAAGAGCTTGTTTGCGGACAAAACGCCTGCCGACTCCTTGGTCTGTAATAGGGCAATCTGAATTTAGTCAAAGAAAAAGGATTTAATCACAGCAAAGTATTCCCGTATATAGTATAGAGGTTTTAGATATCTGGGATATGCCGGTGTCGGCGCACATATACCATATGGGATAAATCCGTATCGCCTTGCTAGGAGCTTGGAACGAAACATATGATATTCACTGGTTACAATCATTACTTTCGGTCTTTCTGTCTCACCTGCATATTTAATTACTTCTCTTGTAAAAAGTAAATTTTCACCGGTATTTGTTGAGCGATCCTCTTTTATTATTCTTTCTTCTTTGATTCCGTGTTTTACCAAAAAGCGCTGCATTGCTTCAGCTTCACTTATCCATTCATTGGAACCCTGACCGCCGGATACTACTATGGGCACTTGAGGGTATTTATTTGCGTATTCTAAAGCTTGCTGCAGCCGATACCTTAGAGACGGTGACGGTTCACCGCCATATAATCCTGCACCCAAAATTATTATAAAATCAACAGGTATATCATCATCAGAAAATGAGTTGACTATAATTAAGCTTTCAATTATCAGAAAAGAACATAATAATACAAGAACTATTATAAACAAGAGCCGTTTGAGCATTAAATTAGATATTTCCCTGACCCCTTTACTTTCTTATTTTTCCCTGCAATTTTCTATTCTTTAACTGTGCCCGCATCAAATTACGAAGTTGTTATCTTTAGTTTATCATTATCGTAAATTTTATCAACCTTAAAATTAGCAGCATGACAAACTAACCCCGGTTGCAGGTTTATTGTTTGTATTGACATTTTATATGTTTAGGAGTATAGTATAAACATAAATCCGAGTAAAATAGTAGGAATTAGGAGAGACATGTATTGAAATTATCTACCAAGGGTCGATATGGATTAAAAGCGATGTATGATTTGGCTTTAAATTATGGTGATGAACCCATACCATTAAAAAATATTGCGGAGCGTCAGGATATTTCCGAACCTTATTTGGAACAACTTATGGCCATTTTAAAAAAAGAGGGTTTAGTGCAAAGCGTAAGAGGCGCTTATGGTGGGTATTTACTTACGAGGGAGCCTTCAAAAATCACTGTGGGTGATGTGCTTAGAGCACTGGAAGGACCCATTGGGCTGGTGGACTGCGTGCTGGAACAGGATGCTGCAGAGTGCGAAAAATATGATAGCTGCATAACGCGAATAGTGTGGGAAAAAATAAGGGACAGTATAATTAAAACCATTGATTCTATTACTCTTTGGGATATGTGTCATGAAATATCAAACAAAAATGAGCCGTAGAATTCGAAGGAATTTACCTTGCATAAGCAGCAGCTTGCAAATATGGCCGGATTAATTAGAACGAATATAGGAGATGGTAAATTGAAGAGAACATATTTAGATAATGCAGCGACTACTCCTGTAAGATCTGAAGTTTTAGAGGCGATGCTTCCTTATTTTACGCAAAAATTCGGAAACGCATCTACAATATATTCCTATGGAAGAGAAGCAAAAGAAGCACTTGAGGAAAGCAGGAAAAATGTTGCACAATTAATAGGAGCGAATACCGAAGAAATTTTCTTTACTTCGGGTGGAACAGAATCCGACAACTGGGCTTTAAGAGGAGCTGTATCCGCAAATGTAAAGAAAGGTAAACACGTTATCACCTCGTCTGTAGAACATCATGCTGTTTTGTATACATGCCGGGATTTGGAAAAGCAAGGATTTAAAATAACATATTTACCGGTAGATAAAGACGGATTAATAAATGTTAAGGATGTAGCAGATGCGATAACCGATGAAACAATTTTGGTTTCTATTATGCATGCCAACAATGAAATTGGAACGATACAGCCGATAAATGAAATTGCCAAAATAATTAAACAAAAAAATCCCGAAATTATTTTTCACACTGACGCTGTTCAGACGGCAGGCAAAATTCCTGTAAATGTAAATAATTTGGGTGTTGATTTACTGAGTATGTCCGCGCACAAAATCTACGGTCCAAAAGGCGTAGGGGCTCTTTATATAAGAAAAGGCACTCGCATTGCTCCATTTATGACGGGCGGAGCCCAGGAAAGCAGCCGCAGAGCAGGCACGGAAAATATAGCAGGGATTGTCGGCTTCGGCAAAGCGGCAGAGCTTGCCGAATGCGAGCAGCAAGAGCAATATGAAAGACTTACTTTGCTTAGAGATAGACTAATGCAAGGAATTTTAAACACAATTCCATATACTAGATTAAATGGGCACCCGACATTAAGACTGCCTCACAATGTCAATATATCTTTTGAATTTATTGAAGGCGAATCCATACTCTTAAATCTTGATATGAAAGGCATTTGCGCATCTAGCGGCTCTGCATGCACATCCGGATCATTAGACCCTTCACATGTGCTTTTGGCTATTGGCTTACCTCACGAAATAGCTCATGGTTCTTTGCGATTGACACTTGGCAGAGAAAACAGTGAGGAAGACGTGGATTATGTGTTGGAGGTTTTGCCGAGTATAATAAATAAACTTCGGCAGATGTCACCGCTTTTTGCCAAAAGAAAGGAGCAACCTAAAAATGTATAATGAAAAAGTTATGGATCATTTTTCAAATCCGCGCAATGTAGGAGAAATTTCGGACGCTGACGGTGTCGGAACAGTTGGAAATCCGGTGTGCGGTGATATAATGCAGATATATATAAAGGTGAAGGACAACGTTATTGAAGATATTAAATTTAAAACCTTTGGCTGTGGTGCCGCTATTGCTACCAGCAGTATGGTAACTGAAATGGTTAAAGGTAAAACCATTGATGAAGCATTAAAGATAAGCAATAAACAAGTGGCTGAAGCCCTTGGAGGCCTGCCGCCTGTAAAAATGCATTGTTCAAATCTTGCTGCAGACGCGCTTAAGGAAGCGATAAATGATTATAAAAAAAGTAGGGGTTAATATTGAACAAAAATAAAGTTGCAGTAGCGATGAGCGGGGGAGTAGACAGTTCTGTCTGCGCATATCTGCTAAAAGAGCAGGGATATGAAGTAATCGGAATAACTATGCAAATATTTGATGATGCATCGGGCAAAAGCAAAGCTAAAGAAGGCAGCTGCTCCACCGAAGCTGTGCAGGACGCACGACTTGTAGCAAAAAATCTGGGCATACCGCATTATGTGGTAAATCTGAAGCACTGCTTTAATGAAAAAGTCATAAAGTATTTTATAAGCGAGTATTTATCCGGCAAAACGCCAAACCCTTGCATTGTTTGCAACAAATATCTAAAATTTACCGAACTTCTAAAAGAAGCTTTTAAACTTGATGCTTTTTATCTTGCAACCGGTCATTATGCCAGGGTAGAATATGATGATGCTCTAAGCCGATATATTTTAAAAAAATCTGTCGACAGCGATAAGGACCAATCTTATGTTTTATATGGCTTGACTCAGCAGCAGCTTGAGCATGTCCTTTTTCCGCTGGGCAATTATACAAAAAAGGAAATTCGCCAAATAGCTCAAAAAATAGGCTTATCTGTTTCGGATAAACCAGACAGCCAAGAGATTTGTTTTATCGATACCAATTACCGTGACTTTCTATATAAGAAAGCCCCGGATAAAATCAAAGAAGGACCATTTACAGATACAAATGGCAAGATAATAGGAAAGCATAAGGGTATTCCGTTTTACACGATAGGCCAGAGGAAGGGCCTGGGCATATCTGCCGGTAAGCCTCTTTATGTAGTCGATATAGATGCCGAGAATAATGCCGTAGTTCTAGGGGACGAAAAAGACCTTTATACAAAGGAATTTGTAGCAAGTCAAACTAACTGGGTATCAATAGATATACCTTGTGAAAAGTTTAATGCAAATGTAAAAATAAGGTACAATTTTATCGAAAAGCCGGCCGAAATCATACCACTTAATGGCGATACGGTAAAAGTCATTTTTGAAAATCCCCAAAAAGCCGTTACTCCCGGCCAATCAGCAGTATTTTATAAAGGCGATGTAGTTTTAGGCGGTGGTGTTATACAACGGCGCTGCCTTCCTGAAAAATCTTTTTAGAAAGGCTTTACATTAAAATAATTTCCCAGTTTATCATTACACTGCAATCTCAAATTTAAGCAACAAATAAGTTATATTTGCGGTCAAAATAAAAGACACTGAAGATATAGTCAGTGTCTTTTATTTGATTTAAAATCATTATTAATTCGTATTTATTTCTTAAAATCCGGTTCAAATTCATCAATTGAAGCTTTGAGCAATGATACGCTATAGGCCATTGAAGGACCGCCTCCAAAAGCCACGGCTACCATTGCAGCTTCCATAATTTCTTCACGAGTGGCACCTGCTTCGAGTGCTTTGTAAACATGGTAAGTTATGCAATATTCACAGCGGTTATAAGCTGCAATAGCAACACTCATAAGCTCCTTCGTTTTGGTATCTAATGCTCCCGGTTTATATGTGACTCCGAGAAGATTCATAAAAGACTTTACATTATCCCTGTTGGTCTTAGCAAGATCGTTTAATCCTTGGGTAAACTCGTTGAGATACTCACGCGGTGTTTTTGACATTTATACAGCCTCCTGAAAATATAATAGTTGCTATATCAATTATTAGTATAGCAACTATTATATAAAACGTCAACTTCTTATTTTGAAGATTTTTGAGTTTTTAACTGATATTCTCCACCATTTTATTGATAACCTTTAAAAATATTTCAATTTCCTCATCGGTTAAACCGCTAGCAAAAATTTTACTCATCTTTTCCCCTTCCGGAAGCAGTTTTTCTCTCAATTCTTTGCCTTTCTCAGTTAGTGCGAGCTTTATGGCACGCCTATCTTCTGGATCCTCCAATCTTATTACAAGATTGTCATTTTCCATACGATCGATTAGTCTAGCTACAGTTGAACTTTTAATATTCATTTTTTCAGCTAACTCTTTTTGACTTATCCCGTCATATTTACCCAGGTAATATAAAGCGGTCCACTGAACTCGAGTAGTGCCCAGAGATTTTAACCTTTCGTTGAAAGCATCTGCCATCTTTTTAGCGGCTTTATTAGTAATAAAGGCTACACATTCATCTAAATCAAACAATCTGTTATCATTCCCTTCTGCTTTAAAAACATTCCAATTGTTATAATTTAAAAACACAAACTCAGTGTCGCACTGTTATAATTATTATATTTGCTGTATTATGTTATTGCAAGGTAATCCGAAGGAATATAAGCATAATTCATTTAGTCAAGTGATTTTTATGAGCCTTACAAACTTAAGTTTATAAATAAAGATAGGTTACTTAAAATTAACCTATCTTCAGAATATATCTTTTACCTATAAAGAGGAAGACGAAAAAATTGGTAAAGTTTTATAGTTGTTACAACAACTTATTTGCTGTTATATCACCGGATTCGAGTATATAAATATTATTTTTACCGCTGCCGAAGGTCGCCTCATACCTAAGGCTTTTGCTATTGCCGGGAAGATCCTTGTTGCCGGATGGGTCTTGATCGTCAATATCCCAATCGACATTTCCCATCAGTGATTCTTGATTTTCAACTAAAGCAATAAGTTTTACATTTGTATTCTCAGAAATAGTTATATCTACATTGCCTGTATCAAATATATACCAGTCAGACTGGATTTGCTGACATATAAATTTTATAGCAGATGTTTCATAAACTTCGACCTCCAGGTTTGCGGGAACAATAATATCATATTCGTTAACACTGATATTCCCGGAAATTGGGCGGTTAAACGACATATGTACAGTATTTCCTTCCTTTTCATAGACGACTTCTTGCTCTTGCAGAAGCTCTTGAGCTTTTTCCTTTGAATTTGCCCTTATACAAGCCTTAGCCTGCGCGGTAACTTTATTATTCTGTGACGTTCTGACATTAAGCTGTAGGCCTGATGCGTCTATAACTAATTTTTTTACTGTATCATCTACTATAAATTCGCTGACTTTAGCATCCATCTTATAGCTTTGATTTAAAACCATATCCGATATACGAGAAACGACACCGACCTGAGTAAAAACGTACAATCCCAGACTTGTAGCACATATTGCGCCAATTATAATTATGCTGAGGATATCATACTTTATTTTGGTTTGTTCATCTTTTAAAGTATAGTAGCGCCATAAAACTTCTAGACCTAAAAGAACCAGGATCAACGGCCAGCCTTTTATTAATATAATTGCAGCATTTTGTGTCTTGAGCTGTGATATGAGCAAAATAAATCCAAAAAATATAAGTACTATGCCCATTGTAAAAGTGCCTACTCTTCTTTGCTGCATGTATCTTCACTTCTTTCTTCAAGATAATCATCACAATCATGATCTTTCTCGGTATTTTCACTGTTTTCCTTAGGACCTTTTAGCAACCTTATACCTGTTGCGATTAAAATTGCGGCTACAATTATCGTTTGCAAATAACTCTGAAACCTCCATGGCAAAAGCGGCATGATTATCCTGTTAAATGTAGCTAATATGCCAAGTCCTATAAGGCTCCAGCCGACAATTTTGGGATTGTTGTCAAGTAAGGAAAAAAGGTAACTGTCTGTACGGTATTCCTCCGATTTTCCTTCAAGGCTGTGGAGCGTGTCAAATATGCTGTAAAACCATATAACAGGTAAAAGGAACAAGAAAAAACTCATGTTAAGCCAGCTCATCAAAAAAATGTCAAAGAAAAACATACTCATCAATATCAGGCCTTCTCTTTGAAGGCCCAAGTACATGTGGCCTGCTCCGGGTATAACCGAAAGACCTACCGCTATAACTTTTTTATTTTCATCTTTAAAACTTTTTACTTCTTCCTTTTCTCCTTGCGGTATTTCGGAATTATTGCCGTTATATCCTGACTTATCGGCTAAAGAGATAGCATCTACCAATGAAATAAGCCATATTATGGGGAGCAGTAAACCCAAAATAAATATAAATTCATGTTGATGCAAGACAAGGGCTAGCCCTCCCGTGCCCAGTATTATACCGAAGAAAAGAAGAAAAAAGACAAATGCCCTGTCAAGGTATCCAAGGTAAATATGAGCCAGGCCGGGAATAAAAGATAGTATAAATGTTACAAGTTTACTTTTTTTATTCACTGTTTAAATTCTCCTTTACTTATATTCCTCAAAATTTTGAATCCATTCATGTGCTCCACTGACTATTTTTTCTGGAAAATCTATATTCATACTGCACTCTGCTCGGTAAGACGTGGCATTTGCTACAGGTACAATGTTTGCAATCTTATTGAACATTCCAAAGTTCATCAGCATAAATGTAACTATGGAGGCTGCGATGTAATACATGAAAAGATTTCTTTTTCTTGTGATCTCAACCTTCTTTTTACAAACAGGCTCCACTTTGCGCTGTTTTTTTACTTTACACAGTACCTTTGTTGGAAAATCAAGAGAAATTTTGCTTTGGGCTTGGCGTATCTCCTCATTATAAATCATCGATAAAAACATCTCGCAGCACATATCGCACTTTGTAAGGTGTTCTTCGAGAATATCCGAATCTTTTTCGGAAAGAGTGCCTGCTTTGTAACTTGCTAGTTCTTCCTTGCTGTAATGTTTCATGTTATATTCTCCCTCCCCCAACTTTTTTTAAAGAGTTTTTTTGCTCTATACAATCTTGATTCAACCGCTTTTACGGTAATATTTTCTTCTAATGCTATCTGCTGATAAGTTTTACCCTCAAAATAATATTTTCTAAGGACTCTGCCGTAAATTTCCGGAAGGCCTGCCACAGCTTCATCTACCTTAGTTTTTTGCTCTTTATCAAGCAGGGCATCTTCAGGTGTTGGTATTTTATTTTCTGCTATTGAAATTGATTCTTTTTCCTGCATAACTTCATTTTCATAAAATTTCTTTTGAGTTCTCTTAAAGTCGATAGCTTTATTTACAGCAATTTTCCCAATCCATGCCTTGAAATTCTTATTTTTAAATTGAGGAAGAGAGCGGTAGACCTGCAAAAACACTTCCTGGGCAATGTCCTCAGCTATGTAAGAGTCTTTTATAAAATTTAAAATAATTGCAAAAACATATCCTTTGTAAGCTTCTACGATTTCAAAGAATGCATCTTCATTGCCGAGAAGGCATTCTTGAACAAGCTTTGCATCATGATCCATTGCTCCCCTCCTTCCGCCCTATTTATAAAGACGTGAAAAAAATAAAAAACCCTGCAAGATTTTATAATACAATAACTCAAAAAAAGTTGGAGTTTAGTGGCATGCAAATTAACTTTTTATTGCCTTATGAGTAGTTTCACTATATAATTTAGATGATATCAGAATTGTTATTAGAATGGTAATAAAATCTAAATTACAAAGAATATCTTTTTGCGGGAAAGAGGTGATGATTTGCCGATATAGCGAATTAAAGTTGCCTGCTATTATCAAAAAAATCAAGAGGGGGATAATAATGAAAAAAAGGTTATCAGTTTTTGCCTCAGTTGCCCTGGCTGTAACACTTATGCTAGCAATAGTTGCCTTTATTCCAGTAAAGGCTAATGCCGCAACAGGCGGTTGGTATCTTGTAGAAAAACATTTTGAGAATTCTCCATCAGACGGCACATTTAAAAGCAATGTAATGGGTGGGGGCTATGTACTTACGACTTATGCCTGTGAAGGTTCTGAAGGAGACATGAAAATTACAAATGAATGCACAACCCCCGGAGGCGATCTAGTTGCCCGCGTAGTTACAAGAGTAACATGGGACAGCCCCCCTGAATATCTTCCTGCAGGGCAAAAAGTGGGATTTAATGTTGAGGCAGAGACACTCGAATCACAACTTTGGAGTCCAAGCGGTGTGTCTGCAACCTTTGATATTGTGGGTATTCCTACTGGCGTTACAGTAGGTTCTATATCTTTTGTATCTGAAGATGGCGAAAAAAATATAGTAGATAAAAAAGTCTATTTTGAAAGCGAAGCCCCAATTCCCGCAGGTTCGCCGGGAGACAAAAAGTCTATATATTTGCGCTTAGGTGAAGGCTATGGCTATACTTATACCTATGAATGGCGGGAGGAGGCACCACCTGCCGCACCCGCTCCCACTACTCCTACTGGTATAAGCGCAACCAACGCAGAGGCTTTTGAATCAGGTGCAAGGATTATGTGGAACCCAGTATCAAACTGCCTTGGGTATAGACTTTATAGGTCAACTTCTCCTGACGAACTTGGAATATCCGTAACCGACTTTTACATTACAAGTACCTCTTATGCAGATGTAAACGTAGAACCTAATACAACATACTACTATACGGTAAAACCTGTACTTGCAGAAGCAAAACCCTTTGAAGGAATAGACGAAAAGCTTGGCGATCCTATTGCAACCTTTACTGTTACAACGGGAAGCCAGATTTATAAGCCAGGAAGCTTTAAGCACTTTATCCTTCTTAAGCTGGACAGTCCCTATATGAGTGTTGATGGAGTGCAAAAAGAAGTAGATCCCGGAAGAGGAACAGCCCCTGTTACGATATCAGGAAGGACTATGGTGCCCATAAGGGCAATTGTTGAAGCCATGGGAGGAACTGCAGATTGGGACAATGCTACAAACAAGATAACTCTTAATGCAAGGGGAAACATAGTTGAGATGTGGCTTGGAAAGACAGATATTAAAGTAAATGGGGCAAGCAAGAAGATGGATGTAGTGCCTGTTTTAAAGAATGAAAGAACATTTGTACCTATAAGATTTGCTGCTGAAAACCTAAACTGTAAGGTAGACTGGATAAACAGCACACAGGAAGCTGTAATAGTATATGAAGAATAAAGATAAATATCATAAATTTTCATATATATATATATATATGGTCCTATCAGATGATAGGACCATATTTTTTGGAAAAGCTAAGGATAGATTTTTATCTTGCCTTTGCGAATTAAATTCTATGCCAAATCTTGATTTTAAATAGGAACATTCTGCAGATCTTCGATCTGAAAAATAATTGCGGGTTTTTGTACAAGACTAGACATTATTCAATTTTTGACATATAGATTGTAATAAGTTGATTTAATTTTAATAATTCGATATAATTTGCTTATGACTAGAAAAACATGTATCTTATGGTAAATATTTGTATTGTAACATATTTACGGAAACGTTTTTGAAGATTCATCCCCTCAGCACTTAGAAAACAAACACATGTTCATATTTACCATTATCCGGGAGGCAATCTTATGGTTGATAATTTATCAAATAGTAAAAACACTCGCAAACTACGTACCAGCTCAATTAAGCGAACTGCTATTGTTTGGTGCATAATTGTGCTTGCTGTAATTGGAACTATTTTGGGTTTGATTATTGTAAACAATTACCAGGATACCTTAAAGCTTAAAGAAGGTGAAAAAATCCTTTCAGTTCTTGAAACGGTTTCTGCTAGCATTGACGGCGATAAATACGAGAGCCTAGTTGAAAATTTGAATGATAAAGATCCCTACTACGAGGAACTGAGGCAATACTTGATAAAAGTAAAAAATACCACAGGTTTGCGCTTTCTTTTTACTGAGAGCTATCTTAAGGATGGAAAAACTACAGCCTACATAGTCGATGGAAATGAGACAAATAAAGAAGACTTTAGCCCTATAGGCACATCTGTCAATACAGAAAATGAAACTATTGATACCGAAGAAACTATAAAGGCTCTTACTGAAGGCGTGGGAGGGTATACTGATTTTTATGAGACGGAAGAATGGGGAATGCTCTTTTCTGCATTTGCTCCAATATATAATTCGGAAGGAAAGATAGTAGGAATTGTGGGTGCAGATGCTCCGGCAAATGATGTTAAAAGTATGATAGACTCCATTACTTTCACGGTTGTTTCGGTAATCTTTTTAGGCTTTGCCGCTATTACAACTCTTATTGCCGCCCTGATTTCAGGCATACTTCGCCCCATAATCAAAATAAAAGATTATGCATTAGAAATTTCAAATGGAAATCTATCTGTTAACGTTGAAAATTCAACAAAAAGCAACAATGAAATCAGCGAAATATATAGCGCGTTTTCTGTGATGATAAAGAATACTGCCAGCATAATAAATTCTATAAAGGATTCGGTAAGTAAACTACTCAATTTCAACAGTCAACTGTTAGAAAATGCAGATGCATCAAGCTCCGCAGCTCAGGATGTATCAGCAAATATTGTAGAGGCGGCAAACAGCGCGTCTAGCCAAGAAAAGATTTTAGATGAAGCCGTTGGAAATATGGATAAAATAAAAGAAAAACTTGATACTGCTGTAGAAAAATTAAAAGCTATTTATAAAGATATGAAATTAGAACAAGAGGCATCTTTGACGAGAAAAGATGAGATTAGCAAATTTGAAGAGAGCATATCTCTTTTAAGCGATATAGCCAGAACGACGGATGAAAATTTGAACAGACTGCTAGCAGAAATCAAAAATATTTATATTTTTACTCAAACCATGAATGATATAGCCGAACAAACGAACCTACTTGCACTAAATGCAGGTATTGAAGCTGCAAGAGCAGGCGATTCGGGGAGGGGTTTTGCTGTAGTTGCCAGAGAAATTCAAAAACTTTCACAAGGCACAAAAGAATCTGCTCAAAACATAAATGAAATAGCCAACAGCATTGACTCGAAAGCAAATGAGACTATTGCTAACATGAATCTTACAATAAATACGGTAGATGAAGGTGTAAATCTATCTAAAAGTATGCAGGATTATCTAAAGTATGTAACGGGTAATGCAGAAGATAATGTAAACAATATAAGTAAGATATCTGAGGAATATGCTATGATACAGGACGAATTGGATAAAGCTATGGAAAGGTTTAATGAAATAAACAAACTGATAAAAGAATTTTCCGGAAAAATGGAAGTCATTGCCGCAACAGCTCAAGAGCAGGCAGCGATGAGCGAAGAACTAAAGGCATCTACTTCAATACTTAAGGACGTTGTAGATGTCCTAGAAAACAAAATCAATACATTTAGAACATAAATTTCGACAATACATAAAAATTTCTACACACTTGCAGATTGGCCTTTTAAGACAAATAAAAGTCTCGAACTTTTAAATTGTTAATGTAACACAACTTTTGCCACCTGCTTAAGGTTGCTGTTGCATGCACTTCTAATATTCTAAATGACTTGAAACGATTAAATATCCTAGAAACATTTTAGCTTTCTTGACTTTTTTGGCTTAGTAGAAGTTCATTTATTATTTTTTCCTCTGCTTTTTCATAAATTTTTCTAACTTGTCGGGGCAGTGTAAAAAGGTCAATCAGAATTAATATAGAAAGAATACCTAAGCACAGACTACCGATTGCACCAAGACTGCCGGCAAGTTCCGGAATTCCTCCAAAAGCTACTAGACTGCCGGCAAACCAAGATCCCAAACCTATAATACCTAGTAAAAGATAGACTGTCCCCCATAAGGCTTTACCTAAATAAAACTTATGAATACCTAAAGTCCCTAAAAAAATTAGCAAAAGATATGCAACGCCAACACTTTTACCATATTTTTTCATTTCACTTTCTAGAATTGAAAGCTGTTTATCGGATAATTGATTCTTCTTCTCAACTGACATAGTATCCGCCCTCTCATTGAAGTTTATGTTTTGATGTATTTTAGAAAGCATTTTATTTAAATGCTTATGGAAAAAGCAACAGTACTTTTTCAAGAATATTATATCATGAAAATAGATAATTTTTGCACATGCATTAAATCACGGGTTGCCCATACCTTAACTTTTACACCGAACCCCTTAAAAAACCAGCCTGAACCTCCTATATATCAAAGGTTTCAGGCTTTTTACTCCAATCCGAAAGTTGTTGTGCAATAACCTGGATATATATAAAAAGTTGATCACAATAAACTACCCGGCAGGAATTGCCGGTTTTTTTGTTGTATATATATTTGAAAAACAAAATTTAAGGAGGACGATCGCATGTTTAAAAAATCAATAAGCGTATTACTTGCCGTTTTATTGTTTTTATCGATTTTTTCGGTTTCCGCTATTGCGCAAGCGAAGGAATTCGATGTTATATTCTTAAACCCTCCCTTTTCGGACGTAGACCTTTACTGGGCAACATCCGCAATAACTTGGGCGTCTGAAGAAGGCATAGTGGAGGGATTCCCCGACGGGACATTCAAGCCTTTCCAAAATGTAACGGAAGCGGAATTTGCCGCAATACTTGCAAGGTATGCCAAAAACACCGACAAAGACAGGATAAACCAAAAGGAAGAAGGAAAGCACTGGGCCCAGGCAATATACGACGAGCTGATAAAATGGCAGCTGCCCTTTAACGGATATACAAATGACAAGATAAAGGACTCCGCTATTACAAGAGGACAGGTTGCAAGGATTGTAGCCGCAAAGAACGGATTTAATCTAGACGAGCGTCAGGCTATATACTACATGTATGAAAACGACCTTTCAAGCGGAATGATACCCGGCAGGCTCACCTTCGAGTCCTACGAAAAAGACAAGCCCCTCCAAAGGGATCAGGTGACCCAATTCATAATGCTTTTAAACGACAAGGGCATAACCACCTTTATGGGCAAGCCTTCGGAAAAAGGCGGCGCAGAGGCAAATGAGATTATAGGAATTGTAGACGTGCCTAAGGATACCACCGTAATTACCGATGAGATGTTCGATGAACTTGCAGAGGATAAAGGCATAGAAAACCCCCCTAAAAGCGAAAATGTCGATGAGCTTTGGGAAAGCCTCGATAAGTCGGGAGGAATTACAAGCGAATCCCAGCTTACTCCCGAGATAATCCAAAAGATAAAGGATTTAGGTCCAATGGAGTCAAGATTTCCTGAGGGGACTCCTGTTGGTGGATGGGCCGTGATTGATGATGATTTATTTGAAAAATACAAGGCATCCATAGAGGACTATCTATTTAATAAAACGAGTCAGGTAGATGCAAAATCGGTTGTAGTGTGTAAGGATTTGTACTGGGAGACAAAGCCGGGGCAGTCCACTAATAGGCACTATTTTAGGGTAATAGTGAACGGCAGGGAGGCCTGGTATGCGACGGTAGGGTTTACAGGCAAGGAGTATAAGGTACTTGATGTAGGCAGAGGTGTTTTAGATATTTTTAATTAAAAGGAGGCAGTAGGACAATGAGATTGAAAATGAGATTGAAAGACTGGACAAAAATAATATCGGCAGTGCTTGTTGCTTTGATGTTTATGGGAATGGCGGCGCTTCCTGCAAAAGCCGAAGGTGATGAAAAGCCTCAGATAGTTTATGATAAAAACGGACTTGAGATGAGGTTCGAGCGTCTAGGAACACTGGATACGAGCATGGACAAAGCTACTCCATTCCGTTCCGGCGGCCCTGACGGCAAGGCTCAGCTTGACAGTTTAACCATATACGAGCAGTCCACATACGGGCCGAAGGTTCCCAACGGTTTTTACTACAGGACGGTGGGATACAAGGTAGCCCTTCTAAATTCAAATCGCATAGCAATATCGGACGGCCTTATTCCTGTAAATGAAAGCAGAGTCCCCCTTCCCGGGGGCTTTGTTTATTTTCCGGACAAGGGCAGGATAGATTTTCAGTATGCCTTCGTAAATACAAAGTATGAAAATACAAAGGAGTTTCGCGCAGAGTCAAACAGCAATGTAGCGGCCTATATTAAAAGCAAATACGGCAGCGCGGGCTTTAACAAGCCCTGCGTTACATCGACCGTTTTAAGCAGGGAATACATCATAAAAGCCCTGGGGCTTGAAGGAAAAGAGCACCTTTTAGACGAGGCAAGATACCTTTTAAGGTGCGGCGAGGTAGAGTTTTTCCAGGCGGACGCTAAAGGCGGCGAGGGACCTGCGCTAGATGCTACAGGCACAAAGGTATATTACAATGTGCTGGAAAACAGCTTTTCTACAGACATCCACGTCCCTGCCCGCTTTAAAAGCTATGAGGAAGATATTCAAAGCCGTATGCAGATAATAGACCTTAACACAGGTAAGATTGAGATCATAGAAGGCGGGAAAAAGGAGGATATGGACATCGTTTTAGATAAGCTCGATGCCGGCACTCAAAGCGCAAAACCGGGCGCAAATTACAGCGGGAAAATAACCTTTCACAGAGCATCTGACAGTATGCCGAACCCAATAAATACGACTATTTACCTTACCGCCGCAAACAGCAAGATAACCAGCAGCACAGATATTCCCGTAAACGGCTTAAAGCCGGGTGAAACAAGAACTGTTCCCTTCGACTTTCAGGCGGGAAGCGATAAATCAAAGCCGGTGACGGTTGTAGCCGAGATAAATCCTGAAAAGCTGGGAGAAAACAGGCTTATCGAGACCACGTATGACAACAACAAAAAGCAGGTATTTATCCCGATGCAGGAGGATAAAGTAGACCTATCGGTTCAGCTTGCTGCATGGACGGACGCCCTTTATACCAATGAAACCGATCTTTTCAGCGCAAGGGTGTACAACACATCCGAAAAGCCCATAACGACCGATATCGTATGGAAATTTGCAGGAAAGCAGGTAAGAAAGGCAAATATAACGGTTCCGGCAAAGTCAAGCGCGATAGATAGGGTAAACCTTACAATGCCGAATACTTCAAGCGCAAGTGTTTCACTTGAAGTTGAGGTAAACCCCTCAAGAAACAAGCCTTCAAACGAGACTACATACGCCAACAACAAGATTACCGAAAAAATCGAGGTGCTGAAGACCGACGACAGCCCTTCTACCGGGGCAAGCGATCCGTATCTTGTTAAGTAGGGTTTTATTTTATAGATAAAGTGCGAGAGAACTTCGGAATTTTATCCTGTAAAGATAACGCGCGTTAAAAGAGTGTATCTATGAAGAGAAAGATCATAAGTAAAGAAGCATAGTAAAGAAGCAGTCTAATGATGACTGCATAGAGGCTCAGGGATCCTTATGTTAAAGCACGAGGAGAAAATTATGCAAGCGATAGCGAAAAAGCAGGCAAGCAGTCTTTGTTTTGCTTGTTTTATATATGTTTTAATATGTTTTCGGAGGCCTGAAAGGTGCGGAAATACTGGGTTTTTAGGTGCCAACTATTACTAAAATACAGTTGGATTACTTTTAATAAAATGGTAATATTACTTATTTCACTTTAGTAATAGTTAATACAGTTATGCGCTTGCACAACATCAAAAAGTAATGTATAATCTTGATGAAAGGAGTGATGTATATGAGAACTACCCTTAACATTTCAGACGACATCTTAAAAGAAGTAGAGGAAATTTACAATAAAAAGAACAAGTCAAAGGCCGTAGAAGAAGCATTAAAGGACGCTATAAGGAACAAAAGAATGAGCGCATTAAAAAGCCTTAAGAAAAAAATAGATTTCGAAGTTGAACCTGAAGATATTGAAAAGATGAGGAGTTTAGACGATGGAACTCCAGAGTAAGGTTTTAATCGATACGTCCATATGGATAGAATATTTTCGCGGTAATGCTCAAATTGGCGAAGCCGTAGATTTGCTGATAGATGCCGGCAGCGCATATATAACAGGACCGATAATTGCAGAACTGATTCAGGGTATCAAGAATAAGAAACAGGCGGAGGAACTTCTTGCAAGCCTAAAGGCTTTACCATATGTTGATATCAGGAAATCAGACTGGTCTGACATAGGTTTTTTTTCACTGGAATTAAGAAAAAAAGGTATTGTCATTCCGTTTACTAATACAGTGATAGCTTGTATGGCGATTAAAAATCATCTTTGCGTATATTCGCTTGACAAACACTTTGACCTTATCGATGGGCTTGTGAAATTTCAGTAGCAAAATTATAAAGTTCGGCACTTTAGTGCCGAACAGCTCACCTTATTAAAACCTATACCGCACAGGCAGTCAAGGATGCGCTGGCAAGCAGCTACATAGAAAAAAAGCGCCTAGCAGGCACGCAGCACCCCATGAAATCACAGGCCGGATGGATTATATCTGCACTAAGCCCCGAACTTCAAGAAATTTTAGACCGCATAATGGCCGGCAGTCGGCAGGCGGGGCCGGAGCGTTAATAATGCCGTATAGGTTTTCCTATGCGGCATTATTTAACCGGTAAAATAGGCTTTGACAGCTATAAAAATATTGCCGTCATATACCTTGGGAAATTGCAGGAAATGCAGGAGGAAGAAATATGCATATAGACAAGAAAGGGTGTATATTATATATTTGCTAATTTCGTGGAACAAAATAAAAACATTGCTGAAAAGATATACTTAGTATATACTAAGTATATACAGAGGGAGGCGTTAGAAGTGATTACTGTAATTAATAAATGGGGTAATAGCTGCGGTATCAGAGTTCCAAAATATATTTTGGATGAATTAAACTGGCATGAAAATGAACAGGTTGAAATGATTACTAATGATGGAAAAATTATCATAAAAAAAGCAAATATAAAACAGCAAAAACATAAAACTATCAAGGAATTATTTGCTGATTTTAAAGGTGAATACCAACCAGAAGAAATTGATTGGGGTAAACCGGTTGGGAGAGAAATATGGTAAAACAAGGGGACATTATTATGGTTAATTTCACTCCTCAAGCCGGTCATGAACAAGCAGGTCATAGGCCTGCGGTAGTCATAAGCAACGATGTTTTTAATAATAAGACTAACATGGCAATTGTCTGCCCGATTACAAATACCGATAACAAATTTCCTTTGCACGTCCCGCTTGATACCCGCACAACTACAACCGGTGTCGTTCTTTGTGAACACGTGAAAGCTCTTGATATTAATTCTCGGCAGTATCATCTAGTAGATAGCCTACCTCTTGATTTATTGCAAACAGTGATTGATATTGTTTCGGCTGAAATAGAAATAGTTTCAGATTAACTTTTTCTCATGAACCTCACCATTTCCAAAACCTATACCTACCATGTCAGATTTTTGGGGTTTAAAACAAAGCTTTCTACCATAGCAGAAGGACGTGAACTACCCACGCCAAAAGTATAATGACAAAAGCAGCAAAACGTGCAAATCTTGATACAGAAACCATAGAACAGCTTGAAGCCTACATACCGAAAGAAATGGACGTTTGCACGTAAGAAGCAGAGAAAGAATACTATAATTTTTTGTTGAATGTCAGCTACTCAGCGCTGTGAAGATTCATAGAAATTTGAGGTTGATCATGATATACTCAATATACTTGTTCTGAGCAAGAATAAGAATGGGAGAGGTAAAAATGACAAATCAAACAGCAAGCCTTCAGGATTTTTTCTCGACGAAATTAAGAAAAAGCAGCTGCAAATAACCATATACCTTGCAAACGGTGTACCTGTAAAAGGAAAGATAATAGACTTCGACAACTTCACTGTACTCGTGGACTGCGGCGATAAGAGCCAGATGATATACAAGAGCGCCATTTCTACGCTTTCAGTGCCTAAGGGGCAGGACATCTACAAAAAAATAAGCAGTAAATTTCTTGGTAAAAGTAAGAAGGCAGCAAGCACTGCAAAACCAGACTAGAAGGGAGGCAGGGCACATCCCTCTTTTATTTTCACGTTATAAAATATATACATTGTATTACAATGTATATATGAAAGGAGAGGTCTTTATGAGTACTATTACTATCAGATTGAACAGTGATGAAGCTAAGACTTACAAGGAATATGCTAAATTCAAAAATGTTCCCTTATCTACTTTGATGAAAAAAGCTTTGGAAGAAAAAATTGAAGATGAGATTGATTTAAGAGCAATCCTTGCTTATGAAGAAAGACTTAAAAATAATGAAGTTAAGCATATTTCTTTTGATGATGTCAAAAAAAGATTAGAAATCTAGCATGAGATACAAAAGTCTTTTTGTTAAGATAAATTAAATTCAGTCCATTCAATTCCGTATTCCCGTTCCATAAACCGATCGATATTTGGCCAATTGTCAAGTTCTTGCATTAAAGATACTTTTTGGAAAATCTCTTCCGTGTATATATCATTGCATATATAATCTTCCTTCATGCCCTGAGCTATGCTGTATTTTCCTTCTGCTAGAAGGTCAAGTAAAGCTCTTATATGATTTGCGACATTATATTTGCCTCTATGAAACGGTATAGTCCGATTTTTCTCTATTCCATAATCCAAAAAAATGCTGTCATTGCTCTCTAAAAGGACTATATTTTCCCAGTTAATGCCTAATGTATGCCAGTCGCCGCAGGTTAATAAGTTACAAGGCAGGTTTAGTGCGTGAATTCCAGATATATAAAGCATAAAATCACCTCTTTTTCGATAATATACTTGCTTAATCGCTATTGATGAACTATAATGTGAGTGAATAAAAACACTGAAAATATTGTCCGCCCACCGCTGGCGGCTATACAAGTGAACGGCTCGACAAATATTGTCCGCCCACCGTTGGCGGCTATACAAGTGAACGGTTCGAAAATTACAAATTATAGCCCTATCTTTCGATAGGGCTATAGTCTTACGTATGCCTTAGCAGAAATCCCTACCACGCTTATGGCGGGGAGTAGTCAATTGTCTTGATAATGGGTCCTTAAGGCGTAAATTTCAATAAGGTCGTTATGCAAACAGTAAACTATCCTGTTAGCATCGTCTATGCGGCGGCTCCAATACCCTGACAAATCGCCGCGCAGCGGTTCCGGTTTTCCTATGCCGTCATATGGACTTCTGGCTATATCGCGTATAATACGGTTTATCCGCTTCAAAGTTTTTTTGTCTTGCGATTGCCAATACAGATAATCCTCCCAAGCATCAGCCGTAAATGTTATGCTATTCATTGGCCATTTTCTCTAATTCGCCCATTGTTTTGACAACTACGTTGCCCCGCTTCATCTGCTCAATAGAATGTTTCAGGTGCCTTATATTTACAGGGTTGTAAAAATCATCTTTGGTTGTAATCTCAAACGGTATTCCGCCTTGGCGCACAGCTTGACTGACAAATATGCTTACAGCCGTCGAAAAGCTCATTCCAAGCTCATTAAACAGTTCTTCGCCTTTTTTCTTTAACTCATCGTCTATGCGAATGTTGACTTGTGCCATTTCAAAAGCTCCTTTCGTGTACTGCTTACATCTCCTATTATTATATAGCATTTCACTATCAATATCAAGCAAAACATAGCAATACATAGCAATATCAGGGATGCTCAAGTGCACATACTTTTATACGATGATTTCGCAAGAAGGTTAGAAGCTGACCTTCAAAAATAGCCCTTATAGCCTTTGAAAAAATCTTCGCATATAAAACTACCCTTAAAACTCCCACAAAGGATTTTAAGGGTAATTTTGCGCTCTATTTTTGTTTTTTCATAAGCTTGCGTACATATTTTCTACCGCCCGTTCCTCTACCTATTTTTTCGGCCTGTGGTACCGCTGGGTAGTCGTAATGTCCTCATGCCCTAAAAGGTGCTGAACGGTGAAGATGTCAACTCCGCTGTCTATTAATGTCTGAGCGAAGGTGTGCCGCAGGGTGTGGGGGTGTACGGGCTTTTCTATGCCTGCAAGGGCTGCGTATTTTTTTATGATCCTAAATATGGTGCTCCTTTCCATCTTGCCGCCTTTTTGGCTTACAAAAAGGTACGGTGAATTGGGCTTTACCTTAAGGTATTCCTTGAGGTATTTTCTCGTCTCGGAGTTTACCGGAACCTCCCTTACCTTCCTGCCCTTTCCGGTTATCCTCAGCAAGCCCTTCCTATCCGATATTTCCAGGTCTTCTTCTTTAAGGTAGGAAGATTAAAAGTGCGGGAAAAAAGTTTGCAAACTTATCCGTAAAAGCGAAAAGGCTGTCAATGACCTCATAGGCAGCTTTGTTATATCTGTCGTAGAGCAAGAAAAATACAGAGCCGAACTCATATCGCTTCTTGATAAAGGGGAAAGAAGAAAAATAGAGTCGCTCGAAAGGTCGTATTTTTATTTTGGACCGCCGAAGCTGCTGTACATAAAAATTCCTTCACTGCCGCTGTCGCTTAACCGCTCTATCTCAATGAGAAGCAATTTCGTAAACGGTAAAAACGTTCAAGGCGGCCTTATCAAGTGGTGGGATATTAAGATCAAAAATGCCTTGGACAATATGCAGCTTATAGACGAAAAATTCCCCTTTGAAGCGTTTGACAAAGCCGTCGCCGTCATTAAGTTTACCTTCACCGCTGATATATTAAGAGACATCGACAACTTTGCAATAAAGTATATAATAGATTCCCTTGAAAAAAACAAAGTAATCATAGATGACAATAAAGACGTATTGGAGTCGATGATGCCCATTTTAGCAACCGGAGGCGAGCAGGGTATCGAGGTTTTTGTAACAGACGATAACAGCCTGCTTAAAACGATACATTTCTTTTATGGTAAATACAAAAGTAAATTTGAGCACCTTGAAGAAATGAAAAAAAATCCGCTGTCTCCTGAGGAATTTTTTGACTTAAGATAAGCCTAAAATTTGGTCAAAAAAACAGTAAAAAAGGCAACTAATAAAAATGGTTATTAATATATGCTGTAAGCCAAGCAAAATAAAGGATTAACAGTATAAATATAAAAGATAGAAAAAAATCGCCTTCTATTTCAGCATAAAGCGCTGACAATAGAACAGATCCTGGATATTCTGCAAATTAGCGAAGCAAATAAAATGAAGGGATACTACATAATGCGAAAGCTTAAAAATAAGAGATTGATAAGGACGGAGAGGGTGCCTTATATGTATAAAAAAAGATATGCGGTGCTGTCGAAAAAGGGTGCCGAGTTTGTCAAGGAAGACGTTAAGCTGCATGAGTACTACGCGAGAAAAGAAAATGTGGCCGATGTGCTGGAAAGCAACGAAATCTATCGCATTCTCCGAAATCAAGGGATAAGCGATATTAAAGCAAGGGAAGGGGTGCTTAAAGAGCTGAACTTAAGTCCTATTGAAAGCGACATAATCGGTATATATTCATCTATAGCCTCTCCCACTAAGCATAGCTTTAAATTTGCTTAAGCTTTTCCCTGGCATAATTACCATCCTGTTCAAAGTCATAGGGGAAGAGTTTTGATATACAAACCCCGGATTTATGGTAAATCCCAATTTATAGCCTTGCACGAGTGCCTCATTAACTATCTTCGCGTTGAACTGTCCATAAGGGTATGCTATGCTTAGCACATTGGGCATTCCTATCTTTTCAAAGAAGCTATCCATATCTTTGCTCATTTACATAACTTTTAGCATTGTTTCGCACGATAAGTGCAGAGAAACTCAAAATAAATAGAAAGGAAAGCAAGACGAGCAGCTTTTGTGCGATAAAGCTCTTAAAAAATCCACGGCTCTTACCTCTTTCAAAGAAAGTGTGCAAAAACGCGCCTTGCTCTTAAAGGCTGGACAAGACGCGTTTTATTTTTACGGCTGCTGTAGATTATTTCAATTAAGCTGGATATTTTCTAAAACATAGTCTACATCCTCTTTATCGCCCGTGCTCATGTCAAGGTAACCTTGCCGCCAGCTGCCATGTTGGGCTTTAAAGTCTCCTATATAGTATTCATACCTATAGAGCAAAACATAATTTGATATATATCTAAAACCAAGATCATCATTGTATGGCATAGATTTCGGCACACCTATCCTGTAACTAACGCTGTTTTGTCCTTCTGGAATTACGCATTCCACCTCTCTTACGAACTTAGGAAAGTATCCGCTTAAAATCAGAGAAGGATCCGAATTGGGATTTATCCAAGCGCTGATGGTTACCTTCACACCGCCTTTGGGGGCGACCTTTGCATCCGGTATTATGACCTTTCCTTTGATAATATAGATTTCAGGAGACGTAATGTCTAAGCGCCTAGCTTCCGGGTCCTATTTCACATCAAAGCCAAAGTATTTCATATACTCTGTCAATATCATAGTCCTACCGCCGATGTTGGCGGATTTAATGGGGCTTTTATCTATATATGTTATGATATCCGTTGAGAATAATCTTGACAAGCTCACTGTCGTAAGGAAAGCCTTTAAAGTATATTACGTTAAATGTTAATGGTTGCAATATGAAATGTATTACAGTTTCTGGCATAGTTATAATCGCTTATGAGATCTATGTTATCATGGCATTTCCCAGGGTCTACAACACTAGACTGCGCTTTTAAAATATCTTTCTTTGTTTCGGTTTTCTATACAATGCAGCTTTTCAGATGAAAGTTCTAAGCCAGCATCTCCAATAATAAAATTTAAAGCAAAGCTTCCATAGCCCCATCATTTTGTAGATGGGGCTATGTCAGTGGTGAAAGCGTTTTCAGAATATACATTTCCGGCGTTCCACAGCATGTAGCCCTGGATTCCATTATCATTAAGGGCTTTAATTTGTTTTAGGACATCTTCGCCTGTGTATTTAGGACTTCCAAGAGTAAAATCCTGTATCCACGGCCTTATAACAGCTTTTTTCTCAAGACCGGCATCCTTTTTTAGGGCATCTTTTACTGCCTTGTCGATTACTTCGTAGGGATGAGCATTTGGATTATCAAAGCCGTAATTTCCAGGATAATAATGAGAAGGGTATATCATTGGGCTTATGTAGTCTACTGTAGGCGAAATCTTTTCCCATTTTTGACCTATATTCATGTCATCATCTGCACTTGTGGTAAGACCAAAAACATCAGCTGAAATAACGACATTATAGTCTTTCAGTTGTTGGTGCGCATATGCTAGAAAACCTGCAACACAATCCTCTTTCGAAACATCGTTTTTACCAGGGAAAAAAGCTTCAGCATCTACTTTACTTCCGTTTTCAGGAAACCTTACATAATCAAACTGTATTTCTTTAAAACCGTTTAGAGCCGCTTCCTTGGCTATAGCAACATTATAGTCCCAAACTCGTTTGTCATATGGGTTTACCCAGGGTACACCGTTCCTGTCGCGCCATATGCCGCCGCTCTTTTTTTGGATTGCAAATTCCGGATAATGGTTGCACAAATTACTGTCTTTAAATGTTACTACCCTTGCTATTGGATATATATTATGATTTTCCAAAGTTTGTATAAAAGACTTAATGTCCTGTATGCGTACATATCTATCAGCCTCTGCGCTTTCAACTATTTCTATATTGCTTTCATAAGTTATAAGGCCGTTATCATCTTTTACATCTATCACCATTGCATTTAATTCAGAACGGTCTAAAAAGTCGATTAAGTGATTAAAATATTTTGGAGTTCCGGCCGTGTTTCCGGTTACATATATTCCCTTAACAACAGGTACATCAAAAGAATTCTGCTTATCCAATGGCAAAGGTACATAATATTCTTTCAGTGTTTCTTTCAAAACTTCATTTCTTCGATTCCACTCATTACGCCTTTCGATCTCCTTATCCCGTTTTGCATCGTTAATAGCCTGCTTTTCTTCAAAAAGTTCCCGATACAATGACTGGGAACTATAGGTAATGGTCGAGCTATGAGAATTAAATGCCAAAGAAACAGCACAAATAATTAAAAGCAAAAAGCTACCTTTTACAGTCCATTTCAATTAAAAGCCCCCTAATACTTCTGATTCCCTTACAAAATATATTATATCTTAACTTTAACTCTCGTATCTTTGTTTCTTTAAAAATTTTTTCATCAATATTAAATATATAACCTTGGCAAAAAATGAATCTATTCAGGACTTTGAACGTTTTTTATTCAAATAAGTGTCAAAGAACAATACTTTCATTGACGGATGTGCTGTTAAACTGATATACTCTATTATAACAGCTTTTTATTATTCTGATTGTATATTGTGCTGTCAACTTTGTTCCGTCAGAATTACTTAAAGCTGTCATTTTCAATTTCTACGAAGCTTGGGGAAGCATGGAATATTAAAAGTTTACCTTGTCATTGATTCAGGTTTATAATATAATAAAGTGGAAATAGTTAATCGATTTACTGGAGGTGATTATTTTGAAAAACAGGATTACAATGAAGGATATTGCTCGAGAAGCCGGAGTTTCTGTGGCGACTGTTTCTCATGTCATAAACGGTACAAAAAATATTTCTAAGGAAACAAGCGAAAGAGTGCTAAAGAGCATAGAAAAGTATAATTATGTTCCTGATTCATCAGCAAAAAATTTACGCAAAAAAAAGACAAAAACTGCCGGCTTGATTGTATCAAGTTTGCCTGATAATTTTGTAAATGATATGATTTTTGGTGTAGAAGAGCGCGCGAGAGAAATGGGATATAATCTTCTTTTGGTAAACACCAAAGAAGATGAAAAATATGAAGAAGAATCCATTAATCTATTGCATTCTAATTTAGTTGATGGAATTATTTTATCGCCTACTTCTGGTGATATCAGCTATTTAAATAAATATACAAATTATAAGTTTCCCGTGGTTATGGTAAATCGTTTTGATAAAAAAATAAAAAACATCCCCATAGTATCTGGCGATAATTATCAGCTTGGCTTTGATGCAACTACCCATCTATTGAGACATGGCCATAAAAAGATTGGATTTATATATTCTGTTCTGAATGTTTCAACAACAGAAGAAAGATTAAGAGGATATAAAGATGCTTTAAAACAATTCGATATTCCTTTTTGCGAAGGATGTTTGGAAAGAGGTTACGGAACAGTTAAAGGCGGTGCAGATGCTGTAGCTAATTTATTAAGCCGCGAAAAAGATATTACAGCTCTTTTTACCCAAACAGATCTAATGACAGTAGGCGCCATTGGAAAAATTAAAGAAATGCAATTGAGAATACCCGATGATTTAGCCATTATCGGATTTGGCGATTTCCCATCTGCAGTCATTATTGAACCACCTGTGACAAATATCATCCTTCCTGCAAGAACCATAGGGAGAACAGCGTTCGATGTATTGATAAACAAAATCCACAATCCTGATTATATGACCCATATACAACTGCCTTCTTCTTTAATAGTGAGAAATTCATGCGGTTGTTAATTGTAATCAAGGCTGAATATTTTATTCCAATTGGTAAATAGAATCATGTAACTATTTATCAAAAGACCGTCATTCTCATCACTTCTATAACACCATTAATTATGGTGTTATAGCCACTACCAACAAGCTTTTCCCTTCTACGGTTTTTAATTTTGCCCAACTACTATTCTTTTATTGTCTCCTATTTTTTTCTGCGCTTATTGTGAACGAAATAGCAGAAGTCCTATTATAATTTACTTTGTTCAACTTTCTTATTGGAATACCGCTCATACCGCAAAGTATAGTTAAGGGCCACACCTGAAATTTCCTGTCTAGTCAGCAGACAAGGGCAATACTTGCCATGAGAAACCTCCTTAGCAATTGGTATTATTGGGTTGTTCTAATTCGATTTTACCATTGCATGGAGGTTTTTTTATTTCAAAGTGCGTTTCTATATGATTTTTTCAAGGTTCAAGCCTATTTTATAGGTGGGAAAGTTGAGAATTTAATTAAATTTTTTAAATAACTATTGACAACAAAATATTTACATGATAATATTAAAAACAAAAAAGTAAAACGATTAACCAATTGATATATACAGATAATACACTGATAATTTATGTAACATAGTTAATCGTATAAATACATATAAGCTTTAACTTTCAAGTACATAAGTTTTAAATGTTGATACCAAAATTAGGCATTATAGATTTTCATTTCTAACAACAAATATAAATTTAAAGAAGGTGAATATCTTGAAAAATATTAGCATTGAAGAACTAAAACAAAAGGCAGCAGAACTAAGACAAACGGTATTGACGATGATTTATGAAGCTCAATCGGGACATCCGGGAGGATCTTTCTCTGCAGCTGATGTGGTGACAGCGCTTTATTTTAAAGAGATGAACATTGATCCTAAAAATCCTCGATGGGAAGACCGTGATCGATTTGTGCTATCAAAAGGACATGCGTGTCCCGCTCAATATGCCGCCCTTGCAATGTTGGGATACGTGCCTTATGAAACTATCCACAAGTTAAGGGAATATGGATCTCCATTCCAAGGCCATCCTGACATGAAGAAATGCCCAGGAATTGACATTTCTACAGGTTCACTTGGTCAAGGTTTATCCTGCGGCGTTGGAATGGCTATTGCTGGAAAAATTGATGAAAAGAATTATCGTGTGTTTGTGATGGTTGGTGATGGAGAATGTAATGAAGGTCAAATATGGGAAGCTGTCCAAACAGCCGCTAAATATAAACTTGATAATCTAGTGGTTTTTGTTGATAACAATGGCCTTCAATTAGATGGTACTACAGATGAAATAATGCCTACACAAGATTTCGAAGATAAATTCCGCGCATTTGGTTTTGAAACACAGCGTATTGATGGACATTCTATGGAACAAATCGTCAGTGTTCTTGATTTTGTTCGTGGACAAAAAAATGGAAAGCCAAAATGTATCGTTTTGGATACGGTTAAAGGTAAGGGTGTATCCTTTATGGAAAATAAATGTAACTGGCATGGAGTTGCTCCAAATGATGAAGAATATGAACAAGCAATGAAGGAACTTCGTGCATCAGTACAGTAGGAGGCTTGAAATGAGCGTGAAAAAAGACGATATGAAAAAGATTGCTACTCGGCAAGGTTTTGGTGACGAAATCGTTAAACTAGGAAAAGAAAATAAAAACATTATGGTCCTGGATATCGACATAGGAAAGTCTTGCAAAACTACTGAATTCCAAAAGCAACTTCCCAAACAGCATATTAATGTTGGTATTGCGGAGCAAAATGGTGCGGGAGTTGCAGCGGGATTAGCAACTACTGGAAAAATTCCTTTTATTAGCACATACGCGGTATTTGGATCTTTAAGAATGGCGGAACAAATCCGACAAGAAATCTGCTATCCCAATTTAAACGTAAAAATTGCGTGTTCTCATGGAGGATTGACTCCTGCAAATGACGGAGGCAGCCATCAAGGAATTGAGGACATGGGAGTATTAAGAACAATTCCAAATATGACAGTAGTAATGGGAGCTGATTATTACTCTACAAGAAAGCTTGTAAGACAAGCGGCAGAAATTTATGGCCCAGTGTATTTACGCTTTACAAGAGATGCAGTACCTGTTATATACGATGAAGATGAAGAATTTGTCATAGGAAAAGCTAAGGAATTAAAACAAGGCAAGGATGTAGCAATTATCGCAAATGGCGATACAGTTTGCCTTGCTATTGAGGCAGCAAATCAATTAGAAGAAGAAGGAGTTTCTGTAAAATTACTAGATATGCATACGATTAAGCCACTTGATAAACAAGCTGTTTTAGACTGTGTGGATATTGGTAGAATTATAACAGTAGAAGATCATAATGTAATAAATGGTCTAGGAAGCGCAGTTTGTGAAGTTGTTGCAGAAGCCGGTAAAGGCAAGGTAAGAAGAATTGGCATTCAAGATCAATTTGGTCAATCTGCCCCTTACGAAAAGCTGTTAGAATTAAATGGAATTACAGTAGAAAACATAATAATGAATGCAAAACAATTGCTTTAATCATACAAGAAAAAAGCTCAAAGAATAGCAATAGGCATGATAAATGAGAGCATTGCTTACATGTGAAAAACCGCATGTACGGTTCCGCAAGGGATAGTAGGCAGTCCCTTTGCGATGCAAATATAAATTAACGATGAAAGGAGAGTCGAGACTGTCTACTCGACCAGACTATACATGTTTGAATTAAATAATAAAGTCGCAATAATTACTGGAAGTGGTTCTGAAAAAGGTATTGGAAAAACGATTGCTTCTACATTAGCGAATCAAGGGGCAACCGTTGTTATTACAGATATTAATGAAGACGGCGTTAAGAAGAATGTTAACTTCATTGAGGAAAATGGTGGAAAAGCCTATGGCGTTGCTGGAGATCTTACAGACAAAAGCTTTGTCGATACATTAATAGAAGATGTTTTAGACAAATTTGGACGAATTGATATTTTAGTGAATAATGCGGGAATCTCACAAAAAGTTACTGTAGAAGATATGACCCTTGATGACATGAAAAGAATTTTCAGTGTCAATATGTATGGATTGTTCTTAATTACACAAGCATGTTTACGACCAATGAAAAAACAAAAATATGGTAGAATTATAAGTCTGTCATCCGTTTCTGCAAAAAGAGGCGGAGGTATATTTGGCGGCGCGCATTATTCTGCATCAAAGGCTGCAGTATTAGGATTTTCTAAAAATCTTGCACGGGAAGTGGCCCAAGATGGTATTACCGTAAACTGTGTTGCGCCAGGCTTGATTAATACAGAGATATGGAAATCTCTTTCAAAAGAACAGGCAGACAATATTATTGCCGGAATTCCCATAGGAAGACCAGGAGAAACTCAGGAAATCGCGTCAACAATTGCTTTTTTAGCGTCAGAAGAAGCATCATATATAACTGGTGAAGATATAGATATTAATGGTGGGCAACATATGGATTAAAAATACTAGGCCTTAGGCAGCTAACGAAATGTCCTAAGGCTTAATCCGCTTTTACCTGAATTCGTGACAAAATAAACTTTTTGCATTATGTGCCTCTAAAAGTTATCATTATTATTCAAAATATACAGGCTAATCAAAATTGAAAAAGGTATGCGCATTAACAAGGAATTGAAAAATATAGTGAATGATTTTTGCAACAAGGAGGGAAATCATGAGAATTGGTTTTATAGGGCTAGGCATTATGGGAAGACCAATGGTTTACAACCTTATCAAGGCAGGGCATTCGTTAAGAGTATATGACATTAATCGAAAGGCAGTAGAAGCAGTTGAAAAATATGGTGCTATAGCCTCAAAAAGTGTTTCGGAATTAGCAGAAAAAAGTGAAGTGTTTTTTACTATGTTGCCTAATTCATCCCACGTGGAAGAAGTAGTTCTCGGTGAAAACGGAATTATCAGCCATGCGAAAGAAAATACCTTACTAATTGATACTAGTTCAATTTCGCCTGTGGTTTCAAAAAGGATTGCTGATACCCTAAGGAAAAAAGGAATTGACATGGTAGATGCTCCGGTATCTGGTGGTGAAGATGGTGCGATATCGAGAACACTTTCCATAATGGTAGGCGGAGAAGATAAAGCTTTTAAAAAAGCATTTCCTGTATTACAAGCAGTTGGAAGAGATATTATTCATGTTGGTTCCAATGGTGCTGGTACAACGGTAAAGTTAGCTAATCAGATTATGGTAAATGTTAATATGGCTGCTATGGCAGAAGCTGTGACTTTTGCCGAAATGGCAGATATTGATATTACTAAAATGTATGAAGCAGTCCGTGGGGGAGCTGCCGGAAGCGCCGTGCTAGATGCAAAAATTCCCAAAATAGTAAAAAGAAATTTTCAGCCGGGTGGTCCTATTTCTATAAATGCAAAAGATTTACAAAATGTTATTGATGCCGGTAAAGAAATCAATGCTCCTCTTCCTTTGACGACTCAGGTTCTGGAAATGTTTCGTTCGCTGATTGCTCACGGTCATGAGCGAACGGATCATAGCGGGTTGCTAATTTACTATGAAAAATTAGCCAATTTTACCTGTGATGAAATGAAGTAATTTTTAAAAAAGAAGAGCATCGAAGTATAATTTGAAATGTGAGTTAAAAAACCATGAATCAATTTTTTCAGTAGTCTCTTCTGCATACGAAAGATACCTGATACTGATTAAAATATTTAGAAAGGAGTGTCGAGGCTGTCTACTCGACGTAAAAAACAATGAAATACATGCGGGGTATAGTCATTAGTCTTTTGTTTGTGTTAGGTTTTTCTCTCGTCTTTGTTTTCTTTACACAAAAAGAAGATGACAAAACAATCCTGATTCGTATAGGCCATGACCAACCAGTGGTTAATGAGCGCCACATTGCCTTAACCCATTTTAAAGAATTGGTGGAAGAGCGTTCGAACGGAGAAATTAGAGTAGAAATCTATCCACAAGGATTATTAGGAAATGAAGCTACATTAACAGAAAGCGTTTCCTTTGACGATTTGGAAATGGTAGCAACTAGCTCGACTAATCAATATGGATCTTTAATCAGCGTTTTTGAACTACCATACCTTTTTGATAGTTATGAGGAGGCATGGGCTACATTAGATGGAGAGATTGGTCGTAAAGTAGCGGATACATATTTAGATAATAATTTGAGAATACTCGCTTACTTTGAAAATGGATTCCGCCAAATTACTTCAAATCGTCCAATATATTCACCAGAAGATTTAAAAGGTTTAAAAATCCGTACACCAGAATTTCCCATGTCAATTCAGGTGTTTAATGCACTTGGCGCAAATCCAACACCCATGGGCTTTGGCGAGCTTTATACTGCTTTGCAACAAGGCACGGTGGATGCACAGGAAAATCCAGTTGCCAATGCTTATACGAATAAGTTTCAAGAAGTGCAAGATTACTTGATTATGACAAATCACCAATATATGCCTGTTCATCTTATTATTAGTGATGAATTTTTTCAATCACTTTCCAAAGAGTATCAAGAAATTATTCAGAAATCAGCCCAGGAAAGTGCGGAATTTCACCGTCAACTGCTGCGCGAGAGGGAACAGCAAATGATAGATGAATTAGTTGCAGATGGAATGAAAGTGATTGAGGTGGATACGGAACCCTTTAAAGAAAAAGTTGGTCCTGTATACGAATGGTTTGCTCGAATTCATGGTCAAGAGATTATTGATCGCATTCTTAAAGCAGCAAAAAGTTAGGAGGGTTATTATGAGGGCATTAAAATGGCTCGATGATCATTTGGAAGAATGGCTTCTTGTTATTTTACTAAGTTCAACTTCAATAATCGTTTTTCTTCAAGTTATTATGCGCTTCATTTTTCGAAACTCTTTAACGTGGTCTGAAGAATTGGCACGATACTTATTTATCTGGATGACTTATGTAGGAGTAAGTTATGGAATAAAGATGAAAATGCATTTAAAAGTAGATGCTTTAGATTCGTTATTTGATAAAAAAGGAAACTTAATAACTGATATGCTTGCTGATTTATTTCTATTAATTTTTATGTTGATTATGACTTATTTTGGACTTGACATTGTATTCCGTGCAACTCGTACTTCAGCCGCATTAGGTATTCCTATGAGATATGTATATCTTGCACCTGTGGTTGGTTTTGGACTTTCTATTATCCGACTGATACAAACAAATATAATTAAATATAAGTATATCTGCCAGGCCGATAAATTGGATTAGGAGGAGTTAATATGGTTACATTTTTATTATTTGGAACTTTTGCGCTATTAATTGCGCTGAAAGTACCCATTGCTTTTGCAATGGGTTTAGCTTGTATTGTTGTTGCGCTTTTCTCACCAAGCTTAACACTAACCTTTATTGCGCAAGGCCTTGTAACTTCGACAGATAGTTTTGCACTTATGGCAATACCTTTCTTTGTTCTTGCTGGCGAACTAATGGGAAAAGGTGGAATTTCACGCAGATTATTTAATTTTATCAATGTTTTCGTTGGACGTTTCTATGGTGGGACGGCCATGGCTGCGGTAATTACATGTATATTTTTTGCAGCTATTTCTGGTTCAGGACCGGCAACAGTTGCAGCAGTTGGCGGAATGATGATTCCAATGATGATTAGCGAGGGATATGACAGCCGGTTTACTACAGTATTATTAGCTACAGCCGGCGCTCTTGGAATAATCATACCTCCAAGTATCCCTTTGGTGCTCTTTGGCGTAGGCTCAGGAACTTCCATAGGCGACTTGTTTAAAGGCGGTATGATACCAGGCGTTTTTATCGGAATCTGCTTATGTATCTATGTCTATTTCTATTCAAAAAAAATAGGATATCGTGGAAATCAAGAACCCTTCTCCTTAAAACGTTTGAAGTCTTCTTTTATAGAAGCTATCTGGGCAATACTTGTTCCGATTATAATTCTAGGTGGAATTTACGGCGGTATTTTTACACCAACAGAAGCTGCAGTGGTTGCTGTTTTCTACTCACTTTTTGTAAGTGTATTCATATATCGAGAAGTAAAACTATCAGATTTATTCACAATTCTATGTAATGCAGCTGGAAGTTCAGCAACTATTCTTATAGTGATCGGGACAGCAACAACCTTTGGAACAATCATGTCGTTGGAAAGAATACCCGAAGCAGTAGCCGCTGGGATGCTTTCAATTTCTTCAAACCCGATTATAGCCACATTGTTGATTGTAGTTATTTTGTTAATCGTGGGAATGTTTATGGATACTTCAGCTGCGGTTGTTATCTTTACACCGATATTATTTCCAATTGCCATGGAAGTTGGAATAAATCCAGTGCATTTTGGTATTATTATGATTGTAACTCTAGCAATTGGTTTTATTACTCCTCCTGTAGGTGTTAACCTCTTTGTCGCTATGAATATTGGAAAAACAACGATGGTGCAGATATTTCCTTATATCATTCCATTTTTATTAGTTTGCTTAGCAGGATTGACTGTGATTTTACTTGTGCCACAGCTAACGTTGTTCCTGGTATAATGTCTATATAGCTGGAAATTTACAAAAAAGATGAATCAATCGGCACATGAAGAAAATTTTATATACTCCTGAATATTTTGATTTGCCAAAAGTTCATTTATAATTTTGTCTTCAGCGGTTTTTAAATCGTGTTGACAGAACCTTTTTTAAGTGATACGTTATTAACAACAATATAATATGCAGTTTGCGGGGGAACTCTTATGAGTTGAGAAGGTAAAACCTGACCCTTTGAACCTGTCAGCTAACACTGGTGTAGGGAAGCGAAAATTTTTAGAGAAAACGATGCTTGCCAAATTCAGCAAGCATTATTTTTTTGTTCAGAAGGAAGGTGTGAAAAACGAAAAAAGTTATATCTATTGCCGGATCTGATTGCAGTGGTGGCGCAGGTATTCAGGCAGATATCAAAACCTTTGCCGCCCACGGCGTTTATGGTATGAGCGTTATTGTTTCTGTAGTAGCTGAAAATACATTTCGTGTCATTGACATGCAGGATATTGAGCCTGAAATAATCGAGAAACAGATTGATGCTATTTTTGAGGATATTGACACAGATGCTGTCAAAATAGGAATGCTATCACAATCGACTTCCATGAAAGCTGTAGCGCACAAACTCAGGGAGTATGGGCCTCAAAATATTGTAATTGATCCTGTCATGATAGCAAAAAATGGTTGCCCGCTAATGCAACCCGATTCAATGGATACATTAATCGAAGAAATACTGCCTCTTGCTGACCTGCTGACACCAAATATTCCAGAAGCCGAAAGGATTACAGGGTTATCTATTCAAACATCCGAGGACATGGAGCATGCAGCTGAAAAGATCGCAAAAATGGGTGCAAAAGCTGTTTTGGTAAAAGGTGGTCACGCTAAAGGAGAGGCACTTGACATATTATTTAATGGCGAACATTTTACTTATTTTAGCGAGGAGCGTATAAATACTAAAAACACTCATGGAACAGGTTGCACTTATTCTTCCGCAATAGCTTCCAACCTCGCATTAGGTCTTGATTTAGAGGAAGCAGTAAAAAGAGCAAAAGATTATGTTACCACGGCAATAAGACATTCTCTGCCTATTGGAAAGGGCTGTGGACCCACTCATCACTTTTATAATCTCTATCAAAACGGATTGCAGAGGGAGTATTAATCAAATGAAATACAAAACACAAGGGGATGATTTATGTAATGGAGATAAAATATATTGAAAAAGTTAAGAAAGCCTTTGAAATGGTGCACACCAAAAAACCTCTAGTTCATCATATTACAAATTATGTTACTGTAAATGATTGTGCCAATATCACACTGGCTATAGGGGCATCTCCCATCATGGCAGACGATATCCGAGAAGTGGAAGCTATTACATCAATTTCTTCGGCTCTGGTGCTAAATATTGGCACACTGAATGAACGGACGGTTCAGGCAATGCTTGCCGCAGGAGAAAAGGCCAATAAACTTGAGATTCCCGTGGTGTTCGATCCGGTCGGCGCCGGCGCATCAGAATTGCGCAATCGGACGACAGAGCAAATTTTAGAAAAAGTGCAGCTTAGCGTGCTTCGCGGCAATATGTCAGAGATCCGTTTTATCGCCGGGCTGGAAGCCTCAACGAAAGGCGTTGATGCTTCCGATGCAGACATCAATAGCGGTCTTGCAGCAGGATGCAGTATTTCCGAAACAATAGCAAAAAAGTATGGCTGTGTGGCAGCGATTACCGGTGAAACAGATATTGTTTCAGATGGGCAGCACACTCTTCTCCTTGAAAACGGTACAAAACTGCTTTCCGGTATAACAGGTACAGGCTGTATGTGCACATCGCTTATTGGGTCTTTCTGCGGAGCGACAGAAGATTTTCTGGTTGCTGCTGCAGGAGGTATACTCTGTATGGGTATCGCAGGCGAGGCTGCTGCGGAAAAGGTCGGAAAAGAGGGCAGCGGCAGTTTACATAAAGCAATTATAGATTCTGTTAGCAATATGAATGCCGAAATTTTTACAAAGAGGGCAAAAATTCATGAAGCCTGAGATTGATTATAGCCTTTATTTGGTGACTGACCGCCAGCTTATGAGTACCCCGACGTTGGAGGAAGCAGTAGAACAGGCAATCAAAGGTGGAGCAACACTGGTGCAGCTGCGAGAAAAAACAGTGTCATCCCTTGACTTTTACCAAATAGCGAAAAGCATAAAGCAAGTTACAGACGCTTACCATGTACCGCTTATTATCAACGACCGTGTTGATGTTGCGCTGGCAGTGGATGCCGCCGGCGTCCATATCGGGCAGAACGACCTTCCGGCAGAGATTGTCCGCTCAATTATCGGCTCTGACAAAATTTTGGGTGTTTCGGCTTCTACTTTAGATGAGGCAATTCGGGCAAAGGAGAGCGGAGCAGATTATCTTGGTATAGGAGCCATGTTTTCCACGAAAACAAAAACTGATGTAGAGCTTGTATCAATGGAAGAATTGGAAAAAATCCGGCATTCCGTCAGATTGCCGTTAGTTCTGATTGGCGGCATTAACCTAGAAACTCTGCCGCACTTTGAGGGCATGGGTATTGACGGTATAGCAGTTATTTCAGCCCTGATTTCAGCAAAGGACATTACAGAAGAGGCCAAAAAGCTAAAAAAAGTAGCTTCACAACTATAAGGGGTAAAAAATTTTGACATAGGGCTAGAAAAATTATGCAGTTGGTTAAAGCTGTAATACGCAACCGTAAAATTTTGGTATTTATTGTATATTAAGAAAAAAATCGTCTTGTATTATGCGACATTTATTGTTATAATGGAACCATCTTAGGAAAATAAATATTTTAAAGGTGTAGGTGTCAATTTTAGATTGACTAAAAGGGAAGTCGGGTGAAAATCCCGCGCGGTCCCGCCACTGTAAAGGCGAGCTACCTTATACTGAGCCACTGGGAAACTGGGAAGGCATAAGGAGCGATGAACCTGAGCCAGGAGACCTGCCTATGCTGATTTCACTATCCTACGACCGATAGGGAGGTGCAATCTGTGAACTGCTTAGGCGATAAAGCCCCTTGACGTTTGTAGTCAAGGGGCTTTTTGAATGGTAAAAGATAGGATATTTAATTTATGGGATATTTTATTAGAGCAAGGTTGACAATCCATTTACCTGAAACACTAATGCCAAAAAAGACACGAAAATAAAAGTTAAAACTTGGGAGGTATTTTAATGACTAAAAAGATATGCTTGCTAGCTGTTTTGTTATGCATGATGCCGAGCACGGCTTTTGCCATGCACATCATGGAAGGATTTTTACCGCCTGTATGGGCTGCTGTATGGTATGTAGCTATGATTCCCTTTGTAGTTGTCGGTCTTTCATCAATAAAGAAGTTAATCCGTGAAGATCCCAGCAATAAAATGCTGTTGGGATTTGTAGGAGCATTTGCCTTTGTGCTGTCGGCTTTGAAACTGCCTTCGCTGACAGGAAGTTGCTCTCATCCTACAGGCGTTGGTCTGGGAGCTATATTATTCGGGCCCTGGGTTATGAGCGTGATAGGAATGATAGTGCTGCTATTTCAAGCACTCCTCTTGGCTCATGGAGGGCTTACAACTCTTGGAGCAAACACCTTTTCAATGGCTATAGTCGGTCCTTTTGTGTCATATGCTACATATAAACTTGCAAAAAAGATGGGAGCATCAAGAAGCATAGCTGTATTTTTGGCAGCGGCTTTAGGAGATCTTATGACATATGTTGTTACATCTTTTCAGCTGGCAATAGCTTTTCCGGCAGAGGTGGGCGGCTTTACGGCATCATTTACAAAATTTATAGGTATTTTTGCCCTGACGCAAGTTCCCTTGGCCATAAGCGAGGGACTGCTTACAGTAATTGTGGTCAATCTTCTTTCGGCATATGATAGCAATACTCTTGTCGGCCACTTCAAAGAAGGGGGTCTATAAATGAATAACAAGAACCTTTTAATGAAAAACTTGTTTTTACTATTACTCGTAATAATCATTGCAATAATTCCGATGATGTTTGTAAAAGACGGAGAGTTTGAGGGCGCTGATGGACAAGCAGAAGAAGCTATTACTGAAATTGTATCAGATTATGAACCATGGTTTTCAAATATTTGGGAGCCGCCCAGCGGAGAAATCGAGAGCATGCTTTTTGCGCTGCAAGCAGCTTTAGGTGCCGGTTTTATAGGCTACTTTTTCGGCCGCCTAGCTCAAAAAAATGCTGCTAGATAGTCTTGTTTATAAAAATGGGTTAAAAGATGTTCATCCCGGGGAAAAGCTGATTTTTGCTTTAATAACTATGTGTATAGGCTTTATTCCAAACATATATTGTGATGGGCTGATTATCTTACTTATGGCGGCTATTATAATTATCAAGGGTGGAATACCACCAAAAATATATCTGCACTTAATTTTCCTTCCCCTTGCTTTCCTTGGGATGAGCATTTTACCTATAGTGATAAATTTTGGGGCAAGTGCCGAGCAAAGTCTCGTGCATTTCCCTTTTTTTCAAACAACTATAGGTGTTACATATGGCGGATTAAAACAGGCCGGTTTTCTTTCTGCAAGGTCTATGGCTCTAGTGTCTTGTTTATACTTTATATCTCTTACAACACCGATTCTGGATTTAATAGCCCTGCTTAAAAAGCTAAATGTCCCCGGCGTATTATTGGATTTAATGCTGCTCATATACCGCCAGTTATTTGTGGTTTTAGATACTGCAGAAAAAATATACACAGCTCAAAATGCACGTTTGGGCTATGTGAATTTCAAGTCAAGCCTAAACTCGATGGGTAAACTGCTTTCATATCTTATTACAAAATCATTTTCAGATTCAAAAAGACTTTATACGGCTTTGGTCTCTCGCGGATATGACGGAGAGCTTAAAGTTTTGGATTCAAACTACCGATTTTCTGTAAAGAATTTATTGATAATAGCAGCTATCGACACCGCTCTGTTTGTCATAGCTTTAAAAACCGGAGGCTCTTTTAAATGAGTCAATACATTTTTGAAACTTGTGAATTAGAGTATGAGTACCCTGACAGCACCAAAGCTCTAAAAGGAATAAATTTGGCCATAGAAAAAGGCAAAAAGACAGCCGTTCTAGGGCCTAATGGCGCCGGAAAATCTACACTATTTCTTCACTTTAACGGAATATTAAAACCCAAAAGCGGCCGAGTACTTTTTGACGGCAGGGAAATTGAGTATAATCGACGGCATCTTATGGAACTTAGAAAAAATGTAGGCATAGTCTTTCAAGACCCGGATACTCAAATTTTTGCCGGAACGGTGTTTCAAGAAGTATCCTTTGGACCCCTCAATTTAGGATTGAAGGATGATGAAGTAAAAGAGAGAGTTGAAAAAGCTCTGATTACTGCAGGAGTTTATGACTTAGCTCAAAAGCCGACACATCTTTTAAGTTATGGTCAAAAAAAGCGGGTTTGTATTGCAGGAGTTTTGGCAATGGAACCGGAGGTTATAATATTTGACGAACCTACAGCCTATCTAGATCCTAAGCACTGCCGTATTCTCCTTGAAAGCCTTAATGTGCTGCATCAAAGCGGAAAACAGATAATTCTTTCAACACATGATGTTAATTTGGCTTACGGCTGGGCGGACAATATAATAATAATCAAAGATGGCAAACTTCTGAAGTCGGGAACTCCGGAAGAAATTTTTGCAAATGATGAAGTTCTAAAGCAAGCCGATCTTCAAAAGCCCATGCTTTTAGAAGTATATGAAGTGCTTTTTGAAAAAGGACTCATTGGCAAAAGACAGCCAAAATCAATAGAGGATTTAAGGTGCATACTTTAAACAAAAGGACTGGTTATTTATGAATAGAGGCGTAATGATAGCCGGGACCAACAGCGGTTCCGGCAAGACCACCATAAGTCTTGGAATAATGGGCGCTCTTTCTAAAAGGCTCAAAGTGGTACCGTTTAAGGTGGGACCGGACTATATTGACCCTGCTTATCACAAATTGGTAAGCAAAAATCCCTCCTACAATTTAGACATTCACATGTTGGGCGAAGAAAGGCTTGCATCACTATTTTATGAAAAAACCGCGGGGCGAGATATCTCTATAGTAGAAGGTGTGATGGGGTTATTTGACGGCAAAGATTCTTTGGGATTTGCCAGCAGCGCCCATGTGGCCAAAATCTTAGGCATACCCGTAATATTAGTTGTAGATGCCGGCGGTATGTCTAGAAGTGCCTCGGCAATGGTTAAAGGCTATAAAGATTTTGATCCTGAATTAAACTTAGCCGGAGTAATATTTAATCGTGTTGGGGGAGATGAGCATTTTAAACTTTTAAAAGAATGTATAGAAAAGGATACAGGGCTTTGCGCCTTAGGCTATCTTCCAAAAGACGAAAAACTTGTAATCCCGGAGCGGCCAATGGGCCTTATGCCTCCGGAAGAGATGGAAAATCTTGAAGAAGGCCTAGAAAGACTAAATTATTTAATAGAAAAACATATAGATCTTGCTAAGATTTTTAAAATTGCAGAGAGTGCTCATATACCTGTCCTGCCTAATGAATGCAGTAAATCCGCAGATACCGGCGGCAAAAAGCTAAAGATTGCAGTTGCCATGGATGATGCCTTTTGCTTTTACTATAATGCTTCCTTAGAGCTTTTTGAAGAAAAAGGCGCCTGTCTTGTGCCCTTTAGCCCTTTAAAAGATGCCGAGCTTCCGAAAGGAATATCCGGCTTATACATAGGAGGAGGTTTTCCAGAAAACTTTGGCCGGCAGCTTAGTCAAAACAATTCTATGAAAAATTCCATATTTTACGCCATCAATGCAGGCCTTCCTACCTATGCAGAAGGCGGCGGCCTGATGTATCTTGCAAAGACAGTTTATGACAGAGGCGGCAAGGCTTATCCGATGGTGGGCATATTTGACTGTGAAACAGTAATGACAGACAGGCTTCAAAATTTTGGATATGTGACGGCAGAAGTAGTAAAAGACAATGTGCTCGCTCCTTTCGGCACCATAATAAATGGCCAGGAGTTTCACTATTCTAAGATAAATGGTAATTTAAACAACGCAAGCTATATTATTAGAAAGCCGGAACAAAACCGTAAGTGGCAGTGCGGCTACACCTATAAAAACTGTCTTGCCTCTTATATGCATATAGATTTTTATGCATATCCTAAGCTTTTGGATAATTTTCTGGATAAATGTAGGCAAATCAATGATAAGGAGTAAAAATATGGATAAAACCTTGCTTATTCTAGCTCACGGCAGTAAAGCTCAATCTACCACGGAAGTAATCTATCAAGTTCGCGGCGAAATTGCAAAAAGGAATTTATATAAGGAAGTAAAAGTTGCCTTTATGGAATTTAATCACCCGAATATTCGCGAAGCCTTTGATGAAATTTATAAAGAAGGCTTGAGGCAGGTGGTAGCAGTACCTATGTTTTTGTTTGAGGGAAACCACATACGACATGATATTCCGGAGGAACTTACTAATGTTAAAAATGTTTATCCGGATTTGGAAATTTCACTTGCAAAGCCGATAGGCTTTGACAGACGCATTGCAGATATTTTAATCGAAAGGGCTGCGGGAAAACTATGGGAAATTTAAGCTATGTGAAAACACCTGAGGGCATAGAGAAAAAAAGCTTCGAGATAATAGAGGAAAATGTTGATAAAGCAAACTTTAGCCCTAAAGAATGGAACGTTGTCAGGAGAGTTATCCATACTACGGCAGATTTTGATTTTGCTAATTTACTAAAATTCTCGCCAGGTGCAATTGAAGCGGGGCTTTCGGCAATGCAAAAAGGATGCCGTATTTATACAGATACCAGAATGGCTGAAGCGGGAATTAATAAAAAGGCACTTAAAGAGCTGGGATGCAAGGCTTTATGCATGGTAGACGATCCGCAGGCGGCAGAGATGGCAAAGCGCGAGGGCATAACCCGTTCCATGGCCTCTGTAATGATGGCAGCTGCTTTTCCTGATATAAAGATTTATGTTTTGGGAAATGCCCCAACGGCACTGTTTAAGCTGATCGAACTTATAAGGGAAGGGAAAGCCAATCCTGATTTAATAATTGGCGTCCCGGTAGGATTTGTAGGAGCGGCGGAATCCAAAGAAGAGCTTTCCAAGCTTTCGGTTCCGCATATAATTACAAAAGGACAAAAAGGAGGCAGCAACATAGCTGCTGCCATAGTTAATGCACTGATGTATATGAGTCTTGAGGAGAAAACCATTAAAAATGGATAAGTACATCGTAAAGAACGGAAAAAAACTTCGATACGGCTATACCACCGGCAGCTGTGCAGCCGCTGCTGCAAAAGCTGCAACTTTTGCACTGTTTTATGAAAACATTCCCCGGGAAATCGAAATCGACACCCCAAAAGGATGGCCGCTTAAACTTCCGATAGCCGCTTTTGAAAAAGGAGAAGATTGGGTAAGCTGTGGAATTAAAAAAGATGGCGGAGATGACCCTGATGTGACAGATGGCCTTATTATATACTGCAAGGCAGAGCGTGTCTCAGAAGGAGTAACAATTACCGCCGGCGCCGGAATAGGCATTGTCACAAAACCCGGACTTCAAGTAAAGCCGGGAGAACCTGCCATAAACCCGGTGCCACAGGCTATGATAAAAAACGAAGTTTGCAAGGTGCTTCCCAAGGGCTGTGGTGTAAGACTTACCATAAGTATTCCCGGCGGTGAAGAAGTTGCCGAAAGGACTTTTAATCCGATGCTGGGAATTAAGGGAGGGCTTTCGGTTATCGGCACTACAGGAATAGTTGAACCTATGTCCACTGCGGCCCTAAAGGATACACTGGCGGTTCAATTGTCAATACTTGCAGCCCAGGGACATAAAAAAGTAATCTTGGTGCCGGGTAATTATGGCAAAAATTATGCACTAAAATCCGGTGAAAATCCGGAGCTTATCGTCTCTTATGGCAACTACCTGGGGTTCGCCTTGGAAAAAGTAGTGGAATATGGTTTCAAAGATGTTTTGTTAATCGGAGATATCGGCAAACTCATTAAAATAGCCGCAGGCATATTTGATACAACAGGGAAAGTTGCCGATGCCCGCAGCGAGATAATGACAGCATATGCAGCATATTTTGGAGTCACAAAGGATGTGGCGGTAAATTTGCTAAATTCTGTTACAACTCGGGAAGCTCTAAGTATTATCGAAGAAGCAGGCATAGATATGGAAAGTTTTAGTAAATTTATTGCCGAAAGAATTGTCGCACGCTGCATGTGGTATACAGGGAAAAGCTTGAATATAGAGGTAAAAATTTTTTCATTAAATCGAGGTTTTCTGGCAAAAGCCTATGGGAAAGGGGAAAATTCCAATTGATAAGTGTGGTAGGCATCGGTCCGGGACATCCTGACTATGTAACTCCAATTGCTCTAAAAAAGATACAATCCGCTGATGTTATCATAGGCGGCCGGCGGCAGCTTAAAATGTGTGAAGGGGTTTCGTGCGCGAAAATATTGTTCGATGGCAAGTTGGATTTAGAAAAAGCCCTGGATAATCCTGGCAATGTAGTAGTCTTAGCTTCCGGCGATCCGACAATATACGGTATCCTCGATAAAATACTCAGCTTGCGAAAGAAAGAAGAAATCGAAGTAATTTCCGGAATAAGTTGTATCCAATACATGCTGGGAAAACTTAAGATGCCAATGAAAGATGTTTGCGTGATAAGCCTTCACGGTCGAAAGCAGGAGCTTATAGAAAAAGTCAAGGAATATAAATCGTTAGCAGTGCTTACCGACAAAATACATAGCCCTTGCTACATTGCTCAAAGTTTAAGACAGGCAGGTATTGTTGATGTAAAAATATATGTTGGAGAAAACCTATCTTATGAAAATGAAAAGATAGGGGAATTTTCGGTTGAAGAACTTGCCGAAAGCACTCAAAATTTTGACTTAAATGTGGTGGTGATAACAAGGTGTGGCAGTATGGATTCGGCATCCCTGACGAGCTTTTTATAAGAGGCAGCGTGCCCATGACAAAACAAGAGATAAGGGTTTTATCTCTTTCAAAAATGCGGCTCAAAAGCGACAGCATAGTTTGGGATATAGGCGCAGGCACAGGCTCGGTTTCAGTGGAAGCAGCAGTGTATTGCAGGGAGGGAAGGGTCTTTGCAATTGAGAAAAATCCGGAGGCAATAAAGCTGCTTAAAGAGAATCGAAAGGCATTTGAAGTTAAAAATATGGAAATAGTTTGTGGACAAGCACCTGATGCGCTTTCAAATCTTCCTTGCCCTGACAGCATATTCATAGGCGGAACCGGGGATTTTACCGAGGAAATCCTAGAAACAGCCGCCGAAAGACTTACGCCCTACGGCATTATAGTTGCAAATGCCATAGCAATAGATACCTTATGCAGTTTGCAGGGATTTTTTAAGGTAAGATGCTGGGAGAGGGATATCACCTTAGCAAATATCTCTACTTCAAAGCAAGTAAAGGGAAAAACAATGATGTTTGCCCACAATCCCATTTATATATTTGCAGCAAGAAAACCCGAAGACAGCAAGAAAGCAGAGGAGCCTTTATATGAATAAATCAGGTAAGTTTTATGGAATCGGAGTGGGACCGGGAGACCCGACACTTATTACTATGAAAGCCGCACAGATTTTGTCTAAAGTGGATATGGTCATAGCTCCTGCGGCAGATAAAGAAAGCTTGGCTTTAAAGATAGCCCGGCCTTACATCAATTGTAAAGTTATAGAGATGAATTTTCCCATGATAAGCAATAAAAATAAACTAAATGATATTTGGGACAAAAACGTTAAGATCATTCAAGAAATTCTTAAAGAAGGCAACGACACTGCGTTTATAACGTTGGGAGATCCTATGATATACAGCACTTATACATATATATTATCACGACTTTGCGGGTATGAAGCCGAAACAATTCCGGGAATAACATCTTTTTGCGCCGCTGCATCTAAGGTCAATATCCCCATAGCAGAAGGAGACGCTCCCTTTGCCGTAATACCGGTTAAAGACAAAAAATTACTGGAAAAAACCCTAAAGGATTTTGACAATGTTGTTTTGATGAAAATATCCAGAAATTATGATGATGTAGTAAAGGTCTTGAAGGAAAACGGATTTTGTGCAGTGCTTGTTACCCACTGCGGCCAGGAAGATGAAAAAATAGAATTTGATTTAGATAAATATTTGGGCAGGGGTGTAAGCTACCTTTCCCTAATTATTGCCTGGAGGGATAAAAAGTGATTTATTTTATCGGTGCCGGTCCCGGTGATGTGGAACTTATTACTATAAAGGGTAAAAAGCTTTTGGAAAATTGCGATGTAGTAATATATGCAGGCTCGCTTGTAAACCCTGAGCTGCTAAAATATGCAAAAGACGGAGCGAAGATTTATAACAGTGCTACGATGAATCTTGATGAAATCATCGATGCCATGAAAGATGCTTTTGAAAAAGGGGCAGATGTGGCAAGACTTCATACGGGAGATCCTTCTATTTATGGGGCAATAAGGGAACAGATGGAAGCTCTTGATAAACTTGCGATACCCTATGAAGTAATTCCGGGTGTCAGCTCATTTAGCGCTGCCGGTGCAGTATTAAAGCGGGAACTTACCGTGCCCGGACAAAGCCAGACCATCATACTGACCAGAGTAGAAGGCAGAACGCCGGTTCCCGAAGAGGAAAGCTTAGATGCTTTGGCAAAACATAAAGCAACTATGGCTATTTTTCTCAGCATAAATCAGATTGAAAAAATTGCAGAAGACTTGGCGAAGGTTTATGGTTCGGATGCTCCTATCGCTGTTGTATATAAAGCCACCTGGGAGGACCAAAAGATTGTGCAGGGCACTCTTTCAGATATTGCAGAAAAAGTAAAAGAAGCGGGAATTTGCAAGACAGCACTGATATTGGTAGGAAATTTCTTAAGTGATGAATATGACTTCTCATGCCTCTATAACAAAACATTCAGCCATGAATACAGGTAAGAAAATGAAGACAGCCATTATTGCTATAACAAAAAACGGAATGAGCATTGCCGAGAAAATCAGAGCAGGCGTCGGCGGCGATGTATATGTAAACAGTCGGCTTTTAAATGAAGCTGATTTGAAAAACTATTTTCCGATAAAAAACTCATTTAAGGATTTTATCCGCCAAATATTTTCAAGCTATGACGGTCTGATTTTTATAACAGCTGCCGGTATTGCGACTCGGGCGATTGCGCCGGTGATTTGCGACAAAAGAACGGATCCGGCGGTTGTAGTGGTGGACGAACAGGGGAAATTTTCTATAAGCTTGCTTTCCGGGCATCTTGGCGGGGCAAATGAACTTGCGTCAAAAGTGGCTCAGGTTCTAAAATGTATGCCGGTAATTACTACCGCCAGTGACATTCAGGGTTTTGAGAGCATAGATGTTTTAGCCAAAAAACTCGGCTTTTATATTGACAATTTCTCGGATTTGCCGAAGGTGAGCGCCTGCCTTGTAAATGGTGAGAAGCTGGCATTATCGGTAGAAAAAGACTTTCCATATGAAAAGCTGGCACATCTTATAAAGCGGTCAGAAGTATTTTCAAATGATTTGCCTAAAGATGCCAAAGCTGCTGTATTTGTAACGGATGAAGAAATATTGCCTCCTCCCGTGCCTTATGTAATCTTACGGCCTCAAAATACAGTGCTTGGTATCGGTACAAGAAAGGGCGTGCCTTATGAGACACTGCTTACTCAAGTCAAAAGGGCTTTAAGGGATTTTAATTTAAGCGAAAAAAGCGTGGGCTGTATTGCGTCAGTGGATATAAAAAGAGAAGAAAAATGTATACTGCAATTGTCTGAGTGCTTAAATGCGCCGCTTAAACTATATACCGGCGTACAGCTTGCAGAATACGAAAACCGTTTCCCTTGCTCCTCTTTTGTCAAAAAAACCGTAGGCACAGGCTGTGTGGCAAGACCGGCGGCCTATATGGCAAGCCGAGGAGGAGAGGAATTAGGATATTACACATCAAAGGGCATTACTTTGGCAGTATATAAAAGGAGGACATCATGAGCTGGATAAAAGCGGTGGGAATAGGGCCGGGTTCTTTGGAACACATGACTTTGCAAGCCATGGATGCTTTGAAGGAATGTGATGTGGTCGTAGGGTATAATACATACTTAAATTTAATAAAACCGATTATTCAAGATAAAAAAATCATAGGCTCAGGTATGCGCCATGAAGTTTCAAGGTGCAAGAAGGCCATAGAGCTTGCAAATGAAGGGAAAAAAGTCTGTGTAATCAGCAGCGGCGATCCGGGGATATATGGCATGGCAGGTCTTTTGCTGGAACTTTCAGCAAAGGAGGGCTTAGATATAAAAATTGAAGTGATACCGGGCATAAGTGCTGTAAATATGGCAGCGGCTCTTTTAGGGGCTCCGCTAATGCACGATTTTGCGCTGATTAGCCTTTCAGACCATCTGACGCCATGGGAAGTCATAGAGAGAAGGCTGGATTCGGCAGCTCAGGCAGACTTTGTCATAGCCTTATACAACCCCAGAAGCCATGAGCGAGAAAACCATTTGGATACCGCCCTTGAAATTATATCAAAATATAAGCCTAAGGATACTCCTGTAGGCATAGTGAAAAATGCATCCAGAGAAGGAGAAAAGGTGATATTTACAACACTGGAATCGGTGCCGATAGAGAATATCGATATGACAAGCATTGTAGTTATCGGCAACAAGAACACATTTACGATAGGTGGCAAAATGATTACACCACGAGGGTATAAGCTATGATTATGGTATTAGCAGGTACGAAGGATGGACGGATTTTATCTGAGAGGCTTTGCAAAAAAGGACTTAAAGTCTTAGCCACAACGGTTACCGAATATGGCAGCCGGCTGTTTGGCCCGGGAATTGAATTCAGAACAGGTCCCTTAAACAAGGATAGTCTTGAACAAATAATTAAAGAAAACAACATAGAACTCATCGTAGATGCAACACATCCTTATGCAAAAGATATAAGCGAAACCGCCATAGCAGTATCCTGCAAATGCAATATAGAGTATCTTCGCTATGAACGGGAAAGCTCCAAAACCCAATATCCTAATATAATTCATGTAAAAGACATAGACGAAGCCGTAAAGGTTTTAGAAAAATATCAGCGAATTTTCCTGACCACAGGCAGTAAAAATCTAGACAAGTTTGCAAAGCTTATGCACATAGGTAAATATCTTATTGCACGAGTGCTGCCAAAGAGTGAAGTCCTAAAAAAATGCGAAGATTTGGGGTTTACTCCGGAAAATATCATAGCGGCAAAAGGGCCTTTTAGTATGGAAATAAATTTTCAAATGTTTAAGGAATACAGGGCGGATGTAGTAGTTACAAAAGACAGCGGAGCAATTGGCGGTGTGCCGGAAAAAATCACAGCCGCTTCAAAGCTTAATCTTCCAATCCTGCTGATTGAGCGGCCATCTGTAAATTACCCCAATGTAGTAAATGATATGGATAAAGTTATTTGTGAAATTTGCAATAGATTTCTTCTGTGAAACTATTTTATTTCAAAAAAAGGTTTGGTGTAACGGCAATGGGAATTGAACAGCTTTTAATGGTAGGTGTCAGCCGAGAAGCTCCAATTGAGCTTAGAGAAAAAGTGTGTTTTGATAAAAGAACAGGCGAAGCATTGGCAAAACTTAAAGAAATTAATGGCATACTTGAGGCGGTTATAGTATCAACCTGCCACCGAAGTGAAATTTATGCGATTGCGTCTGAGCCTAAAACAGATGTGCTTACAAACTTTTTTGGCGATTTTTTCGCTTTGGATGATGCTCGGCTTTCCCCATATATCTACGCACTTGATGGAATATGCGCAGTAGAGCATCTTTTTCGAGTTGCCTGCGGTCTTGAATCAATGGTGGTGGGGGAAGATCAGATTTTATCTCAGGTGAAACAAGCCTGGGAAATTGCAAAAAAATGTAAATCCACCGGGAAATACACAAACAAGCTCTTTAGAGAAGCGATTACTCTTGGAAAAAATGCCCGAAGTCAAACCGGAATTACAAATCATTCGCTTTCTATAAGCTATATTGCAGTTTTGTTTATATTGGAGGTTTTTAAGGATTTGCATGACAAAAATATCTTTGTAATAGGCGCCGGGGAGATGGGGAAGCTGGTCATAAAGCACCTTGTGGCAAAGGGGGCAAGACGCATTTATATCTCTAACAGAACCTATGAAAATGCGTTAAAACTCAAGGAAGAAATCCCGGAGGTAACGGTTGTACCCTATGAGCAAAAGTATGAATACATAAACCAGAGCCATGTAGTTATAAGTGCTACAAATGCGCCGCACTATACGGTAAACCTTGAGAAATTTACGGCCTGTCATCATCCGGGCGATAAAATCTGCATGGTAGATATAGCGCTTCCGCGGGATATTGACCCCCGGATAGGCGAAATAGATGGAGTGACACTGTTTACCATTGATGATTTAAAAAGAACCGCTGTGGAAAATCAAAAGAAAAGGGAACATTTAGTTACTATAATTGAGGATATGATCGATGATAGTCTAAACGATATTATCAAATGGGATAATACCATTTATGCCGAAAAGATGATACGACATATGAACGAATATGCTGATGAAGTCTGCCGCAGCGAATATGAACGAGTTAAAAACAAGCTGCAGGATTTGGATGAAAAAGAAAAGGAAAAGATTAAGTATTCACTTGAAAGGGTTGCAGCAAAGATAGTGAATAGATATTTAATCGGACTAAAGACATTGGCCGAGGAAGAAAAGCTAGACGAATCAGTAGTCAATGTATTTGCAGGAGGCATTTTTGATGAAAAAAATTGTAAAAGTCGGCAGCCGGCAAAGCCAGTTGGCATTAGTGCAAACTAAGCTGATTATCAGCCAATTAAAAGAACACTTTCCACAATGGGATTTTGAGCTGATAACCGTAAAGACTACAGGAGATAAATTTTTAAATTCCAATATGTATGAATTGGGCAAAGGCGCCTTTGTTAAAGAAATAGAGGAAGCACTGCTTTACGGCGCTATTGATATGGCAGTGCACAGTTTAAAAGATGTGCCACAAGATTTGCCTGAAGGGCTTGAAATTTCAGCGATTACTCGGCGGGAAGATCCCCGAGATGTGTTTATATCGGCAGATGGCAGGAGATTTTCCGAGCTGGATACAGGGGCCAAAATAGGAACTTCCAGTATGCGGCGGATTTGTGAATTAAATAAGCTAAGGCAGGATATCCAGTGTGTTCAGATAAGAGGAAATATTAACACCCGCATAAAAAAGATAAAAACCTGCGGCCTTGATGGCATTGTACTGGCGGCGGCAGGCGTAAAGCGGCTGGGTATGGAAAACCTCATAACCGATTATTTTTCACCGGACGAAATAGTACCGGCGGTAGGACAGGGTGCATTGGCTGTGGAAACTCGAGCTGATGATGAAATGTCCTTGTTTGTCAGGCATATAAATGATGACGAGACTACTTGCGCAACAAGAGCCGAGAGGGCTTTTATGAAAGTCCTAGGCGGCAGCTGTAAGCAGCCTATGGGAGCATATGCCGAGATTTTTGATGATAGATTAAAGCTTATAGGCATGATAGAAAGGGATAAAATAGTAAAGCGGGGAAAACTTGAAGGCAGAAGAAGCGAAGCAGAACAAATCGGTATCCGCCTTGCCGAGGAATTGGGAGGTAAACTATGAAGGGCAAAGTATACCTTATAGGTGCAGGTCCAGGGGATTTAGGTTTAATTGCTTTAAAAGCGGTAGAGGCTTTAAAACACGCCGATACGGTGGTTTTTGATCGCCTGATAAATCCTGATATTCTCAAATGGGCACCTTCCGGTGCAGAGTTTATTGATGTGGGTAAATTTCCGAAAGATCATCCGGTGCCTCAGTCTAAGATAAATCATATTCTTTATACGAAAGCCCTAGAAGGCAAGAATGTAGCAAGACTCAAAGGCGGCGATCCTTTTGTTTTCGGACGAGGCGGCGAGGAAGCCCTTTATCTTAGGCAAAATCAAATACCCTTTGAAATAATTTGCGGAGTTACATCAGCAGTGGCAGTGCCCGCTTATGCCGGAATTCCGGTAACGCACAGATATGCAGCTTCATCCGTCCATATTATAACAGGGCATGAGAAAGACGGAGGAAGCTCTATTGATTTTGAAGCATTGGCAAAACTGAAAGGGACCTTGGTATTTTTGATGGGAATTTGCAACCTGGACAATATCGCAAACAGCCTTATAAAATATGGCAAATCACCAGATACGCCTGCTGCCGTCATAATGAAAGGAACAACACCTGGTCAGAAGACGGTGGTAGGCACATTATCAAACATAGGCGATAAGGTGAGACAAGCCGGTATAAAAAATCCTGCTGTCATAGTGATAGGCCAGGTTGTAAATTTGAGAGATGAGCTATCATGGTATGAAGAAGGCAAGCTTTTTGGCAAAAGGATCCTCTTTTTAGGAACGGGTTTTTCCGATGAGCCGACGCCGAGGCGAGATTTGCCATTTAATGAGCTAAAGCAAGAGGGGGCAGAGGTTATTATTTGCCCTACACTTAAAATATCTTCTCAAGCGGAAAATGTGAAAGGATTTATAAACGAAATCGCGGACTGCGATATCCTGATATTTACAAGCAAAAACGGCGTCAATGCCTTTATTTCATGTATGAAGGAAAATAAAATAGATGCACGGTATTTATCAGGCAAACAGATATGGGCCATAGGTGAAAAAACAGGTGAAGAACTTTCGAAAGCTCATATATATCCTGATGTGGTGCCTAAGGTATATACATCAAAGGCACTATTGAGCTGCATAGAAAAAGAGCATTTTGGAAAGAGCGCCGCAGTAATAACATCGGATATAGGGGGAGCGGAACTTATAGCTGGTCTTGAAAACTGCGGTCTTAAAGCAAAAAAAATTACAGCATATAAAAACGAACCAAATTTTGAGATTAAAGAAGAGCTGCTTGAGAAAATCCAGGATGGCATCGATGTAGCGGTGTTTACCAGTCCATCCTCCTTTGATTTTATGTGCAAAATACTAAATGATGATATGACAGGTTTTAAAAATGTAAAGATAGCCGCAATCGGTCCTGTTACAAAAGCGGCCTTAGAAAAAGCAGGCCGGAACGTTGATATTATACCTCAAGAGTATACCATTGAGGGACTTTCAAGAGCCATATTAGCCTATTATATTGATAAGGAAGGTGATTTTAAATGAAGGCGGAACTTGTGAAAAGACCGCGGCGGTTAAGACTTAATCAAAATATCAGAGATATGGTAAGAGAAACTTCACTTGATGTAAAGGATCTCATATATCCTTACTTTGTCGTGGAAGGCGAGAATGTAAAAGAGGAAATCGAGGCTATGCCGAAAGTATTTCATTTTTCCATAGATAAACTGGTCAAGGATGTCAAAGAAACATATGAACTTGGAATACCGGCAATTTTACTTTTTGGCATACCCTCTTCGAAGGATGAGGTAGGAAGCCAGGCTTATGTAAGCTCAGGCATCGTGCAAAGGGCTGTAAGGGCTATAAAAGAGGCGATACCCTCTATGATTGTCATAACAGATGTATGCCTTTGCGAATATACCAGCCATGGTCACTGTGGAGTGGTGGAAAATGGGTATGTGGATAATGATAAAACCTTAGAACTTATAGCAAAAACCGCCTTATCTCATGTAAAAGCCGGAGCCGATATGGTAGCGCCTTCCGACATGATGGACGGAAGGGTAGGATGCATACGACAAATATTGGACAGCGAAGGTTATGTTACGGTACCGATCATGGCATACAGCGCAAAATACGCTTCCGGCTTCTACGGACCATTCAGGGAAGCGGCTCAGTCGGCTCCTCAGTTTGGAGATAGAAGAAGCTACCAAATGGACCCTGCAAATTCAGATGAAGCTTTAAGAGAAATAGCATTGGATATAGAAGAAGGCGCTGATATCGTGATGGTAAAGCCGGCGCTTGCATATCTTGACATAATAAGGCGTGCAAAAGACAGCTTTAAGGTTCCTCTTGCCACATATAATGTAAGTGGGGAATACTCAATGATAAAGGCTGCAGCGCTGAAAGGATGGCTTGATGAAAAAGTTGTGGCGTTGGAGTCGCTGACATCCATGAAGCGCGCAGGCGCCGATATGATAATAACCTATTTTGCAAAGGATGCGGCAAAATGGCTTACTACCCGATAATGCTCGATATAGAGGACAAGAGGTGCCTGGTGGTAGGCGGGGGCAAAGTTGCATATAGGAAGATAAAGTCTTTGCTGGAATGTGGAGGGAAAGTAACCGTAATTGCAGACAAAATATGTGATGAAGTGGATGAGCTTTCCAAAGAAAATAAGATCGACGTAATACATAGAAGCTATATTTCAGGGGATGCTGCCGGATATTTTTTAGTAGTTGCTGCATGTGATGATGCCCGTATAAATGAGCTGGTGGCAAATGAAGCTAAAGAGCGCGGCATCCTCGTAAATGTTGCAGATAATCTTAAGCTTTCTTCATATATAGTTCCATCGGTGCTAAGGCGAAAAGACCTTACGATAGCGGTTGCAACAGGGGGCAAAAGTCCTCTTCTTTCAAGGAAAATACGCGAGGAGCTTGACAAAACAATAGGAGAAAGATATGAAAAACTCCTTGATGAGCTGTCAAAGGCAAGAGAGGAGATAAAACATCAGAATCTTACAATCGAAGAAAAGATAGAAATCTATGAGAACATAATTGAAAAAGGTGAGAAAATATGAAATCCCAAGAGCTTTATACAAGAGCCTTGAAAGTTATGCCGGGCGGTGTAAATAGTCCAGTGAGAGCCTTTAAATCCGCAGGGCTTACGCCGCCTTTTATAAAAAAAGGAAGTAAAAGTCATATCTGGGATGAGGACGGCAAAGAGTACATTGACTATGTGCTTTCATGGGGTCCCCTTATACTGGGACATGCCCATCCGGAAGTGGTATCGGTTATTAAAAAACAGGCTGAGCTGGGCACAAGCTTTGGCGCATGTACAGAACTTGAAGTGCTTATGGCTGAAAAAATAAGAGAAGCCTTACCTTCGATTGAAGTTGTAAGAATGGTAAATTCCGGCACTGAAGCCACTATGAGCGCAATACGGCTTGCACGAGGCTATACAGGTCGAAACATCATAGTTAAATTTGCAGGCTGTTACCATGGCCATTCTGACAGTCTCCTTATAAAAGCAGGTTCGGGAGCCCTTACCTTCGGCAGTCCGGATTCTGCCGGGGTAACTCAAGATACTGCAAGAGATACTGTTGTTTCTAACTATAATGATATAGATATGATAAGAGATGTTTTTGAAAAACATCCGGGAGATATAGCCGCTGTTATTGTGGAACCTGTAGCCGGCAATATGGGGACAGTTCCTCCAAAGCCAGAATTTTTACAGGAGCTGAGAAGTTTAACAAAAAGCCATGGCGCGCTTTTGATTTTCGATGAAGTCATTACAGGATTTAGAGTTGGATATGAAGGCGCCCAGGGATTGTATAATATTGTGCCTGATATAACAACACTTGGGAAAATTATCGGAGGCGGTCTGCCGGTGGGAGCCTATGGAGGAAAAGAAGAAATTATGCGCAGGGTATCTCCTGATGGTCCTGTATACCAGGCAGGAACCTTATCTGGCAATCCTTTGGCTATGGCTGCAGGATATACGACTTTAAGCATACTTTCTAAAAATCCTGACATATACAGCAAGCTTAACAAGAAGGCGGAAAGACTCTGCTCGGGATTAAAGGACATTATGGATAAAGCAGGTATTCCGGTTACAATAAATCGCGTCGGAAGCATGATGACACTTTTCTTTACAAATAGCAAAGTTTATGATTATGCTTCGGCAGCCACGTCTGATACAGCCTGTTATAATATTTTCTTTAAAAAAATGCTGCAAGCCGGTATCTATCTTCCTCCATCCCAATTCGAAACCTTCTTTGTGTCGACTGCGCATACAGATGAAGACATAGAAAAAACTTTGAATATAGCGGAAGACGTGGCAAAAAATCTGAGCTTTTAAGTAAAAAAATTTTTTAATTTAATTTTAACAAAAGTATACAATTAAACTTTTTGTGATATAATCAGTAATGTATTTTAATCTGTAAAAATGTTTAGGAGGTAGTTTTATGCAGGTATTTATTGAAAAAGATTATTCGGCAATGAGTGAGAAAGCGGCACAGATTTTTGCTAACGAAATAAAACAAAAGTCTGATTTAGTGCTCGGACTTGCGACAGGAAGCACTCCTATAGGTACATACAAAGAGCTTATTCGGATGCATAAGGAAGAGGGATTAGATTTTTCTAAAGTAGTATCATTTAACTTGGATGAGTATTACAATCTTCCTCCCGACGATCCCCAGAGCTATAACTATTTTATGTTCGAAAATCTTTTTAATCATGTAAATATAAAAAAGGAAAATGTTCATATACCTAACGGATTGGTAAAAGATGTTGAAACTTATTGCAAGCAATATGATGAAGAAATTTCAAAGTTCGGCGGCATTGATTTGCAGCTGCTGGGCATAGGTGTAAACGGTCATATAGGTTTTAATGAACCTGCAGAGGAATTGATTCTAGGGACACATCTAACCGATCTTACAGAAGATACCATAAAAGCAAATTCCAGGTTCTTTGATTCTCCTGAACAAGTTCCAACAAAAGCTATAACAATGGGCATTGGTTCTATAATGAAAGCCAAAAAAATCCTGCTTTTAGCCAGCGGCAAAAATAAAGCAGAGATTATGGCCAAAATTCTAAACAGAGACGTAGTAACTACAAAAATCCCGGCTTCTCTCCTAAAACTACATCCCGATACAACAATAATCATGGATGAAGAAGCAGCATCGCTGTGTAAATAAATAATTTCTAAGTAATAAGCACTTCTTAAATTTTAGCAGCACAAAAGCTGCCTCTGGCCTACTTGACCGGGGGCAGCTTTTTATCGTCTCCTATCAAAGCTACTTTTGGCAATTTTACACCATCGTCAATTACAGTTTTAGTTTTTATTGCTTTTAAAGTTCACTGTTCCACCCTTCTATGATAAAATGTATTAGAACACAGAAATAGAAACGGAGGAAGCTTGATGAATGTTCTTATAAAAAATGCAAACATAATAACGCCTTATGAGGTGTTGTATGGTTTTGAATTAGCTGTTGAGGGAACTAAAATAAAAGATATTGCGCCTTGCGGTAAACTGCAGGAGGAAAATTTTGACAAGATTATAGACGCTAAGGGCAATTATCTTGCTCCAGGCTTTATTGATATTCACACCCATGCAAATTCCGGGCATGATACTATGGATGCCACTTTTGAGGCACTCTGCGCCATGGCTGATTTTTATTGTAAAAACGGCGTGACAGGATTTTTGGCAACTACTATGACAGCTTCAATTGAAGATACTAAGAAAGCCATTGTAAACGTTGCAGATTATATATCAGAGCAGAATAAAAAACATGGCAGCTTAGATGTTTCAGATAATCCCAGATCCCAAATACTAGGGCTGCACCTTGAAGGTCCGTATTTTTCCCCTGCTAAAAAAGGGGCGCAAGCTCCCGAGCATCTTAAAGAGCCAAACGCAGATGAACTGGCAGATTTTATAAGGCTTTCAAAAAATTCTGTAAAGATAGTTGCACTGGCACCTGAACTTCCCGGTGCGCAAGATGCGATACGTTTTTTGAAAGACCACGGCATAACAGTGTCAGCAGGCCACAGCGATGCCTCTTTTGATATTGCAAAAAAAGCATTTGATTGTGGGGTAACACAAGTCACTCATGTTTTTAATGGAATGAGAAGCTTTACTCACAGAGAGCCTGGAATAGCCGGAGCTGCCCTGACAGATGAAAGGGTATCTTGTGAGATGATTTGTGACGGGATTCATTTACATCCTGCCGCAATGAAACTTGTTGTAAATTCAAAGGGCAAGGATAAAGTCATACTGATTTCCGACTCCATGATGGCTGCCGGACTTGACGATGGAGAATATACCCTGGGCGGGCAAAAAGTTATAGTAAAAGATAGACAAGCCCGGCTCATAGATGGAACTTTAGCGGGCTCCACCCTAACGCTGAATAAAGCGGTATACAACATGGTAAAAATGGTGGGGGTTTCTTTACAAGATGCTGTTCGCATGGCGAGCCTAAATCCTGCAAAAGCTATTGGTGTAGATAAATGCAAAGGCAGCATAGAAATAGGAAAAGATGCAGACCTTATAATTTTTGACGAAGAACTCAACATTTTAAATGTTATAAAAGCATATTAATACTAGCAAAGGTGATGAAAAGTGCTTGAAATCATAGCAACATGTATTGACGATGCGATAAAAATAGAGGCATGCGGAGGCCAAAGGATAGAGCTGGTGTCAGGCCTTACTGAAGGAGGGCTTACGCCTAGTTACGCTCTTATTAAAAATGTTGTTGAAAGGGTTAAAATTCCTGTTAATGTAATGATTCGCCCCCATGCCAAGTCTTTTATATATACCAAAGAAGACATAAAAATCATGGAAGAAGATATAAATATTGTAAAAGAGCTAAAGGCAAACGGAATCGTTATAGGCATGGCGGATGAAAACGGAAGTATTGATGAAAGAAATTTACAAAAATTGTTGAGGACAGCAGAGGGACTTGATATAACTTTTCACCGGGCAATTGAAGAGACAAAAGATTTGGTAGAAAGCATTAAAATTCTTGCAAAATATCCACAGATAAAGCGAGTGCTTACCTCTGGCGGTAAAGGAAAGCCTATGGACAATCTTTCTACAATATGTAGGATGATCGAAGCCGGAAAAGGAAAGATCGAAATTATGGTAGGAGGAGGCATGACAAAAGAGACTTTAGCTCCGGTTATTAAAAAAACCGGGACAAAAGAAGTTCACTTTGGAACTGCAGTCCGCATGAATAATTCTCCTTTTTATGATATAAACTGTGAAAAGCTAAAAGAAATAGCTGAGGAATACAAAAAGGCAACTGAAAATTAATCTTCCCATACGTCATTCATCAGTTTTTCTATATGAGCCTTCCTACTTTTTGTTTCCTCTTTGTCCACAGTTATACTGATTACATCTCCTTCCTTCGCCTCTGAAGGAAGGAGTATTTTTAACATATTCACCATTGTTTTATCCGGTAATTCTACTACCGCAAAATCCCCTTCGAATCTATCAATAATTACCTTCATCATTTATTCCATCCTCCTAATGAACGCAAACATCGCAAGGATCCGATTTAGGACATTTGGAAAGAGGACCGCTTAAGATGGTCTTACTGCGAGAAAGGGTCGAGCATTCCTTAGAATAATGATATGATTTGCCATTAGGCGTCCAATACACTGTTATTTCCGAACTTTTAGTAGAAGACTTATTTATATTTGAAACGGAGCTTGAGATAGACGAATTTGAGCTGCTTAGTGCCCCGGAATTGTAAGTTCCGGGCTTACAATTAAAAGAAATGTTCGCGCCATCGCTTGTAGCAGTGATTGTCCCACATTCGTCCGTTCTATACACTATTATATTTTCAGTCTTTAGTTTATCCATCGTTGTCTTTGCAGGATGGCCGTAATCATTGTTTTTTCCAACACTTATCACGGCATATTTTGGAGACACAGCTGCAAGAAATTCTGATGTAGTAGAACTTGAGCTGCCGTGATGGCCGATTTTTAATACATCAGCTTTAAGATCATATCCTTTTTTTAACATTTCCTTTTCGGATAAACTTTCAGCGTCTCCCTCGAAAAGAAATGCGGTTTTACCGTATGTAATCCTTATAACAGCAGAATAGTTGTTTAAATCATCATAAGTTTCGCTGTTGGGAGCAAGCATTTCGATTTTGATTTTAGGATCTATGTCAATTGTAACTCCTGCTTTTGCAGTAGAAACCTTGAGATTTTTAGATTTTATAGCTGTTAATACATCTTCATATGTCCGGGTTGTAGAAGCAACTTTAGGCATATAAATTTTGCCTATATTAAAGGAATATATAACATCATCCATACCGCCTATATGATCTTCATGAGGATGTGTACCTACCAAAACATCAATCTTTTCTACACCTTGAGATTTTAAGTATGACACAACAAAATCTCCATCTTCGTTATTCCCTGCGTCAATAAGCATAACTTTTCCTTCGGGAGTCTGAATTAAAATGCTGTCTGCCTGACCTACATCTATAAAATGGACTTTGAGCTGATTTTGCGCAGAAGAAACTTCCTCTTCCTGGGATTGGGCAGGCGGAGATTTTGGCAGAGAATCAGATTGAGGTGAATCTGTTGAGACACCACAGGCCGCAATAATTATCAGCGACAGGGATATTAATAGACACAACAAGATTTTCGAAATTTGGATGGCTTGCTTATGCTGCATCTTAGCTCTAAATCCGAAAATATTTTTTAGCAACTTCATATTAGCAACCACTTCCTGGTAAGATGTTTCTTAGAACTAATAAACCCCGTATTTATCCTCAAATAAAATAAAGACTTCCGCAGTTGTTTTTTACTTCGAAAGCCCTTTTGCACAGTTTCAAATCTCGTGCTTGTATATGTCCAATAAAATTAATTAATATCAAAAATAGCTTTTTATGGTGGAGGCGAGGGGAATCGAACCCCTGTCCGGAGGTACATCAATAAGAGCGTCTACAAGCTTATCCCTCATTTTGGATCTCGCCGGCTTTACTCCTGAGGGCAGGATTAAAGCTCGGCCAGCTCTGTAAGTTTCTCTTTTAGCGCCAGAGCAACGCTAAAAGAAAATCCCGATTTTTTTGACGCCCTTATCTCAGCTCTCGGGCAAAGCCGAGTAAGGACGCGCTGCTTTAATTAAGCAGCGTAAGCTAAATCGTTATTGGCGTTTAATTATTGTTTCCGGATTTACGAGTCGGAAAGCTCGGCCTGCAGCTCTTATCCCTGCTACCCCCGTCGAAACCAAACGCCCCCATATGAAATTATACTACAAATCTATTATATAACAAATAATACAAAATATCAAGAAGTGCAGCGCCTGCAAAAGTTTTTAGCTTGCAGGCGCTGGGTAAATTTGTTAATTTTTTATATAAGCGTTTCTATCTTGTATTCGCTAAATTTTTCTTGAATCCAAGTACTAAAAGCGGTTGAAAGTTTTTCTTCCAATAATGCTTCTTTTATTTTATCTTTGCTTTCTTCATAAGTTGCTTCTTTTGCCTCTTTTTTGTCTTCAACCTTGATAATATGATAGCCAAATTCTGTCTTTACAGGATCGCTTATTTCTCCAACCTTTAAAGAAAATGCAGCTGCTTCAAACTCTGGGGTCATTTGCCCTTTTGAAAAGTAGCCAAGCTCTCCACCCTGCTGATTATTTGAGGTGTCGGTAGAATAAGTCTTTGCAAGTTCTGCAAAATCTTCTCCGTCTTGCAATTTCTGCTTAACCTCTTTTGCTTTTTCTTCAGTGTCGACCAAAATATGGCTTGCCTTTACCTGCTCCGGCGTGTCAAAACTTGCCTTATTCTCATCAAAATAGCTCTTTATTTCGCTTTCTTCTATTTTAATTGTAGGTTCAAGGAGTTTTTTGACATATAAGTTCATTTTAATATTATCCTTTATTCCATCTAAAGAATAGCCATACATATCAAGAAACTGAGTAAATGCTTCTTCACCGCCGTATTGCTCGGCCAGTTTATCAACTTCTTTTTGCACATCTTCTTCTGACACAGTTATGTTCTGTTTTTTAGCCTCGAGTTCCACTATTTTATTGGCAATTAAGGAATTTAACACTGCGTCGCCGTTTTCTTGAACTAACGCATCATACAATTCATCTTTCGTAATAACTTCATCATTGACACGCGCAACTACATTGTCATCAGCCTTTTTAGCCGATGTGCTCGTATTACATGCCGATAAAATCAATGCGAAAACCAATGACAAAACTAAAATGCTTACTATAAATTTTTTGTGTTTAATTAAAATTGTCCTCACCCTTTACAATCTTTATTAGTAATAGTATATCAGCTTTTAGACGGTTATGTCTATGAGCTGGCAAACAAACAACTTATTGATGGAGTGCTTTCTTGTAAATTATTATGCTATCAAAAAAATGTATAACAATGGGTAAAATAAGTGAAAGTGTATGAAATAAAGGGGGATTTTTCTCTTTATTCCGTGAATATATGTTTCTTGATGTATGCCGCAACTTCTTTACCTAAAACAGCATGGCTTTCAGGGTCTAAGTGCATACCGTCTATTTTGCTGGTTGAGATATATTTAGACGAGTCTAATAAATGGCATTGCCCGCTTAATACCATCGTATACTGCTCTGAAAAATGCTTACTCTTTTCTATAGCTTTTTCAAGCTCAGGTGCTAAATAACTTATAGTTGGCGCATTTTCCGGAATCAAAATCGGCGGAGGAATTATTACCATGACTTCCGGGGATCCTAAATTTGGCCCTGTTTCACTTTTCTTGATTATATTTACCAACATTTCTACGCTCTGTGCTATTTCATTAGATGTTACACTAAACCTACTTTTTAGGTCGTTGCTGCCTAGAAATAATATTACAAGATCTAAAGGCTTATGAGTATGTAAGCATGGCAAAAGATAAGCTTTGCCGTTTCTATGTTCCCCTCTGACAGGATCATCCCAGACAGTGGTTCTGCCGTTTAGACCCTCGGGTACCACCTCGAATCCTTGACCGAGCTCATTTTGAAGCACACTTGGCCACCTTATATGCTTTGGATACCTACCTGTACCATCAGGATTATGACCCCATGTGTTGGAATCACCATAACAAAGTATAGTCTTCATAAATTTACCCACCTCATAAAAAATTTGCCTATGTTTATATAATAACATGAAAATGAAGTAAGGGATACTTATTTAACACGTTAGGTTGTTTTCCTATAGCCCATAAAATCAACTTGGAGAAAATTTTTGTATATGATAGTATAAAAACACGGGGCTTGCTTAAATGACAAGAAAACAATATAAAGAAGAATTTAGAAAACAAATAAAGCTAAGAAAATAATTAAGGAACTGACCGAAGATGATCAAAAAATAATGCAGGAGGTGAATATCGTTACAGAAAAAACTTAAAACATTAAAAAGCTAGACTCCCTTATATCATATAAAGCTTTATAAGTTTTCTGTAACGGCACAACATGAAAGTAACCGATATTATGAAAAAAAGGATGTCTTTTTCTTTCGAGGTTTTCCCACCTAAAGCTGAACAGTCCATGGAACCTCTTCTTGACACATTAGAGCATTTATACGCTTATAAACCGGATTTTATCAGCTGTACATACGGTGCGGGAGGAACGAATGTAGGCCGGAATATGGAAATATGCAAGGCCATTAAAGAAAGCGGCAAAACAATTCCGGTAACTCATTATACATGCATAGGCAATAAAAAAGAAAAAATACGCGAAGAGCTAGAGACATACTTAAAAATGGGGGTTAACCACATTCTAGCATTAAGAGGAGACTTCCCCAAGGGATGGCAGGAAACAAGAGGAGATTTTGATCATGCCAATGAGTTAGTAGAATATATTAGGACAAATTTCCCTGAATTTTGCATTGCAGTAGCAGGGAACCCGGAAAAGCATATTCAAGCTGGTTCTCTTAAAGAAGATATAGCTCACCTTCGATTAAAGCAGGACGCCGGTGGAGACTACATAATGACCCAATTATGCTATGATGTCAAAAACTATCAGTGTTGGGTTGAACAAATTAGAAAAGCCGGAGTTACATTACCTATAGATGCCGGTATTATGCCGGTTCTTTCAAAGGATCCTACGATTCGAATGACGGTATCTAACGGATGCTCGATTCCGAAGGAATTAGCGGAAATCATAGGAAAATATGGCGACAGCCCTGAAGATTTCAAAAAAGCAGGTAAGGAATACACTGTAAAATTAATTTACGATTATATTAATATGGGAATCGATGGCCTCCATATCTACACTTTAAACAAATGGCAAGATGTTGCAGATATAATAAAAAATGCAGGAATAAGAAGTATAAAGGAATAAACATCTATCTTTATAAATAATGCTACGATATGTAAAATCATTAACTTATAAAGGCTGCAAGTTAATGTATGTTAGCAAACTGCTGAGCTTATATACTAATTTTTTGTTGAGATATTCGGGATAGATCCATACAAAGAAAATGATATAATCACAAAAACGGATGAACTTTTTAGGAAATTACAAAAAATAAAGTCCATATGGCCATTAATGAATATGAAGGAACTGCCAGAATTGTTACTATGAAAGAACTCATGGAAGAGATAGTATAGAAATATCAAGAAGATAAAAACTCCCTGCGAACCTGGAAGGAACGCAGGGAGTTTTTATCTATCTGCAAAAGGAATTTTTACCTCACTTTGAATAAGCGGTAGCGTGTAATTGAGAGCATCTTGTGTAACCCTCTATTCGTTTTATCTACCCATTGGTAGGCATAAATTTTGCTGCTATTTTTTCTTTATAAGATTTAAAGCCATATCAAGAACCTTTGCACCATTCATGGTCCCATAAGTTACAGAATCTATAACTTCTACTGGCACTCCCTTCTTCGATGCAATTTCTTGAACATCTTTCAAAAGGTATCGAGCCTGAGGGCCTAAAAGTATAACATCTGCATCCTCTAATGCTTCGTGAATCTGTGTTGCCGCAACTGCCTGAATGTCTACATCTAAATTTTGTTCTTTTGCAACTTTTTCCATCCGCGTAAGCAGCAAACTAGTGGACATGCCCGCATAACATACAAGATATATTTTCATAGTTTTTTCCTCCGAACTTACAAAAGTAGTTTTACTCCTCGATTTGTGCCTGCGCTTGCTCCTCCTCGTATCTTTGCTTGTCTGCCATCGCTATAAACGGCCACCAGATTGCTCCGACAATTAATATATCTACAAGTTGAAGCACTGCCCCAGTCCAGTGACCTGTAATAAGGAAGCCTTGAATTATCGGCGGTGTAGTCCACGGAAGAATGACACCTGTAGGCCTTGCAACAATGTTGGCTGCCATCGCAAGATAATTTACTATAGTTATTGTCACAGGACCCAAAATCAAGGGTATCATCATTATTGGATTAAGAACTACAGGAAGACCAAACATTATAGGTTCATTTATGTTGAACAAGCCAGGTGCAAGAGATAATTTGCCAAGTTCTTTATATTGTTTTGATTTTGCTCTGAGTATAAGCAGGAATACTACAGGTAAAGTAGCGCCGGCACCTCCGATCCAAATCATATCAAAGAACTGTTCTGTAATGATGTTTGGAACAGGAAGGCCTTGTTCAATTGCGGCCAAATTTGCTTCCTGCAAAGGCACCCAGAATGGTCTTAGAATGCCATTCACAATTGCTCCGCCATTTAAACCTATGCACCACAGGAGGGAAATAGCAAAAACTGTCCCAACTGCCCCTAAAAGATTATTTGCTACTAAAGCAGTCATCGGTGCAGCAACAATTTTATAGATAAAATCATGAATATAACCATAGGGCGTCTGAAGGAAAGCAAGACGAACCAGCAACATAAATACGATTACTGCAAATCCGGGAATAAGAGCTGAGAAAGCTCTGCTTACTGCCGGCGGAACACCTTCAGGCATTCGTATAATAATACCCTTTTTGATAAAATAATTAAATATTTCAGTGGATATAATTGCAACTAAAAGTGCTACTAACAGCCCCTGGGTTCCATACCAGCCACCAACTGTTATGACCTTTTCTACGGTATGAACTGTATTATCAATTTCTATCGTCGTAGTAATAGGCGTTACAAGTATAAATGAAGCAATTCCTAATAAGGATGCCGAGAAAGCATCAATTTTGTAAGATTGGGCTAGCTTGTATGCTACTGCTGCGACTATATATATTGACATTATATCGTAAGTGACTCTTTTTGGAAGTATAATAAACTGATTGAATCCCGGCCCAAAAAGCTTTGTCTGCAGCTCTTGCCATCCGGGAGCAGGAAAATCTTGAATAATAATGAATATAGAACCTATGATTAAGAAGGGCATAAATGAAATAAATCCATCGCGAATAGCGGCTAAATGCCGTTGACCTGCTAATTTTACAGCAAAGGGTAATAATTTCTTTTCAAGAAAATCCTGTACCTTATTCATATAAAATCTCCTTTCATTTTTTGGCTTTAACTTTTACACTATGGGGCTTGTAATTCTTTTAAGGTATTCTTCTAGCCATTGTTGACTGGCCTGAGAGTACAAGGTTTTGCTGCCATGAGGATTTGCAAGGTATACCTTGGGAACATTATCATCCTCGCAAGATACAACAAATGAAAACTCTACATTTGTTCCGACGCCCCAACGTCCCTTATTGTCCATACATACAACAGATATTTCTCCGGATTTTCCCCTCCTTTGCAATAATTTTTGCGTAAGCTCATATACTGACTTTTCTGCAGCTTCTTGTGGACTAAGACCCCTTTCTATCAGTTTTACAGTTTCATAAGACAGGCACCCTTTCATGATATCTTCCCCGAGACCTGTGGCAACAGCTCCGCCGATTTGTGAATCTACATAAAACCCCGAACCTGATAACGGCGAGTCGCCTACACGTCCCCGCTTTTTCATAAATAAACCGCTGGTAGAAGTTCCTGCTGCCATACTTGAATTTTTGTCAAGACAAACCATACCTACTGTATCGTGACCATCGTACGGGCTAAGGTTCTGTTCTCTTATTTCCCTAATTCGTTTGTCCCAGATCTTTTTGGCACGTTCTGTTAACATGTTTTTTCTTTCAAAACCGTTTTTATGAGCATATTCTTCAGCGCCAATGCCAACTAAAAAGATATTAAATCTTTCTCGACTAAGATGGCGGGCAATGCTAATGGGATTTTTAAAGTCGCGAATTCCTCCAACTGCACCGATAGATAAAGTATCTCCATCCATAAAAGCTGCATCCAGTTCCACTTCGCCGTTTTCATTGGGCAATCCGCCGTAACCTACTGACTTATAAAAGGGATAATCTTCAACCGCCATTATAGCATTTTCTAATGCATCACCTGCGCTTGAACCGTCTTTCAGCATTTTTGCAGCTTTTTCAACGCCTTCAAGGGCCATGCGCCATGTAGCAATTATTCCAAAGCTCAATTAAATTTGCCTCCTTTTGAAACTTCTGCAAGCTTTCTATAAAGCTGTATCATTTCCTTAATTAATATTTGAGCAAGCATTGCATTCATCAGATGGTCTTGTGCATGAACCATTAATATAGAATATTCACTTTTAATGCCCTGTGCTTCTTGAGTAATAAGACCCGTTTGAACTTTATGAGCTTCGGTAATAGAAAGACTTGCTTGCTGCATTAAGCTGTCAGCTTTTTCAAAATCGCCTACTCGTGCGGCATCTAAAGCCTGCACCATCTGCGCTAAGGCATCTCCGGCGGAAGCAATAATTTTAACAGAAACTTCTTCTATGTTTTGCATGACTGCCACCTTTCTACATTATTTTAATTTGATGCTTCTAAAACTATTTTATAAAGTAAGTTATACCTTCTTCAAATAAATATTTTCCTAACAGAAAGGAAAAACATAGTTTGGTTTTAAAAATAAAGTACTAAATTGCAATTAGTATGGTGCAATAAATTGAACTTATTATATTAAAGGATATTCCAAGGAAATAGCGAATATTATTATCAAAAGTTAATTGGAAAGTATATAGATATAGTATTTTATTTCAACAATGGTTTTGCAAAAATAATACTTTTGAATATAAATAAAGGTGATTTTATGGATTTATCAGAGAGACAGCGCCATATTCTGTATGAATTTTTAAATGAAGAAAATCAGATGTATACGGCAGAAGAGTTGGCTAATAAGTATAAAGTGAGCAAGAGAACTATATATAATGATTTGCAGGACATTAGAGAGTGGATTTCCAGTAAGGGGCTGGAATTATGTATTAAGCCAGGTACGGGTATCTGGGTAAATAGGGAGAAAAACGATCAAGAAACTATTTGTAAAATCAAAAATGAACTCTCTGATTTTAAGCCATATATAACTCCGTTATCGAAAGAAGAACGAGTGAAAGCAATTATAAGTATTCTTTTAAAAGAAAGCGATACTGTTACCATAAGCGATATATGCTCCCGTACCGGTATTAGCAGAACCACCTTTTATAATGATTTAAATGATGTTGAAAATTGGTTTAAAAGGTTTGACCTGGATGTTGTCAGGACACAGAAAAAAGGTGTGGCGTTAGAAGGAGATGAAGATAATAAAAGAGAGGCTATCATAAGCTTTCTTACAGAAAATCTCGATGAATCGCAAATGTTAAGTCTTCTAGAAATAAATAATAATTATGCAAATACAATGAAAAAACCAGGAGACAATATTGTTATAGACCTTTTTTCCACCTATTTGTCTAATATCAACTTAGAACCTATAAAAATCTTCGTGAATGAATCGCAAAAGGCCTTAGGTTACAGGTTTACCGATAGTGCTTTTTTGGCATTAGTAGTCCATATAGCAATGGCGGTAAAAAGGATTAAAGATGGTTTTAATATAACTATTGATGAGCAGAAACTAAATTTCCTAAAGCAAAATCCTGAATATGAGATATCGAAACTTTTGAGCAAAAAAATAGAGAAAGAATATGAAGTTGCTATTCCTGAAGCTGAAGTAGGATATATAACATTACATCTTTTAAGCGGAAAAATTAATCAGAGCTATAAAGAGGAATTAAATCCGTCGTTAAATAATTGTGTTGCTACTATGATAGAGACAGCCGGCAGCATCTTGGGGATGGACCTTTCGAATGATGAAGAACTATCTAAAGGATTAAATCTTCATTTATCTGCCACATACAACAGGCTAATGCTGGGAATGGAGGAAAAAAACCCTCTCAAAGATATTGTTTTAGAAAAATATGCACAGCTATATTCAACCGCCAAAATAATGGCTGAGGTTTTTGAAAAAGATACCGGATATTCCTTAGATGATGATGAAATAAGCTACATTATGATGTATCTGGGAGCTGCCATAGAAAGGGCAAAGGGAACACAGACAAAAAAAGTATACGCAGTATGTCCCACCGGTTTAGGAGGAGCCCAGTTACTTGTAGCAAACCTCAAAAATAAATTTCCCGATATAGTAGTCAAGGGAACGATTTCGATGTCTGAAGCCGAGTCATTAAATGATCCTGAAGTAGATGCAATTATTTCTACAGTTAATTTTAAGAACGATAATTTTCCGGTCATTTCCGTAAGCCCATTTGTATCAGAAACTGATATGGTTCGCATATACAATGTTTTAAATGTGGAAACCAGCAAGTTTCAAAGTAAAAGATCGGCCAATAATTTAAAAATAGCAAACAAAGAAGAGATCCCGGCATTTATAAGCATAATTTCCGATCTAGCATGTTTCGTTGATAGGCTTAAAAATAAACTTGCAATCAAAATGAGCAATGAAACTTATTTAGGGCTAATTATTCACTTAGCTTTGAGACTTTCTTTAAGTTCTAAAGAGAAGGACCTTTTTAAAGGGCAGTCATTTAAATTGACAAATGATAAATCAGAGGTCGATTCCGTTATATATGAAGAAATGAAAGATTTGTGTAAAAAGTATCCCTTTACCATAATGGATGAGGATATTTTAGCAATAAAAGCATATATGAGTTTAAATAGTGAGGATGTGACGAAGTGAAAGCCCAAACTTTAGTTATAAAAAATGCAAGGATAATTGACCCAATGAAATGCGCTGACTTTAATGGCGATATCTTAATCGAAAATGGTAAAATTTCAAAAATAGATCATGATATTTATAAAGAAAATGCGTCGTTCGTGATCGAAGACAAGAATATAATAGTAACACCTTCTCTAGTAGATATGCATACCCATGTCTTTCCTGACGTAACACCTCTTGGGGTATTGCCGGACACAGTAGGAGTAAATATGGGCGTGGGTATTTTGGTAGATGCCGGCAGCGCAGGGGCATATACCTTTGAAGACTTTAAAAAGAATGTAATTTGCAAAAGCAGAACGAAAGTATATGAATTTTTAAACATTGCCAAAGATGGACTTAAGAAGGGAACGGGAGAGCTTTCAGATTATAACAATATCGATATTGAAGCTAATAAAAAAGTTATCTTAAATAATAGAGAAGTTATCAAGGGGATAAAAGTAAGAGCAAGTGCCAGCGTAGTAGGCAATTTAGGAATTGGTCCCGTAAAAATTGCTAAAGAATTTGCTAAAGAGATGGAACTACCTTTAATGGTGCATATTGGAAATGCTCCGCCGGAGCTTAAGGATGTTCTGAATCTGCTAGACAAGGGAGATATTGTAACCCATATTTATCATGGCAAGCAGGGCGGTCTTTTCAACCCGGATGGTACAGTATTAAAAGAGGCTTTAGATGCATATGAAAGAGGAGTCTTATTTGACGTAGGCCACGGAACATCTAGTTTTAATTTTAAGGTTGCGCAAAAAGCTTTTAGCCTGGATATAAAACCCTATACAGCCGGCACCGATATATACAATCAAAATATTAATGGTCCTGTGTACAGCCTAACTACTACATTGACTAAGCTTGTAAATTTGGGTCTTAGCCTAGGTGAAGTCGTAACATTGGCGACAATAAATCCAAGGACAATACTGGGCATAGAAAATCAACCTATAGAAACAGGCTACAAGGCGGAAATTACGGTTATGCAAAAAATTGATGAACAATATTTGCTTATAGATTCAGATGGAAATAAAATGAAAAGCAATTTCAAACTTGTTCCGAGATATTTAATTACAGGAGAAGAATTAATTAATACAGAAGGAGAGTAAAATGGACTACATGTCAGTTGTGCAAAAAGAAATGCAGCTAAATACAGAGGAAATCTCAGAGTTAAAGTCATTTATGGAAAGATTAATAAGCGAATCACAAAAAGAGGGTATTCATTTTAGTGAATCTAGAAAAATAGCAGTCGCTGCTCATTATATAAGTCTGATAAGAAGACTAAAAGCAGGAGAATACTTACCGGAGATGGATTTAAGCGCAGTTAAGTCGCAGCTTGACGGCAAGATAATGGACATAGCACTAAAGTCAGCAGAGCCTATTTTCAGCAAGTATAACTTAGATGTTGACGAGCGAGAAGTAATTTTAATTGCTACACATATCGGAGCCGCTAAAGAGGAACAAAATAAAAGTGAAATAAATAGCTTAGAGGAGGGAAAATTATGAGTGATAATGAGAAAAAGATTTTGGTAGTTATAGGAGACAGGCTCGGGAAGGGCCAGAAGGTGGCAAAGGGAGTTGAAAAGGCAGGCGCAGAAGCATACGTAATCCCAGGGATGGCAGCGGATATGAAGTTGGCTGATGTTATGCATGAAAAAAATGCTGACATAGGGTTATCGTTTTGCGGCAGTGGAGGCGCAGGAGCTCTTGTGGCGGCGAACAAATATGGCTACAAGGTTGCTCATCATTTAAGGTCGATAGACGCAGGCATAACTGCATTAAGAGAGGGAGCCAGAGTATTAGGATTTGGCTTTATGGATGTAGAAGAACTTGGTTTTAGAATTGTTGAAGAATATAAGAAAATTCTTCAAGAAGGGAAAGAAAATGGAAAATCTAAAGGCAAAAAGTGAAAATCAGTTAAAAGAAATAGTAAAAGAGTTTAATATCTCGGGAAGAGGCAAAAGCGAAACTCTTGCGATTCAAAACGCCTTTACAAATCTAAGAAAAGAAGTATATGCATCAATAGATGGGTGTATTGTATTTATGGAACCCGAAGCATTTCGCATTGACAAAATGACAATAAAAGAAAGGGAAGAAAAATTTCTTTGGGTTTTTATGCCAAAGATAAAAAGGGAATATCTAGTTAAATCAACTATTCAAGTTCGGATTAGATATATAGATTACAAAGAAGATAGTGTTGAGGTAATTCGAGATGGTAAGAAAAGGTTAATTAATCGCCTTCAAGAAAATAGTCTATAACTAAAAATAAAGGAGGTTCCAAGCCATGTTAGTCATTATTATTAAATCAATCATAATCGGAGCTTTGGCTGGCGCTGCGGTATCAGCTGGCGCTGCAAGAATGTTCTTTGCTCCGGAAGTTCAGTCTATGGGGTCGTTCCGAACCATCGGAGAACTTAACGCATGCAAAGGAGATCCGATTACGCATTTTTCTTTTGGTCTTGGTTTTCTTTTTAACTCTGCAGCTTCTGTTGTCGGAGCAGGCGCCTTGACGCAAGATGTGCTGCACAGAGTAGTGCCAAACTGGGCAGAAGCTCTACTGCTGCTTAAAAATCCAAAAGCGGAAGAGACCATGTATAATCCTACTGCCATGGCAATTAGCGGTAGCATAGTAGGCGCCGTTGTAGTGACGTTTTTGAATACCATTGCATCTGCCATTCCAGAATCTATGTCGATGGTTGCCCAAAAGATATTAGGACCTGCATCAAATTTAATGATAAATCCTGTAATGCCGATAATATTTTGGATTGCTGCACTTGATGCAGGTAAAACTACCGGGATTTTCGGAACTATATTTGGTGGATTAGCGCATATGATAATGGGCAATGCTGTGCCCGGCGTTGTGCTTGGCATCTTAATCGGCAAATCTTTTGAAGAAAATGAAAACCAAAGTTCTAACTGGGCATTATTACTAATAGTTATTGCGCTGTTTGCGGTTATTGCGTATTTCCGTGGATTTTATGCTAATCTTTTAAAGTTTTTTTAAGATTGTTTTGCATTAATAAAATACTTTAGAAAGAATGGAGGATTTATAATGGAAGAGAAGAAAACGATAAACTCAAAAAGCTTTTTAATGAGCCCCCTTGCTTTTCCCGTGATTACCGCACTTGCTTGTGCCGCAGTTTTTGCCGGCACGCATATGTTTGTGATGTATCATGTAGGGGCGTTCAATGAAATTTTTGTAGTTCAAATGTTTGATGAAGGATTAAAAACCGGAGATTTTGCTGCCGCGGCTGGTTTTGCAGGTGGCTTCCTTCTAGCGAGAATTTTGGAAGGTCCGCTGGTTGGAGTCTTAGATATTGGTGGTTCGATTATGACAGGAGTCGGGATTGGAATACCTGCCATGCTTATGGCATCCGGCATTAAAGCCCCTATATACAATTTTAGCTTATCTCTTCTTACAGGTGCGGGAATCGGTATAGTATTAGGAATAATTATAATGGCTATAAGGAAAATTATGCCTGAAACTACCACTTCTTTTGGAACCGACGTAATGATGGGAGCAGGTAATGCTTCCGGAAGATTCTTAGGCCCGCTTGTTATTTTATCAGCCATTCAATATAGTATTCCGGCAGGCATAGGAGCTTTTGTCGGCGCAGCTCTTTTTTATAAATATGATAGACCGATAGCCGGCGGCGCAATTTTAGGAGCTATGATATTAGGAATAGTGTTTCCGGTTCCGGTAGCATAAGCTTCTGGGAGGGCAAGCAAAATATATTTTTATCTTAAACAGTTGAAAGTAAGGTGCTTAAAGTAAATGACAATTTATGAAAGTTTAGGTTTAAAGAAAGTAATTAATGCAAGCGGTAAAATGACGGCGCTTGGAGCAAGCGCCGTGAAAAAGGAAGTTGCCGAATACATGGCGCAGGCTGCCCAAGAGTACGTTGAGATAGATTCATTAATCGACAAAGCCGGAGAAATCATATCATCATATACACAAGCCGAAGATGCCTGCGTCACTTTGGGAGCTGCGGCTGGTATAGCGATTAGCGTTGCTGCATGCATCACAAAAGGAAACATGAAATTAGCAGAACAATTGCCAAACAGCGAAGGCATGCAAAACGAGATCATCATTCAAAAAGGACACAGCGTAAACTTTGGAGCTCCCATAGTCCAAATGGTATCACTGGGCGGCGGAAGACCTATAGAAGTGGGACAGGCAAACAAAACAGAGTCTTTCCACATAGAAGGCGCGATTAATGAAAAAACAGCGGCACTGCTGTTTATCAAATCTCATCATACCGTTCAAAAAGGCATGGTTTCATTTCAAGCCATGGCGGACATAGCTCATAGGCACAATCTTCCCCTTATTGTAGATGCAGCCGCAGAAGAAGACATTAAAAAATACTATCAACAAGGAGCCGATCTTGTAATATATAGCGGAGGTAAGGCAATCGGCGGTCCGACTTCCGGCTTTATATGCGGAAAAAGAGAACTTATCAGTTGGTGCAAAAAACAGTACAAAGGTATCGGCAGAGCGATGAAAGCCAGCAAAGAAAGCATAATGGGACTTTTAAAAGCTATAGAGCTATACGTAAACGAGGATAATCATGCCATTGCTTTAGAAAACAAGCAAAAGATGGAAAAACTTGCACAAAACTTAGCCGACCTAAAAAACATAAATGTTAGCATAAAACAAGATGAAGCCGGACGAGAAATATACAGGGCCGAAATAAAGATCGATGAAAAAGCGGCTAAAATTACTGCATATGAAATTATAGAAAAACTTAAATGCGGCAATCCATCAATATATGTCAGAGACCACTATGCAAACTTAGGAATAATAAGTATCGACCCAAGAAATTTAAAAGAAAAAGATGATGAAATAATAGCTGACAGATTGCATGAAATACTGGAGGGAATAACTAATGCTTAAATTTTACAAAGATCGCATTGCTATAAATATATTAGCACATGACGCAGACAACCTTATTGAATTAAACAAGATTGCAAATGGATATATGGCCGTAGGCATAATGGCGCAACATTATGCCAAAATTGAAGATGCCATTAAAGTAGCTAATGAATTTAAAAAATACAGCGCGATTTCAGTCGGACTTGGCGACGGCAGCGCATCCCAGTGGGAAAGGTGTTTAGAGATTGCAAAAGCGACAAATCCGGATCATGTAAACCAGACATATCCTACAGCCGGATACGCAAAAGGCTTTTTGACGGCGACAGGATATACCGGCACGATAGTAAATGCATTGGTAAAGCCATCTGATGAAATAGGAAAAGTCGTGATATCCACTGGGCCTTTAAGCGAAAAGAACATCGAAACGTTAGTCGATGTTTCTACTGCTGCCGCTATGATAAAAGAAGCAAAAATTGATTCTGTAAAGTTTTTCCCCATGCATGGAACAGAAAAGCTAAATCATATGATTGCTATGGCCAAAGCTGCAAGCAAAGCGGGAATTGACATATTTGAACCTACAGGCGGTATAAATGAAGATAACATAGAGGCAATAGTAAAAGCATGTCTTGATGCAGGATGCAAGAAAGTCATGCCCCATATATACAGTTTCATTGTCGAAAAAGAAACCGGCAAAACAAAATCAGAAAGCGTAAAGAAGATATTTGAAATATTATCAAAGATAGTGTAGGAATATCAAGAAGATAAAAACTCCCTGTGAACTTAGAAGGTACACAGGGAGTTTTTATATTTATTTATTGCGTTCCATAGTAGTCAAGTATTATTCCTTTAAATTCATCAAATTTTTTCGCCTTGATTAGCCGGCTTACGGCGTAAGGGTCATCTAAGATCTGCATGAGGTATTTGTACAGGCTCTGGAGGCTTTTTACATCAGATTCGTTGATAGCGAACATAAAAACAATCTGAACTTTATAATCGCCCCAGTCGATAGGTTTTTTAAGAATTGCAACAGATATTGCGGTCTTATAGGCGTTCATCACTAAAGCATGAGGTAAAGCCACCATATTGCCAAAAGATGTGGGAGAAAGAGACTCTCTTTCTACGACAGAATCAAAATATGTTGGCGGAACATAGCCTTTTTCATACAGGTTATTTGCCATAAACTTAATGATTTCGAAGCTGTCATCTATATCTAAATCCGGAAAAAATAACTCTTCGACTATAGCACGATCTATTCTGCTTACAACTGCCCTTACATTCATAACAATTTCAAAAAAGCTCAACTGTTTATTAATTTCTTGAATATCTTTTTTATCAAGAAATGGGGAAATAAAAATTACAGGTACGTCAAAATGATTTTGTAAATCTGCTGTGCTTATAATAAAATCAGGTTTCATATCCTTTGCCATATTATATTCTACAATTGATAGAACATCTATTATCTCAAGCTTGCTTCCGAATTCGGAATTTATCTTTGAACTTAGGATATCTCTTAGATTTTCGGTGCAAATTAAGATAACTTTTTTCTTTGATGCAGTTTTTTGATTAAGGCGTTCAAACGCAGCTCCTAAATGAAGCGCAAAAAAGCCAATTTCGTTTTCGTTCATTTGTATATTTGTAAGTTTGTAGAATTCATTTGATAAAAACACTGCAAGCTCAAAAATAAATGGGTATCTATGCTTTAGTTCCTCTAAAATGGGATTTCTAAGAATAATACTATTTTTAATTCTGCTGTCCATAGCTTTTATGTGCATAGCAAGACCTACAAGCAAATCTTCATCTTCTGAAAAATTTATTCCGAAGTTATCATAGACAGATTTAATTAGCTTTTGAGTAATATCTATATATTTTGTTTCAATAACATTTTCTAAATAGTGAAAGCTACTGCTCTTGCTTTTTAAAATTCGCTTTCCTAAAATCATATAACCAATATATAAAATTTCCTCTTTCGGGAAATTAATGCCGAATCTTTCAGACAACCCCTGAGCAATGTCTTTTGCCAATTTATATTCGTTTGTGTTTAAAAAACTTTCAAGGTATGGAGAGTCTTCGATAAAATAATTATTTTTAATTCTTCTAAGAGAAATAGCTATGTGAATAACTAGGTTCAATAAGCCGATTTCATTTATTACAAGATCGTTCTTCCTAATTGCCGATAGAACAATGTCCTGTATCGCGGACATATTAAAATCTTCGAAATAGCTATCATATTTTGATATGTTTAGGAAGTTATTGCCTGCCTCTTTAAAGAGCAACTGACTGAGCAAATTTCTTTTGCTTTCTTCGGAACCCTCCAAAAAGATATTATCTGAGTTTCTCTTAAGATTTAGGTTACAAGAAAACTCCTCAACAATTTTTCTAACTTTTACAAGATCACTTTCGATAGTACAGTCGCTTACCATAAGCTCGTCAGCTAAATCATATATATTAATTGCCGCCTTTTCAAATAGCAATCTTTTAAGGATAAAATTCGCTCGTTCATCTGGATAAATCGGCAAAGTATTCTGCAACGTCTCAATTTGTTTTAGCAACTCTAATGCTTTTTTGCGATCTGAGATAATGTAGCCATCGCGCTTAGAAGAAATGATCAAAGGCGGGTCAATGCCAATTTCTGCGTTAAGTTGTTGTATGTCATTTCTTATAGTCCGCGCAGAAACACCTGCTTCAATAGCGATTTCCGGACCTTTTACCCAGCGATCTTGCTTATATAACATCTCCAGTATGAATTTTTGGCGGGGAGATATATTAAGTTTACTCAAGCAAATTCTCCTTCATATAAATCTTATGTATTTTGGCAGCCCTTCTATAAAAGGAACTTTTACCTCGCCTTGAATAAGGGGCAGCATGTAATCGAGGGCATCCCGGGTAACCCATCTATTCGTCTTGTCTATCCACTGGTCGGGAAAGAATTTTGTGCGGTTTGCAACCTCGGATAAAGGAACTGCTCCGGCGCTAAAGATGCTATCTGTTTTTTCTATGGATATCATAACATCGCAAATGCCCTTCATTAATTTATCTACGGCTTCTTTACCTACCATAACAGCTGCTTCATTATCTGCAAGAGATGCTATATGGGCAGCGCACCTTTGGAGAATTGAAAGCTCGACAACTTTGACGCGTTTTGATATATTCTCAGCTACAAGTTGCTTCATATAGCTGCCTACTCCGCCCATTTGGATGTTTCCGAAAGCATCAGCTTTTTGTTCTTTTAAATAGATATAATTGCCGTTTTTGTTTTTAAGTCCTTCAGAAGCTACTATAAACACTTTGCCATGGTTATCCTTAAAAACTGTCTTAACATCGTCCAAAAATTCCTTTTCATCAAAAGACATTTCTGGAAAATATATTAAATGGGGAGAATTTACAACATTATCGCGGGCTAAAGCGCTGGAAGCCGCCAAAAATCCACTGTCCCTTCCCATTACCTCAACAATTGTAACAATGTCTTTTGCATAAACCTCTGCATCAAGAGCCATCTCCCTTACGCTTGACGCAATGTACTTTGCAGCACTTCCGTAGCCCGGACAAAAATGAGTATTTACCAAGTCATTGTCTATGGTCTTTGGAACACCGATGACCTTTATATCTCTACATGTTTTTTTCATATGTTCGGATAACCTGTGAGCTGTATCCATTGAATCATTGCCGCCTATGTAAATAAAATAGCCTATATTATGTTTATCTAAGATTGAACATATTTTCTCAAAGTCTTCGTCTTTCAATTTATGACGACAAGAGCCAAAAGCTGCCGAAGGAGAATACCTTAAAAGATTTAAATCGTTTTCGCTGATATTTGTTACTTCTGCAAGGTTATCGTTTAATATGCCTTCTATGCCGAACTTTGCTCCATAAATCTTAATACCATATTTTAAAGCTTCCTTAATAATACCGTAGCAGCTAGCATTTATGACCGAAGTAGGTCCTCCTGACTGGGCAAAGGCAAGGTTCTTTTTCAAAAAATCCACTCCATTCCTAATTTATTTAGCCTCAATATTATATTCGGGAAAAGTTTTCTTAAATTATAACATTTGACACAAAGACCTACAAGGAGGAGATGTTATATGGCAAAAACAGCTATATAATAAATGCCAAATTACAAAAAACAATTATTCAAGGTTCGTGTTTTTAATTTGTATATTGAAAATGGCAGGAATTTATGAAACCTAATGGCGGCCGATCTCATAACTTACCTTAGAAGTTTATAGCACAGATAAGGCAAAAAGATATTATTTGTGCTATATTGTGGTAAATGTTATAATGTTAATTAGATAATTTTTAAAAAACAATTTAGCATTTTGGATATAACCAATAAGACATTTTAGTTTCTCATGCTAAGGGAGCAGGATTTATGAATAGAAAAGAAAAAGTATACAATGCTTTAGGAAAGTTGACACAGAATATTTTACTCAAAGATTTAACGGAAAATTCCGATATTGGATTTGACGCAGAAACTATTTCCGCTATTGCACAGGTTGATCGCAGCAACGCCAGTCGAGAGCTGAATGAATTAGCGCGAGAAGGAAAAGCGATAAAAATAAATGGAAGGCCGGTAAAGTTTCTTGACAGATCTCATTTAGAGCAAATTGCGAAATTAGATTTTGAAAATGGGTACATATTTGACACACTAAATGATTTTTTAAAATTCTTTAATACTGCCGATACTGCCGAAAAAGAAAAGATAGAGAAAATGAGCGATCCTTTTGATAGAATAATTGGTTCAAGAGGAAGCTTGGCGCTTGCTATTAAGCAGGCAAAAGCTGCAATTCTCTACCCGCCAAAAGGCCTTCACACATTAATAACCGGTCCTACGGGCGTGGGCAAAACAACTTTTGCAGAAATGATGTACCAATATGCCCTCTATGCAGGAAGTATACCTAATGATGCGAAACTTGTTATTTTTAATTGTTCCGAATATGCTGATAATCCTCAATTGATTTTATCGCAACTTTTTGGACATACAAAAGGAGCATTTACAGGGGCTATAAATGAAAAAGCAGGACTTGTGGAAATGTCTGATAGAGGTATTTTACTGTTAGATGAAATACACAGACTGCCACCGGAAGCCCAAGAAATGCTATTTTTACTTATGGATAAGGGAATTTACAGAAGACTTGGCGAGACGGATAAGTACAGACAAGCAACTGTGCTTATAATCGGAGCTACAACAGAAAATATCAATTCTGCATTATTAAAAACTTTTCTGCGCAGAGTGCCCATGACAATAAATCTTCCGTCCTTGGAAGAAAGACCTATGGAAGAAAGGATGGAGCTTATAGAGGAATTTCTTATAAATGAAGTAAATAATGTTAATGTGCCTGTTAAAGTCCATAAAGATGTAATAAGAGCGTTTTTACAATATAATTGCACAGGTAATATAGGTCAACTAAAAGGTGATATCCAGCTCTTGTGTGCCAGAGGTTTTCTTGATTACAAAACATATGGCAAAAAAGAAATAGAGATAAACATCAATTTTTTGCCTGAGCATGTTTACACTGGTTTGTTAAACCAAGAGAAAAGCAGAAATGAGATAATAAATCTATTACGATATGAAAAAGATTATTATACTTTTACACCTCAGGATAGAGAGAATTTTTTGACCGTAGATAATTACGATCTATCTGATAATTTATATAAAGAAATAACTGATAAGTATAATCACTATTTCAAGATTGGGTATTCAGGAAGTTCAATAAATGAAATAATCAGCGAAGATATTGAAAAGTATTTAAAAGAACTTATGAAAAAATACAATGCTGAAAAAGAGCTTCCGGTCAAAGAAGAGCTTTTCAAGATTATAAGTCCGAAGGTGTACAATGCAGCAGAAATGGCGCTTACTCTTGCTCAGCAGAAGCTTAATCGAACATTTAGCACAAGGGCCGTAATTGGACTTGCCATGCATATTAGTGCATTGATAGAAAGAATATCTAGTGGAGAAATTATTTACTCTGAAGAAATAAATAAAATTGCTTTAAACAATCCGGAAGAATTTAGAGCTGCAAAGCTGGTAAGGGAAGTGCTTCAGCAAGAGCTGGAAATTAATATACCAAAAGAAGAAATTGGTTTTTTAACTATGTTTTTAAGCACCGTAGATTCTGATACGAGCTATAAGAAAATAGGCGTTATAGTGCTAGCTCATGGAGAATCTACCGCCTCTAGCATAGCAAATGTTGCAAATAGTTTATTGGGAACAGATCATTGCCGAGCAATAGATATGCCGCTTGATGTTAAAGTTGAGGAAATTTTAAACAAAACTATAGAAAAAGTGAAATCCATAGATGAAGGCAAAGGTGTATTGCTTCTTGTGGATATGGGATCTCTTATTGCATTTTCAGAGATAATTACAAAGAAGACAAATATACCAACAAAGTCAATAGAAAATATTTCAACACCAATAGTTATAGAAGCAGTAAGAAAAAGCCTTTTACCGGAAATGAGCCTGTACACCCTCGTAGAAGATATAAAGAATGCGAATCCTTATATAGGCCGAATGGTCAGCGGCGAAGTAATAAACAAAGCCGATATTACAGAGCCTAAGGTAATACTTACTACATGTATCTCCGGAAAAGGAGCTGCTGTAAAAATTGCGCAACTGTTAAGAAATACTTTGCCTTTTTTAGATGAATATAATGTTAAAATAAAACCGGTCGATATTACGGAAAAGGTAAATCAAGCCGGCAATAAAACTCTTTATGAGGGAACAATAAATGATCTGATAGCAGTGGTGGGGACCGTAGATCTACAACTTTCCGGAGTGCCATTTATTCCAATAGATGAACTAATAATTGGAGATGGGATTAAGAAAATAGAAAAAAGTATAAGTGGTTTAAACGCAGGTCCTTATGAAAAAGAGGAAATATCCGGAGATAGTGTTTTCGTCAAACTATTGGAAGGAATGCTTACGTTTTTAGATGCAAAAAAGGCTTTTAAATTCGTAAACGATTCTTATATTATGTTAGTGAAGATGTTAGGAATTAATGATACACGACAATTAAAGACAAGATACATCTTCCATAACTGCTGCATGATAGAAAGACTTATCCAAAATGATATACTTCCATATAGTGGCATAGAAAAACTAATAAAAGAAAAACGTGATATATATGAAAAGGTTAAATACACACTGATAGACATAGAAGAAGCTTTTGGCATTAAAGTACCTGACACAGAAATCGGCTATATAATGGATATTTTTGACACACAGTAGCACACTAATCTTGAAAAGAAAAATTAAATTGAAAAAAGTTTTTAAACTTTATATTAAAAAGGCGAGAAATGCTTCATTTGCAAGCCCTCGCCTTTTTAATATTTATCATGACACACTAATTTGGCACCGAACTTGCATTTAACAATAGGTAATTGCTAAGTAGTTGTATTCACATCAAATATTTTGCATGTATATAGGAGGACAATTTATGGTAGGTATCTTAATAGTTACACATGGCAATTTTGGAACTGAACTTTTAAAAAGCGCTGAACTAATTATAGGGAAGCAAGAAAACGTTGAAACATTAGGACTGAACCCAAGTGACGATATAAAAGAGTTATACATTGCTGTAAGAAGCTCTATTAAAAAATTAGATAAGGGAGATGGGGTTCTAATATTAACTGACTTATTTGGTGGTAGTCCCACAAATGTCACAGCAGCGAGTATAAGTGATTACAAATGCGAAAGTGTCTCAGGCGTTAATTTACCTATGTTAATAGAAGCATTGGATTCTAGGGAATTTATGCCCTTAGAGGAACTAACAGCCAAAACAATTCAAAGTGGCGTTGAGGGGATAAAAAACGTAAAAAATGAATTAGGTAACAAGGCAAATTCTATATAAGGAGTGCTATTAGCATGATGAGGGTAGATGAGCGCCTCTTACATGGACAAATTTTAATTAAATGGCTGGAAGCAAAAAATTCTAATTATATAATAATTATAGATGATGAAGTATCAAATAATCCTATATTAAAAAATATTTTAGAACTTTCTATTCCTCAAAATATGATTGTCGAAATTTATAACTTAGAAAAAGGAGCCGAAATATTAAAAAATAATAAAGAGTTAAATAGCTCTCCTATTATACTAGTTAAAAATTTGCAGATAGTAAGATATCTGCATGAAAAGGGAGTGAAAATAAATGAAATTATAATTGGAAGAATGCCAAGTGGTGTTGGGAAAAAGAAAATTTATTCAAATGTTTTTATATCCGATGCAGATATAGAGACAATTGATTATTTCAGGAGAGAAAAAATACCGATAATCATTCAAATGGTGCCTGATAGTAATCCAATTTCGATTTATGATTTAATTTGGGGAGTTTAGAAACCAACCTTTAATAATTTACTTGAAAGGGGATGATTGTATTACTCAAAAAAATAAAGATATACCATACTTGCTAATTTTAACGCATGGCAAATGGGGCACTGAACTCATAGAAGCTGCGGAAATGGTTTGCGGAAGCTTAAAAAATATTTTTGCGTTTCCTCTGATGCCAGATCAATCCTTAATAGAGTATGTCGAACCAATTGAAGAAATTCTAAGAAATGCTCCCGAAGGCAGCATTATCTTAGTGGACTTATTCGGCGGAACAACATCCAATATAGCCGCTTTATTGTCAAGCAAATATAATATACTAGCTGTAACAGGCCTTAATATTGCTATGTTAATAACCGCAAGTGAAGTTAGAGGGAAATATGGAAGAGAAGAAATATGGGAAAAACTCTTAAATTCATCAATTAATAACTACAAAAACCTTACAGAATTGTTAAGGAATAACTTGACTTAAAAGGAGCAAGGAGATGTTACTACAACTTAGAGTTGATGATAGATTATTGCATGGACAAGTTGGAACTGCATGGACACCAAAATTGCAAGCAGATATGGTAATAATTGCAAATGATAAGGTAAGCAATAACTCTATGCTGAAAATGACAATGAGTTTAGCTAAGCCGGCAGGAGTTGATTTAAAAATTTTAACAATTAATCAAGCAATAGAGTTTTTAAATGATAAAGACGGAAAACTAGCCAATAGAAGAGTATTTATTATAACAGAGTCAATACAAGACGCCGCTTTACTTGTAGAACACGTAAAAGATTTAAATAAAGTAAATTTGGGAGGGATTCGGCAGAGTCAAAATCAAGATAAAGTAAAAATATCAAAACAAGTTTTTCTAAATGAACAAGAAATGAAGATTCTCTCACGAATGGCTGAAAAGAATGTTGAAATTTTCGAACAAATTGCACCATTAGATCCCAAAAAAAACTGGGAAAATATACAAAAATTATTTTCAAAAGGCGGAGGTAAATTATGATAGGAAAAGCTATTATATTAGGCATCCTTGCCGGACTTACTCAACTTGATAGTCGTATAGCAGGCGACAATATGCTACAAAGACCAATTGTAACCGGACTTCTTGTAGGTTTGCTTTTAGGTGATATAAAAACAGGCATTATAGTGGGAGGCTCATTAGAACTTGTAATGATGGGGTTTGTGGGAATAGGCGTTTCTTCACCTGCTGATGTAAATATTGGCGGTATCTTAGGTGCTGCATTTGCAATTATTTCAAAACTAGATATTCAAGCAGCTGTAACTTTGACAATTCCTATAGCGATGTTAGCAAACTTTGTAGGCATTTTTATAAGAACTGTAAACATAGCATTTCAACATATGGCTGATACATATGCTGATAAGGGTGATTATAAAGGTGTTGAAAGAACCTTATGGTATGGGGCAGCTTTGTTTTTTATATGTCCAGCCCTTGTAGTGTTCTTCGGAGTTCTTTTTGGGAGTAATGCAGCGGCAACTCTAGTTTCAGCAGTTCCAATGCAAATTATGGACGGCTTAAAAGTTGCAAGTGGTGTCCTTCCTGCGATTGGAATGGCTCTATTGTTGGATATGACCTTTGATAAAAAGTATGCAGGGTATCTAGCATTAGGATTTATACTAGTTGCATATCTAAAACTTGACATTCTTGCTATTGCTATTATAGGTGGAATAATTGCTTATATAATTTACCAAAACAAGTCTAAGGGCGGTGTTTATAATGGCTAAATATACAAAAAAAGATCTTAAAAGATTGTTTTGGCGCTCATGGCCGATTATGGCGAGCTTTAATTATGAGAGGCTTCAAGCTCAAGGATTTGTTTTTGCCTTAATGCCATTTTTACGAGATCTTTATACGAAAAAAGAAGATTTTATTGCAGCGATGAAGCGGCATTTAACCTTCTTTAACACAACGCCTCAATGCGCCCCATTTATTTTAGGAACTACGTTGGCTTTAGAAGAAGAGTATGCAAAAAATCCGGACGGTTTTGATGTTGAAACAATAAATGCTGCAAAAGTTGCATTAATGGGACCTTTGGCAGCAATAGGAGATTCATTTTTCTGGGGAACATTTAGAATAATTGGAGTTGCTGTAGGTGCACCTTTAGCTGTTAAAGGCAATATACTAGGACCAATAATGTTTATACTTATATATAATATCCCTAATTTCTATGTAAGATGGAAGGGAACTTTTATAGGATACGAACAAGGCATGAATTTTATAACAAATGCTTCTGAAGCCGGGCTGTTTGAAAATCTTATGGAAGCTGCAAAGATTGTTGGGCTGGTTGTAATTGGCGGCATGATAGCAAGCATGGTTTCGCTTTCAACACCCCTCGTGCTTAAAATAGATGAGGGCAAAGTAGTTGTTCAAGAAATTATCGATGGTATTTTCCCGTGCTTATTGCCATTGCTTGCAACTTTAGGTGTATGGAATTTATTAAAGAGAAAGATATCTACTACATGGGTTCTTTTGATTATAATAGCATTAAGTATTTTAGGAAAATATATAGGAGTGGTATAAAATTGAGTATATATAAAAATCTTTCAGAAAAAGCGATGTTAGAGTATATTTATGAAACACCTGAGGCTTTAAAAAATATTTTAGAAAAACGCAAGGATATTACCGAACAATTCATTAATGAGTTTCAAACTAGAAATATAAATAAGATACAGATTATAGGATCTGGAACTTCGTTTCATGGCGGATATGCTACAAGAGGATTTTTAGAAAAATTATTAGGCATACCAGTAGATGCATTTTATCCAATACCATTTAAAGACAGCAGAACAGTATTAGACGAGAAAACAATGGTAATTGGCATTTCACAAGGCGGAAAAAGTTTGTCGACCGTTGCAGGTATTGATTATGCAAAAAGCAAAGGGTGTTACACGGTTGCAATAACAGCTAATGACGATGGAACAAGACTAAGTGAACATTGCGATATGACAATCTTACTTTCTTGTGGTCCGGAACATGCTGGTCCAAAAACAAAAGGTTATCAAGCAACGCTGCTAATTTTATTACTCCTTGGTATAGAATTAGCATTAAGGCAAGGGAAAATAAATGATAGTGAGTACAACAAAATAATTAACCGGCTAAAAGTAACTGTAACTAATCAAAACAATATTATAAGATCATCAGAAAATTGGTATGAGACAAACAAAGATGAGCTTGTTAAAAGCCGTAGAATGATCATTGTTGGTTATGATTCGAATTACGGAACTGCTCTTGAAGGACGACTTAAGATTCAAGAAACTGTGAGATATGGTATAGAAAGTTATGAACTCGAAGAATTTATGCACGGAATCTACAATTCAATTAATGAGGATGTATTTATAATTTACCTAGCATCTGCTGGAAATTATAAAAGCAGAATTATAAGATTAAAGGATTTCCTATCCAATTATACTAAACACAACTTTATTATCGGAAATCTAAAAACAAAAAACGATCCAAAAGCGCTAGATATTAGTTTTGTAGACGATCCTGATTTTTCAATTTTTGAGTATATATTACCTTTACAATGCATAGCGTATTACCTGTCAAAAGACTTAGGTATAAATCCAAACATACCTAAAATCGAAAATTTTCATTCTCTTATGGAAAGTAAATAAGATAGAATGAGTTAATAGCCATCTGTTAGTTTAAAAACCAGAGGAGACGAAAAATGGATAAAGAAGAAATTATTAATAAGTTGAAAAATGGATTGATTGTATCGTGTCAAGCAACACCGGATGAACCACACTATATGAATGGCATTACTATAATGATGGCGAAATGTGCTTATTGGGCAGGTGCAGTTGGGATAAGAGCAAATACACCACAAGATGTAAGATCTATAGCAAAAGAAGTTCCTCTCCCGATTATAGGGCTATGGAAGATAGGAAGGGGAGAGAAAGAGGTATATTTAACGCCTGATATCAATGCTGCAAGAGAACTATATAATGCAGGAGCACAAATAATTGCGGTCCAGGCAACTTCACATATTCGCGATGATGGAAAGCAATCTTATGAAATTATTAAGGAGATAAAGAATGAAATACCTGAAGCATTGATATTTGCAGATGTTAGAAATGCAGAAGACGCTAAAATTGCTGCAGAATATGGTGCAGATTTTATAGCACCGACACTTTATGGTTATACAAGTACACCTCAAGAATTAGTGAAAGTAAAGCACAATTTTGGACCAGATTTAGAATTGCTTGCATCTGTTATTAAAGCAACAGAAAAAACAAATTCTTTAGTAATAATGGAGGGGAAAATTAATACACCGGAACAAGCTGTTATGTGCCTTTATATGGGTGCCCATGCTGTTGTTGTAGGAAACGCTATTACTCGCCCACATATAACGGCAAAGAGATTTGTTGACGCAATCAATAAATATCGATAGAAGTTTTTATATAATTTTAGATTAAATAAATCAGAGAGAATAGCCCGAAACCTTCAATCAATGAGATATGATTTCTGGCTATTCTCTTAATATATTTATATTTTATACTAACTTTTTCGCTAAGTATTAATATAAATAAAACAAAAAGTTTTTCTAACAAACAGTATTGACAAAATACATATTGTAATGTACAATAAATTCATGAAATTCGAGGAGGTGATAATATTGAATAATATTCAAGAAGAAAAAAAATTCTTCACACAGTTGCTGAACATGTTAGAGCAACATTTAGGAGGTGATACTGAGATAGTTTTACATGATTTAAAGCATGATTACGACAAAACAATTGTTGATATACGAAACGGCCATATAACAAATAGAAAAATTGGAGGGGTAGGAAGCAATCTTGGTCTTGAAGTTCTGAGGGGCACAGTCAAAGATGGCAATCGCTATAATTATATTACTCGCTTAAAGGATAATAGAGTCATTCGATCTTCTTCTATGTATATACGAAATGAAGACAACGAGGTAATTGGCTCTATATGCATTAATACAGATATTACCGAGTCATTGAAATTTGAAGAGTTTCTAAGGCAATACAACAATTATAATATCAATGAGTATTTGGATAACGAAATTTTTGTTAGCGAGGTAAATCAATTGTTAGAACATATTCTATGTGAAGGAGAGCGTATAATTGGTAAACCTGCAGCTATAATGACAAGAGAAGAAAAAATAGAGTTTCTTAAATATATCGACAGTAAAGGAGCTTTTCTTATTACGAAATCTGGTGAACGAGTTCAAGAGTTTCTAGGTATTTCAAAGTATACGATGTATAACTATTTAGATATTGCCCGTAAAAATGACTTAGAAACCGAAGCTGAAATTGAGACTAAAAGTTAAAAAAATAGTTATGATTGATAGAAAAAATAATTTTTATATAAGTGCTCAGCCTAAGTAAAAGTATTATGCGAATCTTTTAAAATAACATAAAGGAAAGCTTGATCAAAATGGAATTTCAAGAAAATAAGGAATTTACCATTGATATTCTTAAAAAACTGGTGACAATTAATTCTGTTACTGGTAACGAAAGCGAAATAGGCAATAAAATATTTGAGATTTTAAAATATTTAGGTGTAGATGAAATTGAAAAACAAAATGTTGACAACGATAGATTTAATATAATAGCAAGGGTTCGAGGAGATAAAAAAGGCCCTACTACCCTTTTAACAGGACATTTAGATACCGTTCCAGCTGGCAATGGTTGGGAAACAAATCCTTTTGTGCCCGTGATAAAGGGAGATAAGGTTTATGGCAGAGGAGCCCTTGATATGAAGAGCGGAATAGCTATCATTTTAAGTACAGTAAAATTTGCTATAGAAAATAAAGATAAGATGAAAGGGGATATTTTAATTGCTCTTGTTCCAGATGAGGAAGCAACATCTCTTGGCATAACTACTTTAATAAACAATACAATAAATGCTGATTTTGGTATTGCTGCAGAACCTGAGTATATTCCAATAATTGGGAGCGTAGGCAAACTATTAATTCATGTTGACGCTTATGGTAAGACTGCTCATGGATGTGAGCCAAACAAAGGGATAAATGCTATTGAAGAAATGGCACGTTTTCTCGTTTCATTAGGCAAGATCCCATTAAAGGAGCATCATAAAATTCAAAAACAACCGTATGTTACTCTTAAAATAGAGGGTGGCTTTAATCAATATTCGGTTATAGTACCTGATTATTGCTTTTGCCTTGTAAATAAACATACAGTCCCTACCGAAACAATAGAATACATTTTAGAACAAATGCAAGAACTTGTTATTAATATGGGATTAAAAGCTAAATTTATTTTTAAAATAGATGAGCCTTATTATGAACCTTATGAAATTCAAACTGACCTGCCTCAAATTGAAAAATTGTGTTCAATATATAAAGATGTAATAGGAAAGCCTATGGAGTTTCGGTATGGTACGGGAGTTTGTGATAATAACAAATTAGTTCCAGCTACAGGAATTCCGGTTATATGCTTAGGAGCGAAAGGAGGTGGCTTACATTCAGAAAATGAATGGGTAAGCCTTAAGAGTATGTTCGAGATGAATATAATTTATCAAAAATATATTTTTAGTTTTTAAATTTACTCCTTTAATTGCATTTTTTTGGCATGACTTATCTGTTACACAATAACAACATAGTTGGAGATGAAAATCTTGGAGAAAATTAAAATTTGCACTGAAAAAGCAGGAAAACCAGGGGGGTGGTATTCTCAAGGCTTTAAAGTAGGGAAGATGATTTACACAGCGGGAATAACAGCTATTGATCCTAAAACACAAATGCTTGTCTCTCCTAACGATATTACTGGCCAGACAAAACAGGTTTTAACAAATATGAAAGCCATTTTAGAAGCTGCCGGATCCGATATGAATCATGTTGTAAAAACGCTTGTATTTATTTCTGATATAAACGATTTTCAAAAATTTAATGAAGTTTATAAGGAATTTTTTCCAATTGATCCGCCTGCACGAAGTACTGTCCAAATTGGGAGATTTAAAGATGAAATAGTAATTGAAATTGAAGCTATTGCTACTGTTATTGACTAGCTTAAAGCTCACTTAGGGAACATCTTTTATTTTAAATTTTGAGTCATAATAAATTATCAAAAATACTGGAGGCACATTAAGGTGGAAAAGTTATACGAAGAGATTCGAAAAGATTTATCTGCAGATAAGAATTACGAGTATAGTGAATGGCTAACCGAACATTATCCGCGAAGAATTTCAGGAATGGGAGATGACAGAAAAGCTGCGGAATGGGTTGCAAGCAAATTTAAAGAATTTGGACTTGAATCAGAAGTTATAAATTTTGAAGCTTATAATAGCAACCCCGTCAGTTCATCACTAAAAGTAATACAACCAGAACTGAAAGAAATTGATAGTTTGCCGTGCTGCCATGTAGAATCAACACGAAAAGAAGGAATAAATGTTGAATTGGTATACTTAGGAGCTGGTGATTATGATGATTACATGGAGAAAGATGTAAAAGGCAAAGCTGTGTTAGTTGAGGTATCTTATAGTCCTGCAACGCCTGAAAAAGCTAGAATAGCAGCTGAAAAAGGAGCTGTTGCCATGATTTGTGCTAATTGGGGGGAGGATGAAAACGAGGAAGAAGATTATATTTGTGGTCGAGGATTAAAATCTGTATGGGGGAATCCGACTCCAGAAACCTTCAAAGACATTCCCAAAATATCAGGAGTTAGCATATCACACAGTGCAGGTACCTATTTAAAGAATCTATGCAAAAGTGAAAAAAAAGTTTTAGTAAACATAAGTGTCCAGTGTACAAGAAGCTGGGACATATTGGCGATGCCCATAGGATATCTGAGAGGGAACGAAGTTCCAGAAGAATTTCTACTTGTTAATGGTCATATAGACGCATGGGAACCTGGTGTTACTTGTAATGCAACAGGAAATGGAACTATTCTAACGCTTGCGGAACAGCTTGCAAAACATCAAGATAAAATTAAAAGAAGCATTTATTTTGTATGCTGGAATGGTCATGAAATAGCTGAATCTGCTGGTTCTACATGGTATGTAGACCATCATTGGGACGAACTTGACGAAAATTGTATTGGTGGCATCAATATTGATTCTACAGGAATGTTACATGCTGTCCAATATGAATGCACTGCTTCCAGAGAAGTGATGAAATTCGTAAAGGATATCATTAAGGAAGTAGTTAATGAAGATATAAATGTTTTACCGCTTAATAAATTTGGAGATCAATCTTTTTTTGGTATAGGAGTTCCATCGATAGTAGGCCGAATGGGTATGAGCGAAGAATACATAAAAAGAACCAATGGAGCAAATCTTGGATGGTGGAATCATACTATAAAAGATGATCTAAATAAAGTTGACAAAAATAATCTTCAAAAAGATTTAGAAATAAGCGCAGCTATAATATGTAGTTATGTAAATGCATCAGTACTTCCTCAAGATTTTTTAATAACATGCGAAGATATAGAGACAAAATTAACTGAAATTATCGATAAAGCAGATCCAAAAATTGAGATCAAAAGCATTCTTTATAACGTTAGGAAATTAAAGGGTTACATTGCTATAATAAACTCAAGAAAGATTTCTTTGAATAGTAAACCTCCAACTGATAATAAAGTTAAGCTCATTAATGAATTATTACTGAAATTGAGCCGCTCTCTTACTTGGGCTTTTTACACTTATTGCGATCGTTTTGAACAAAATTCGTACGCTTATACGCCTGCTACAAAACCTATTCCCTTACTCTATTCTGCGGTAGAGCTTGCAAATATGGATCCAACGTCATTGGAATATAAATTGCATTATACAAGCGCCGTGAGAAATCGCAATCGAGTCTCTACTGCACTGCGAGAAGCTCTTAAATATTGTGAACTGTATTTGACTTTGATCGACCAGTGGATTGATTAAATGTATGTTCAAAAAATTAAATAGAATAATTTCGGAAACAGTTAATAATTCCCTGTAAAAAACTAACAAACCCAACAAAAAACCAATAAACCATGACCTTTCACCAAAAGAAGGAAGTGAAGAACAAAAAAATAAGTAAACAGCAGTACTTACTAAAATAAACCCCAAAAAAAGACAATAACAAACTAACCCTTTAAAAAACCTATTTTAAAAGGAAAATTATGGAGCATATTTAACTTATGGGATTCCAAATTCTAAGCTGCCAAAGCTTTTCCCAAAACCTCAGTCAAGATATCAAAATCATCATCCAGAGCAGCTTTAACCCCAAGATGACAATTCATAGTAGCAATCAGAACAAGGGCAATCACAGGAAATATTCTTTCTCAAACGTCTGCTGCCGGCTTTCAAAGGACATCGCAACTTCAAGCGACTGCGACTTTTATTAAAACCAAAAAAACACATGGCATATCCTTTGGGGCAAATAGGGATACCATATTCATTAACACTGACAGAAGGCAAATTCTTAAAATTGCCCTTGCCTTTAGAATTAAGATCGATAAAAGGCTCAATATCCAAAAACTTGCAAAGCTCATAAAAAGGATAAGCATCATGAGCAGAATCTGTCAAAAACTTATTTACCTTTGAATACCGATAAAGTTCCTTAAACTCAGCCAAAGAAACAACACCGGTAGAAAATCTGGCGGTGAGCCTAAAAAGCCTAATATACATCACAAGCTCACCTATACTTGATGCAGCCGTTAAAACATAAGGAGAATACCCATGATAGTACTCATTACGGTAACTGTCCCAGCCCCAAGAAGCCTCAGGATCGGAAAAACGATGCTTACAATCACAACTAAAAATACCCTTTTTCCTACAATCACAAACCTTAACACCATATAGACTGGATCCCGCAGGCTCAAAGCCGGACAAAACAGCCAAAATATCATCAGAGCGAAGAACTTGAGCCTACTTAGTAACACTATGGCAGCCAAGATCCAACATCAACACCAAAGACCTTAAAATACACACAGGATCATATTTAACAGGTCTACTCATAGAAGAAGAAAAACATTTGGACAAAAACGCCAGCAGGATCCAGATTTAAAAACTAAACCTTTGACAAAGACCTAAAGAAAAACCTAAGCCTATCTTGCTCCAGAGCCCGCAACACAGGAATCCTCTGCCGTAAAAACTGTTGAAACTCAAGGTGAGAAGAACATTTTGTAAGCATAGAAGAACCACCCTCATTTAATAGAAGTAATGGCAAGATACTATCTACTCCAATTATTGGGGCGATCTGAAAAAGTCAAGTATGATTACAAGCATATATTCACAATAACCATTAACAAACTTTTAATATCTCACGATATCTATAAATATCAGCTATTTTTGCAATAGAAACAAAGGGAGGTAAAAAATAATAGCCTTCTTGAGAGGGCTTGAGAATAAAGGAAACTAAGTTTCCAAAAATCTACAAATAATCATAGGGGGTACATATTATGTCATTAATAAAAAAAATTTCTGCGATTACCTTGGCAATAATTATGATTATGGGGCTTACAGGTTGTGGAAATGAAAGTTCATTGAGCGATAAAATCATTTTGGGTTATATTGGTCCGATAACAGGAGAATCTGCTATTTGGGGTGAAGCAGAGTCAAATACTTTAAAAATGTTGGTGGAAGAGACTAATAATCAAGGAGGCATCTTAGGCAAAGAAGTGGTGCTTAAGATATATGACAATCGTTCAGATCCTGTTGAGACAACGAATGCTGCAAGAAGGGCTTTACAGAATGATGGCGTTATAGCTTTTATAGGTCCTAATACTTCGTCATGCGCTATAGCACTTGATGAAGTTTGCGAAGAATATAAAGTTCCTCACATCACTACTTGTGGCACTAATTACAAAGTTACCCAGCGCGAAGAAGATGGAAGTGTTCGCAAATATTCATTTAGGGCATGCTTATCAGATCCTCAATTAGGAGATATCATGGGGCAATATGCATATGAAAAATTAGGGATAGAAAAAGCAGCAATTATATATGAAATAACTAATGAATATTCACTAGGCATAACTCAAAATTTTACAGATGCATTTGAAAAAGTTGGTGGCAAAGTAACAATACAAGAAGGCTATAAAACTGGAGATGTTGATTTTCGACCACAACTTTCCAAAATTAAAGCAGCAGGCGATTTCGATGCATTAATGATTCCTGCAAACTACAAAGAAGTAGGCCTTATTGCAAATCAAGCTCGGGCATTGGGCATAACCCAAAGTTTTCTTGGGGTAGATGCATGGATGATGGAAGACTTATTTGAAATTGCAAAAGACGCTGTTCAAGGGACGTATTTTCCATGTGCTATGGATGTAAATGCTGAAAATTTGGAAGAATTCAAGAATAAATTTGAAGAAAAGTTTAAAATGGATCCAGGCAAAGCAGGAACAAATGCATATTTTGCATATGATTGTTTCCAAATAGTAAAGAATGCAATTGAAAAAGCAGGAGAACCAGATCCCCAGAAGATTCGAGATGCTATGGAGAATACAAAAAATTTGCAGTGCCTCACAAGTGTAATAACCATAGTCCCTGAAACTCACAATCCAATTCGCATGGCTAGCATATTTAAAATAGAAGGTGATAATTTTGTTAAAGTAGAAGAGTATACACCAGATTATTCTAAATAATCTATTTCATTTTTAGATATAGCTTTTGCTTCGAGGTGTTTTTCTCGAAGCAAAAGCTAATTTGAAAGGGGATACGAATTTGTTCTTTCAAGAACTAATTAACGGTCTGTCAATAGGAAGTGTATATGCTTTAATGGCTGTAGGTTATTCACTAATATATAGTCTTCTAAATTTTACAAATTTTGCACATAGTATAACAGTTACAATAGGAGCCTTTGTTACTTTTTACTTTCTTTCCATGGTTACTAAGAATCTTTTTTTAGGAATAGTTATAGCTACAGGCCTTGCAGGTTTACTAGCTGTAGTAATTGAACTATTAGGATATAGGCCTTTAATTAATAAAAATGCTCGTCGAATTTACTTACTCATTGTAGGACTTGGAATCTCAATTATGTCTGAGAATCTTGTAATTATAGCTTTTAGTAGTCGTTTTCGTGTATATCCGGTAAATTTTTCCAATAGAACAATTGAAATATTTGGAGCCAATGCTGGAGTTATAGATTTGATAATATTTAGCGTTAGTGTAATAGCTCTTGTTTTGGTTGAGCTGCTTATACAAAAAAGCCGATTAGGTTTAGCTATTAGAGGTGCAGCCGTAAATCTTGATGCAACATCTCTTATGGGAGTTGATGTCCAAAAATTAATTAGGATTGTTTTTCTGATTGCAGGTAGTTTAGCAGGATTAGCAGGTGCACTTTTAGGGGCAAAGTATACTACATTCCCAATGCTTGGGTCGGTAATGACTAACAAAGCTTTTATTAGTTCTGTAGTTGGTGGACTCGGGAGTATACCTGGTGCTGTTCTCGGAGGTTTAATTTTGGGAATTAGCGAAAGTATGATTTCTGGTTATTTATCTTCTACCATGAGAGATATATTTGCATATCTGTTGCTTGTCCTAATTCTTTTTATAAGGCCATCTGGTCTTTTGGGTAAGTCATCAGAGGATAAGGCATGAGGAGGAAAAGACATGAATAATTATGTTATTGGTGTCCTAAGCCTCACAGGAATCTATATGATAGCAATTTTAGGTGTATCTATTTTGACGGGTTTTACAGGACTTTTTTCAATGGGTCATGCCGGCTTTATGGCAATAGGCGCATATGTTTCTGCCCTTGCGACCAAGAGTTTTGGAATTTCACCATTTTTTGGGGTTTTTTTAGGAATGCTAGCAGCTACTGCGGTTGGCTTAGCAATCGGCTATCCCACACTTAAATTAAAAGGGGATTACTTTGTTATTGCTACACTTGGAATCGGCGAAGTGGTAAGGCTAATTATAGAAAATCTCCCTAGTGTAACTGGGGGCGCTCGCGGAATGACTGATATCCCAAGGGGTTCAAGTTTTAGTGTTGTATGGGTTACAGTTATCGCATTAGTAATATTACTGAGAAACTTCTTACATTCTAAGCATGGCCGTAATTGCATCGCAGTTCGAGAAGAGGAACTAGCTGCCTCAGCTATAGGCATAAATGTGGCAAACTATAAATTGTTGGCAATGGGAATAAGCTGTGCACTTTGCGGTATATCAGGAGGGATGTTAGCCCACTATATGCGGTATTTAAATCCGAGTATGTTTAGTATGGCAAAATCAAATGAGCTTCTTATGACTGTAATACTTGGCGGCTGTGGAAGCCTAACAGGAACTGTAATAGCTTCTTTAATTCTTGTTCCTCTTCCTGAAATACTGCGTTTTGGTTCTGTTCAAGAATGGCGCATGGTATTTTATGGGTTTCTGGTAACATTAGTAATAATATTTAAGCCTTCTGGCTTATTAGGTAACAAAGAATTCTCTTTAGCTGATTTAAAAAATGTTCTTTTACGAACTGCTCAGAGATTTTTAGGCAAAATGTCTGAGGGAGGGAAAAGAAAAAATGTCTGAGCAAGATGTTGTTCTAAAAATAGACCATGTTGTAAAACGATTTGGGGGCATTACTGCTGTTAACGATGTAAGTATACGTATAGCCAAACAAAGCATTCATGGGATAATAGGACCTAATGGAGCGGGTAAAACTACATTATTTAATATGATAACTGGCATATATAATACAACAGCAGGAAGCATTTTTTTTAATGGAAAAAAAATTAACGGAAAACAAACCCATGAAATTGCTGAGTTAGGAATCGCACGTACTTTTCAAAATATTCGTCTTTTTAATGATTTAACGGTGTATCAAAATTTGCTAACAGCTTGTCAAAAAAATATAACCTATGGGTTGTTTGATGGTTTTCTAAGAACCTCAAAATGTAAAACCCAAGAAATGTCAGCAGATAAAATTTGTAAAAATATGATGATAGAAGTGGGGCTTAGCGAATATAAAGAACAAAAGGCCGGAAATCTTCCATATGGAACACAACGAAGGCTGGAAATTGCGCGAGCACTTTTAACAAATCCATCCATTCTACTGTTAGATGAACCCGCAGCTGGGATGAATGAAGACGAATCTTTGCAGCTTTCTAATTTTATCAAGGAAATTCGTTTAAATAATGATATTACGATAATTATAATAGACCATCACATGGATGTTATTATGAATATTTGTGATTTAATATCAGTATTAAATTTTGGTTCACTATTAGCTGAAGGTACGCCGAAAGAAATTCAGAAAAATCAAAGAGTTATAGAAGCATATCTAGGGGTTGATGAATAATGCTCAAAGTTGAAAATCTTAGTTTTTCCTATGGGAAAATTCGTGCAATAACAAATGTAAGTTTTGAGCTTAAAGATGGTGAAATCATGGCTATTATAGGAGCAAATGGTGCGGGCAAATCTTCTTTAATGAAATGTATAGCTGGCCTTCTAAAACCTCAAGCAGGTAATATATGGTTTGGTAAAATCAAACTTGAGCCCCCACCTTTCAAAGCTGTAAAAAAAGGTGTAGTTTTGGTGCCAGAAGGTAGGTGGATATTCCCAAATTTATCAGTTGAAGATAATCTTTTGTTAGGAGGCTACATAATAAAGGATCAGAGACCAGGCTTAAAAAGGGCATATAATATGTTTCCGTGGATGGAAGAGCGCAAAACTCAACGAGCAGGGACTTTGTCAGGTGGCGAACAACAAATGTTAGCCATTGCGCGAGGCTTAATGTCAAATCCTGAATTTTTACTTTTAGACGAACCTTCTCTTGGCCTTGCACCACTCATAGTTAATGACATCATCGAACTAATAAAAATGATAAATGCTCAGGGAATTTCCATATTACTTGTAGAACAGAATGCGCGCAAAGCTCTTGGGATAGCTCATCAAGCATGCGTATTAGAAGGGGGAAAGATTGTAAAAAGGGGAAGCGGAAAAGAACTATCTGCCGACGAAGAAATAATTGCAGCTTATTTAGGAAAGAAAAAAATAGAAAGCGAGGAATAAAAATGAATGAAAGAATAACTAAAACACAATTTGATTATTTTGGTCTTGAAGGAAAAACTACAATTGTTACAGGTTCAGGAAATGGAATTGGCCGTGCAACAGCTATAATGTTGGCAAAATTAGGATCTAATATAACTGTATGCGATATTGAAAATGAGAGCGCTAATAATGTTAAAAAAGAAATAGTAAACAATGGAGGAAGGGCAATCGGCATAAGGTGTGATGTATGCCAGCTGGAAGATATAAGGAATACTATCGATAAAACTATAGAAGAATTTGGCGATATTGATATTCTAATCAATAATGCTGCTGGTTGTGGTGGAGGCAAAACAATCGACGACATGACCTATGAGGAGTGGAATCGCCTTATACAACTCAATCTTACAAGTGCTTATATGTTTACCATGGAAGTTCTTCCTTATATGAAAGCGAAAATGCATGGAAAAATAGTTATGGTCAGTTCGGGAGCAGGAATAGTAGGAGATTTTTCAGATCCTCATTATGCAGCATCAAAAGCCGGAATGATAGGACTTGGAAAAGAATTAGCTAATGAATTAACTGCATATCGAATAAATGTGAATATTCTAGGCACTGGACTTACAGATACACGAATGTCAAGATCTAATTTATGGAATAAAAAAACGCAACAGGTGCCATGGTATCGCATAGGTTTACCTGAGGATCAAGCAGCTGCGATAGCTTACATGGTCTCTGAATCAGCTGATTATCTTACCGGTCAAGTAATTTGTCCAAATGGTGGTGCTTGGATGTAGTTCTTGCTCATAGGTAAAAGTTAATTTCAATACATAAGTCGTTGTTTTACATTATGACCTACGAAAATTGACTTTATCTTTTGAATAACCACATAAGAGTAATACATAAATAAAGAGACTAAACGATACAAGATGGAAGACATTATAATCTATAATGGTATCATTGTAACAATAGTAATAAAAATATGGTGGCGTTATTAATGATGGAGCAATAGCTATTCAAGGTAAGGCAATTGGTGATGTCGATATGTCGATGAGACAAAAAATATATTAAAACAATATAAAGCGCATAGATGCAAAGGGAAAAATAATGATGCCCGGTTTAATCAATGCACATATGCATTTAGGGATAGCTTTGTTTAAAAGGCTTGCACAGGAACAAATAATTGGTTACAGGGTGCATTTGGCCTCTTTTGGAAGAAAATAGATGTATAAAAAACCGTAAAAGTTCTATGGCTATGATTACCGAAACAGTAAAAGCAGGGACAGCAACTATGTGCGACTATGATAATCCAATGAAGAAAATTATAAAAAATCATATAAAAATAGGTACTCATACATGTGTGGCTCAAGAAATAAATATACTCCCTTTAAATGCTTTTAAAATACCTCTACCTATTGGTGAGCTATACCCGCTTGATGTAAGTATAGAAAATTCAAGACTTGAAGAAAGCAAAAAACTTATTGAAGAATATAACAATAGTTATAATGGACGAATAACATGTATGCTTGGTCCTGAGGCGCCGGATAGAGTTACTAAAGGAGTCTTGAGCGAAGTAAACGAACTTTCTAAAAAATTTAGCCTTAACATTCATATGCATGTGGCATGTGGTACGCGATAAACAAATCAGATGATATTAAGGTATGATAAACGCACTATATCTTTTTGGATGAGATAGGATTTTTAAATAAGTACTGATCGGAATTCATCTTTCAGTTGCTACTAATAAAGAGTTAAAAATATATTCACAATCTGGTGCAGCAATGGTTTTGTGTTCAGGGAGTGAGGCCATAATTAATGGAAATGTTCCACCAGTTTTGAAATTTAGTGAGTACAGTAATCGTCTCGCTTTAGGCTCTGATCAAACACCTGGCGGAAATTCTAGTAATATGTTTAATAAAATGAAACTGACGGTATTGCTAAATAAATGCAAATATAATAATCCAGCTATTTTTCCTAGCTGGAAAATACTCAAGATGGTCACAATCGACAGTGCTAAAGCTTTAGGGATGGATAGCACTATAGGTTCTACTGAAAAAAGAAAAAAGCCAATGTAATAATAATCAATTTTAAGGTTCCACATCTTACTTCGATTATTTTGGAGCCAATTAGAAACATTGTACAAAATTTTGTTTATGCAACAAATAGCAGCGAAGTTACTACATCGATTATTAATGGTGAAGTTGTGATGGAAGATCGTTGTTTGATAAATGTTAATGAACAAGAAATTATTGAACAAGCAAATGAAACAGCAAAGAATGTAATGAAAAGAGCTAGAGAAAAGATAATAAGTAAAGAGACTGAAATAGTTCAAATTATGCAAGAAAGCAAAATATAAATTTATTTTTATAAATTCTTAAGTAATAATTACTAGATAATTGGACTAGAAAAAATTTTATTTTGACTGCATTAAGCCTTCGATGTTTCCAATTAACATTAGCATCAATATAATAATTTATCTAAATGTCATATCTCAAAAAGGAAGGAAATTAAAGCAAATGAAAAAAGATACTTTGGATTACTTAGGAATAGGCGAAAAGACGGCAATAGTTACAGGGGGCGGAAGAGGCATAGGACGTGCAATATCTATTTCTCTTGCAAGATATGGAGTGAAAGTAGTCGTGTGTGACATAAATGATAAAAATGGAAATTCTACACTAAATGAAATAACATCGCATGGAGATAAGGGAACATACTTTCAGTGTGATGTGTCTAATCCATTGCAAGTGAGACAGCTTTCCAAATTTACTGCTGAAACCTTTGGAGGTATTGATATCGTTGTTAATAATGCAGGCATAGGTTCTGTTTCTATTCCGTTTGAGCAGATAAGCGATGAAGAATGGGATAAAATGTTACGAGTTAATTTGACAGGTCCATTTTATGTTTGCAAAGAAACAATTCCGTATATGAAAACCCAAAAGCATGGCAAGATTGTAAATATTAGTTCTGGTTCAGGAATTATAGGAGCTGAATTTTGCGCCCATTATGCAGCATCGAAAGCAGGTCTTATAGGATTTACTCAATCAATCGCCAAAGAATTAGGACCTTTTAAAATAAATGCAAATGTAATTGCCGTTCCAACAACCGAAACCCCAATGTTAGCCGAAACGAATTTTGACGTGTTTGTAGAAGATGAACTGAAAGAAATACCATGGGGTCGCATAGGCACACCTCAAGATGTTGCAAATATGGTTTTGTATTTGTCATCAGATGCATCTGAGTATGTAACAGGCCAAGTTTTAGCTCCTAACGGTGGCAGGCGGACACCAATTTGATACATTTTTTAATTGAAGATATGTTAATTTGGATAACCTTAGAGTAAGTAATGCGTTCTCGCAATGACAAAAAATTAAAATCGTAAAAGTATCGCAGAAGGAACGCTATTATTTCTAAAAATTGGCCTTGCAAAAGTGAAAATAATAGTAATCAATGAATATTTATAATTATATTTATAATTGATCTACAGAGATTAGCAGCATTATATTTTTGAAGCGTAATGTGAAACCGCCATGGGTCCCTATTTCTGTACAATATCTAAGTAAAAACGGGCACACTCATCCCTTGGTTTTTGGCTTAACTTTTTTAGATTGCTCCAGCATATAATTACAAAATCTCTTGAAGTTCTGAGCAATTACTTTATGGCCTACATGGGTAGTGGATTTTACCTGACCTCTTAGTTGAAGTTTTGAAAGATTATGCCCTCGTTTTAAAGCAGACTTGGTGCCTTCTATTGCTGCTCTCATACTAGTATTTTCTTTACGGTTGATTAATATCTTTCCCCTTTCTTTAACAGTTTTCACGGATTTTAGATTTATGTGGACCGTGTAACTCCTTTTCTGTTTCTTGCAATGGCATTTCCCTCTAAGCTCACAAGTGCTGCAAGCCGTAAGTGGAAAATGAGCAACGGTTTGACTTTTGGTTATACCGGTATGGATGGGGGTGTATCCTTTGGGGCATTTAATTATTATGTTGGTGGTTTCATCAATTTGGTAGTAGGCAACTGATTGTTTTTTTAGAAGGGTTTCTTCCACTTAAGTTGGTAAAGTGTAATTCAACCTCATTTTCTTTTTCAAATTCGGCTATTTTATCAAAATAATATCCACCGTCTAGGTAAAGATCTTCTACATTAGTGTTTTCTTTTAGTTCAGGTAGTCTGTCATTTAAAAATTCTACATCGCTTTTTATGTTTTGATCTAATTGGTAATCGGTTATTACTTGAAAGGGGTTATCCTCTAAGAGGTTTCAGCAATGTTTAACACATATCCGTGCTCTTATTCCTACTGCATAGTTTACAAGGCAGTTGAAGTTATCAATGAGTTCGTCATCAGAGTAGTTTTTCATGTGTTTTATAAATTCCAAGAAAAGCAGGGTGTTTACTGGAAAGTTGGTCTTCCTATATTGCTATATAATACTGAAAATGATGTTTCATCAATATTGCATAATATATTATTCATAGAATATAGGAGCCTAAAACTTGTTAAGTTTAGCTTTTATTTCTGAGTTCATCCAGTTGGGACTTTCGAATAAAGAGCCTTGAAGATGGTCATTATTTTCTCTAAACATTACTGTATTTCATTTATCGTGTTTATTTTAATTTAGATACGTTTATCTCAACATCCCTTTATATTATAGCATAATTCATGATGATTTGCTAGGTTTATAGGCTTTTTATGGGGTGTTTGTAAGGTTTTGTGTACTTTATGGATTTTTTGGTGATAGAATGTGACTTTCTATACTGGAATCAATTGTAAATTTATCAATTTTTGTGTATGTAATTTAATAAAGTTGGAGCTAAAAACTTGATTGGCATAAAAATTGCTTAAATTATAAATAATAGTATTTGTGAAGCAGTTGAAAGCGATCATAATATTTCCTATATATTCCCTATTATCTACTATAGACAGTAAATAGATAAAGTTCTTATTTGCAAACTATTACTTTTTAGCTTAAAGATGGAGGCTTTCATGATATACCCCAGCGTAAAAATTGATTTGGAAAAACTAAGAAGCAATACAAATCGCATAGTAAGTCTTTGCAAAGAAAAAGATATAGAGGTCATGGGAATAACAAAAGGTATTTGCGCCTTTTTGCCGGCTGTTAGAGCAATGATTGACGGAGGCGCAAAGAAACTTGGAGATTCTCGAATTAAAAATATCAAAATGATGAGAAAAGAAGGTATTGGTTTGCCTATTTACTTGATACGGGGCCCAATGCTTTCAGAAATAAAAGAAGTAGTAGATCTGGCTGACGGAAGTTTAAATTCAGAACTGGAAGTAATTAAAGCTTTGTCACATGAAGCTCGTGCAGAAGGTAAAAAACATAAAGTTATATTGATGGTTGATGTGGGAGATTTAAGAGAAGGAGTTGTGCCTGAAGATGTAATAGATATTACAGAAGAAATACTTAAAATGCCGGCAATAGAATTCGAGGGAATTGGAACTAATACAGGATGCTTTGGGGGAGTAAAACCGACATATAGGAATACAAAAATTTTAACAGACCTTGCCAATGACATTGAAAAGAAATATTCCATTAAGTTAAAAACTATATCAGGAGGCAATTCTGATACTTTAAATCTTCTTAAGGAATCAGAACTTCCACCACAAGTCAATCAATTGCGAATAGGCGAGGCAATACTTCTGGGCACGCGTGTGGATAAATTTTCAGAGTTGCAGCTTTATAGAGATTCTTTTGTATTGGAAGCAGAAATAATAGAAGTTAAGATAAAACCCTCGTGTCCCATAGGAGAGATAGCTTTTGATGCTTTTGGAAAAGTTCCGGTTTTTGAAGATAAGGGACTTATGAGACGCGCTATAGCAGCAATTGGCAGACAAGATTGCATTATCGAAGGATTGTCTCCATTAAATGATCCAATAGAAATAATTGGATCAAGCAGTGACCATCTTATCCTTGATGTTACAAAATCCAGAAATATAAACGTAGGTTCTAAAGTCCGGTTTAGATTAAATTATAGCGCACTCATAACTTTAATGAATTCAAAGTATGTAACCAAGGATTGTAGTTAATATTTAAGTAAACAATAAATTTTAATTACTTTATTATACGAGGAGATTAAAATATGGACAACGTAAAAGTTATTATATGGGGTTTAGGTGCAATGGGAAGTGGTATGGCAAAAATGATTTTGCAAAAAGAAGGCATGGATATTGTTGGAGCGATAGCTTCAAGACCTGAGAAAAATGGCAAGGATTTAGGCGAAGTCATTGATTTAGGTCAAAAATGCGGAGTTTTGATATCATGCGATGAAGACAAAGTGTTAAACGCTAAAGCAGACATTGTCCTCCTTGCTACATCATCTTTTACAAAGGATGTATTTCCTCAAATAGAGAAGATAATTGGAAGTGGTAAAAATGTTATAACAATTGCGGAGGAAATGGCATATCCTTTTTATAGTGAGCCAACATTATCTAAAAAACTTGATATGTTGGCGAAAGAACATAATGTAACAATACTTGGAACCGGTATAAATCCAGGTTTTGTTTTAGATACCTTAATAATTGCATTAACCGGAGCATGCATGGACGTAAAAAAAATCACAGGTCGTCGTGTAAATGATCTTTCACCATTTGGCACAACCGTGATGAAGACTCAGGGAGTGGGGACTACAGTAGAAGAATTTGAAAACGGATTAAAAAACGGTAATATCGTTGGTCACATTGGATTTAATGAGTCTATTGCGATGATTTCTTCAGCTTTAGGTTTTGAGATTGATGAGATAGAACAGACGAGAAAACCAATAATATCTAAAGTTTTCAGAGAGACTCCTTATGTTAAAGTTGAGCCGGGGATGGTTGCGGGATGCTATCACACCGCAATAGGAAAGTTAAAGGGTGAGCCGATTATTGTCTTAGAACATCCTCAACAAATACATCCTGGATTAGAAAATGTCGAAACCGGCGATTACATAATCATTGAAGGAATGCCGAACATAAACCTTGCCATAAAACCGGAAATTCCTGGCGGGGTGGGCACGATTGCTTTAGCAGTAAATATGATACCGCAAGTTATTGCTGCAAAACCAGGGCTTACCACAATGAAGGATCTGCCAGTGCCTGCTGCGTTAATGTCAGACATAAGGAAACTTGCTCACTGGGGGTGTTTTTAATTGATAAGCGCTAAAAAGGGAGATTGGGTCCAAATACATCGCATAGAATTAAAACCATCAGAAAGAAGTTCTAATTTACCTCAAGATACGCAAAGCGTACCCTTGGAAGTGTGGCAAAAGGGATTTGCCACACATGATGCCATAATGGGCGATGAAATTGAGATTGAAACGGTTATAGGAAGAAAGGCAAAAGGAGAATTGGTTAAAGTTAATCCTGAATATGAACACAATTTTGGAAAACCGGTAGCTGAACTATTGACAATCGGTGCTGAGCTTAGGAAGATTTTGGGAGGTGAAGAAAATGAATAGTGATATGAGCTATGATGCCGTTATGAATAGAAAAAACGAGATAATGAAGAACGCAGTCGGCATAGATTACAATGATTTTGAATCAGGCAGTATTGCATTCGAATATGAAAAAATGATGAAAGAGGTAGGATATACATTAAATGAAATTAGGGAAATTCAATCTTATACAAGCGTAGGGAACACCCCCTTGATTGAACTTCGAAATTTAACTAAAATCGCACGCATGATATCGGCTCCCGGCAAGGGTGCAAGAATTTTTATAAAAGATGAAGCTGCCAATCCTTCGGGAAGCTTTAAAGACCGACGGGCTTCTGTGTCAGCATACAGAGCTAAGGCATTGGGTTATGAGGGTATAATCGCAGCTACCAGTGGCAACTATGGAGCGGCTGTAGCTTCTCAAGCGGCTATAAACGGTTTAAAGTGCATAGTTGTCCAAGAAGTGTTCGATAGTAAAGGTAAAGGCCAACCTGAAATATTGGAAAAAGGTCGAAAGTGTGAGGCATTAGGGGCTGAAGTAGTACAACTTACAGTTGGACCAGAACTTTTTTATACATCTTTATGCTTATTAGAAAAAACAGGATATTTTAATGCATCCCTTTATACACCTTTTGCAATTTCGGGTATCGAAACACTTGGATATGAGCTTGCCGAGCAAGTAAAGACTAGAACAGGCAAAGAGCCGACTGCAGTTATAATAACTCATGCTGGTGGAGGCAATGTAACAGGTACTGCTCGCGGCCTTTTAAAAGCAGGGTGCAAAAACACAAAAGTTATTGGAGCGAGCGTAAATCTTGAAGGCCTCCATATGGCAAGTGACAGGGATTTCAATAGAAAATCGTTTACAACTGGACATACAGGTTTTGGTGTTCCTTTTGCTACTTGGCCCGATAGAACAGATGTCCCGAGAAATGCTGCAAGACCTTTAAGATACCTGGACCGATATGTTACGGTAAGCCAAGGCGAGGTATTTTATATAACTGAAGCCCTTGCACAGTTAGAAGGAATGGAGAGAGGACCTGCAGGAAATACATCCCTGGCAGCGGCTTTTGCAATAGCTCAGGAAATGAATGAAGACGAAATTATAGTGGTACAGGAAACTGAATATACAGGAGCGGGAAAACTGCCAAGCGCGCAGTTGACTTTTGCAAAATTAATGGGGATTGAAGTAAGAAGAGGCGATCCTGCTGATGATAAACCCGGAGAACGAATAGTTATTCCTGAGCATCCTTCACAGATAAGAGTAAAAGATATGGATTTAGATAAAATGAAGAGATCATATGTAAAAAATTGTGTTACAGCCTACAGCAAAAGCAAAATTCGTCCTGAAGATATTACATTTTTGGCTGAAGATACAAAAAGCGATGTAAATTATATAAAAAATACTCTTGATGAGCTAGCACCATAAAAAAGGTTTAAGGGGTGAAAATATGCAGCGAAAAGATGATTTTGAAGAACGCAGAAAGCACTTAGCCAACCTTACAGAGGAAGAACTAAAAGATAAATTCTGGGAGCTTACTGAGCAGGTTGTAAAACCCTTGATTGAGCTTGCAAAAACTCATACTTCTCCTTCTATTGAACGCTCAGTGTTATTGCGAATGGGATTTAATAGTTTAACAGCAAAAGCAATAGTAGATAAGTGTGTCGAA
>NZ_DF977000.1:300000-395430 GCF_001485475.2 Tepidanaerobacter syntrophicus | reverse complement strand
TATCTGTTAAAGATGCCATATTAAAGGAGCGCTATAAATCTTTAGAACCAATTAGCCTTTTACCAGATGTTATCTCTTATGAAAAACAAAAACTAAAGAAGGCAACTTCAATGATACGTGCAGGTGGCACATCTCTTCCCATCTTAAACTACAAGAAGAGCTTTACATCAGATGCCATTAAATCTCTTCTTGAAAGCTGCAATATTTAAAATCAATAAGTTAAAACAGATTTAATTTCTTTTGCTTGTTCTGTATAAGGTTGGCAGAGGTCTTACAAAAAAACCTAAGATTACTTGACGCGATCCCTTTGATTACCGTATCTTCATAACCCAAATCTTTCAGTGTTATAATATCAGAATTTTTCTCAGCGGCCTTCTCTTCCTCAATTTTTGAAGATATAAGTTGAGTATTTGTTTTCATTTGCAAGACAATATTGTCTAAAGTCAATGATCGGGCGGCTTCAAGCAGCATCTCATCGTTGTCTGAGAGAATATATAGTATACGTTTTGCTTCATCTATAGGGAGTTTAACTTCTTTTATAATTGCTGCATTTTTTAAATCCGGTAAAGTGCCCCTTATAGGATCAAAGATTTCATTTTCTGTATCGGAAGAATTTCCTATTACTATAAAATTAGCGTCTTTGCTAATGCTTTTTATATCCGTATAGCACTCAACTTTAATATCCGTATTGCTATAAGGAATTCTTTTTCCAAAATCTGCTGCAATCGTCAATGCAGCTGTTATTTGAGCGTTATTAGGATTATCCGGCACCACTATTATACAATCTACCGGCTGATCATCCGAGACTTTCAGATAAGGATACGGATAATTATTTACACCGAAAGTGTCAGGTATTCCTTCATACTCAATATGTATATAGGACTCCTTGCAAACCGTGAGCCAATTAGCAGGATTAACATAATCCATGCAAGGTTCTTCAGTAATTCTATGATATGTAGAAAGCTTTATCGTATTATATCCTTTTACAATTTTGTCTTTTGGAAGAAGTATCTTTTCTGCAGCTTGATAATTGTCTTTATCGCTTAAAGCAAAGCTTTTAATCGGCACATCATTTAGGAGAACGGTTAAAGTAGAATTTTTATAGTTTTTAATTTGGCTTTGATTAAATACAAGTTCAAAAAAGCAATTATCATTTAACTGCCAGTTTTCATCGATAAAGAAAAACAGGCTGTGGCTTCCGAATATGCCTTTTATAGTAACGTCCTCCGGGATAAAGATATTTTTAACTTGACTTTTTTCATTTTTCATAGTTTTAGAGACTTCAAGGGAGGCAGCGGATGCAGGTGAAAGAGATGTTGTTTTAGGCAAAGTAGGAGCAGTAGATTTTTGGGTGAGAATTAGAGTCTCAAAGCCTAAAGCTTCAAGCTGCTTTGCTGCTGATTCAGCTGTTTTTCTTTCCTTGTAGTTTCCCACATACAAGCGTGTTCCCCCGGCTACAGCAAATTTATAGACCGGAAATCCTTTTGCTTTTAGGAGGTTGTAACTTTCCATAAGTATAGTCGCATCTTTATAAAAACCTGCTTGAACAACATAATATGTATTTTGAGCAGATACTGATTGAGCAAACGCAAAACTACTATTTAATACTATGAAAAATACAGCTATTACGCATATCAGTTTCTTCATGGCAGCCTCCTAAAATCTTTCAGTTTTGTACCAGGTATGCTCTCTTTTAAAAATAGCATCTTTAAAATAAGAGTATATACCGGAAATACACACCATAATCCAACACTGACAATAAGTAAGATACATTATCACAATAAGAAAAAAGTTGCTCAAATTGTATTCGCCTTTTTCCATTGTAAGGTTTATGCTTATCTCAAGGATAAAAAGTATATAAGCAAGCATCCAAATTACCAAAAAATTCCCCGGAAGTGAAATTTTAGCGATGCCAAAAAGACCTAAAATAAATACAGCATCTGAGAATATTACCGCAAAAAAGAACAGAAAACTCTCTAAAAACATATATAGAAGATCAATAAGTATGGGTCCCGAGCATTTTGGAAGCGGGAACAAATATTTATTTACAACATATATATTGCCCTTTACCCATCTAGTTCTCTGCTTAAACCAAACTTTGAACGTTTCCGGTTCTTGTTCCCATGATACAGCTCTCGGCATAAAAGCTATTTTAAAACCATTGCCATAGACTCTTATTGAAAGTTCAGTATCTTCAGCTATTGCTTTTGTATCCCAACCGCCCAGCTTTTCTAATAAATCTTTTCTTATTATAAAATTAGTTCCGGGCAAAAGACATATGCCAAATTTTTTCCACCTGCCTCCTTGCATCATCCACTGAAAGCTAAGTGTTTCTATATTTATGAATCTGGTTAAAATATTTGCATCCTTATTTCGAGTTCTAAATTTTCCGATTACTGCCCCATATTCTTTCGAATTTACAATCTCATAGACTAGATAGCGAAGCGACATAACTTCTGGTGTATTATCCGCATCATAAACTACAACATATTCTCCTGTTGCATATTGTAATCCTATATTTAGTGCATTTGCCTTTCCTTTGCCTCCCGTCCTTGCATCAGTCGTTATTATCTGTATATTTTCGTTGGGATATTTTGACTTAATTTCTTCAAGAATAATACCTGTCTCATCCTTTGAATTATCATTTATTACAATCAATTGACGTTTATCTTTTGGGTAATCCATCTTCAAGATTGCTAAAATTGATCTTTCAATAACCTTTTCTTCATTATGAGCCGGCACTAAGATGGAAACCATGGGGTAATTATTTATGCCTTTAATAATATCAATTTTTCTCTCTTTGATTTCCTTAAAAAAACTATGTCCCGCAAAAGCAAGCCATGCATTAAAAAGTAATAAAATCCAAATTGAAAAAAGCGAATACATAAAAATATAGTCTACTGTTTTTAGCAATAATATTACCTCATTCTTTGAATAAATATTCTTTGGCTTTTCTTCTTCTATCTAAGAATATGTAAAGTAACCTAAGGCAAATTGTAGTTACTAAAATCAGTAATACAATAAATATTCTCCTAAAAATCCTGATTAATAAAGGTTCTTTTAAGGTTTTGACTTGCTCAATTTGAATATTTCCGCTTTGTGAACTGATTATGTAGTTTGCACCTTTTACCCAATTGTTCTCTTGTTTTAAATCAAGAAAATCTATGCCGCGTTTTTTAATTTCAACAATTATAGGTTCGAGTAATTTAGGATCGAGGTATGAATGAAAGTAAAAACCGGCAGTATAATCTCTTACTATAGCAACTTTTTCTAATTCTTCAAAAATATGTTCTTTATACAGTAAATCATCAGGGTCTACGTAACCCAAGTTTTCAGGAATCAAGTTATTATACAAAGATGAATAATGCAAGTTATAAGGATAAGGAGTTGTGGTATATCCTCTGTCAGACGTCTGTAAATGGCCTATGATTGTAGAAAAATACCTCTTGAGGTTTTTATAAGCTTCACTTGACGCTGCATAGTGAGGCGCTTCAAAAGCTATAGGTCCAATTCCAACCTCTGCGCATTCGTCAATTGCTGCATTTATCCTTTCGTCTACCCATTTTTTCATATCTACAGGCAGCGGCTGATCTTTTTCCCCATCCCAGAATTCAAAACCTTCCCCGGGCATATCTTTATGAATCTGATGGGTATAACCGTGAAGGACGATAGAGCCCCCGGAATCTTGCATATATTTTATGCAGCCAGCAAATCTCTTATTATCTTTTAAATCAAATATATTTTTGGTTTTAAAATCATAAAAAGAGGGGATAAGGGCAACCATATAAGGTACATTTTCCTGTTGAAGATAATCCGCTATTTTATAAAGGTTTTCAATAGATCTTTCTGCGTGAACATCTTCAATTCTGACGTAGATTTTAGGACTTGAAGTATCGTGATATTCTTCAAAAAAATCATGAAGAACATCAGCTAAAATATAAAACAATACACCTTGTGTATCAAGACATGAAACATACCATAAATTCGAAAGTCTTACTATATATGGATATAAACTCTGTTCATCGCTTACAGTGCTGAAAACCTGGCCGGCATCATTTTTTAAGATTATCTCTTGAAAAAACCGCTCTGTTTTTAATATAAATTCTCTGTCTTTGTACTTAACTTTTACGGGCTTAAGATTATTGCCCTTGAATTCTACTCCTTCCATGGGATTATATCGGAGTAGAGATTGTATCCCCTTTCCAATAAAAAGAAATGGTTTTTTATAGTCTGTTATATCTTTTAACAAATCATTTTTTAACTTCTCGTCAGAAATGCCTATATAAAATGTGCAATCATATCTTTGCATCATTCCCGCTTTATAAGACGAAGCCATTATTTCTTCTGTATTCACATTAAAATGGTAAAGCAGGTTAACAATAGCTGTTACTTCATCTGCTTTAAATCCAAAATAATTTCTTCTGTCGTAAATTATAAGGACATTCTTTGTAGAGCTGCCGTCTTTTGCCATTTCTTGGGCCATAACCGGTTTTCCAGCAGATACAATAAAAAAAACGGCTACCAAAATTATTGATACGAAATAGCAAATCTTACTTTTACACATCATATTCCAGCTCTTTTTCTAATTTATGTTTTATTTCAAATACATCGTTAGTTTTTTGATCATACTCCAAAATTCCGATTTTAAAATTGAAATTGAGTTTTTCCTCTTTCTTGCCTGAATTTAATGTTATGGCACTTAAGTTCGTACGTATTCTATTTTTTATAACTTCTGCACCATTTTTGTTGGTATTTGGCAGGATAAAAGCAAAAGTGTCATCTTCTAATCGATACTTTTTATCTTCTGCTCTTAAGGTTTCTTCTATATTTTTTACCATAAGCATTATGATTTCATTAGTTTTACTTTTGCCATATATATCTATAAGTTCCTTAAAAAACATGATCTTTACGATCATCATTGACAAATCGAAACCATGTCTTCTGGCCCGCCGCATCTCTTCAGAGAGATCTTCGTAAAATTTCTGTTTATTGCCCAGTCCCGTCAGGTTATCAACCCTTACAAGAGCTTGAATATTTTTTCTTAATTCTTGTATTGATTTATTTGAATCATTAATGCCTTCTCCCAATTGGCTGGAAGTATATGCAACTATGGGAAAAACTAAAAGCCAAAAATAGTCCGTCAAAAAGGTAAAATTGAAAACTCCAGCAAAAATTGCCTGGTATAAGATATAGCTGCCATAAGCAAGCACTAAAAACAGCGCACCAAAAAGCGCCATGACCAAATCCGTGGAAAACGACCATAACGCAAGGAAAAATGTGGCAGAAAGCAGTATGTAATTTTTTTGGCCTATCATGTCAGGTTTTAAGAAAAACAATGAAATTAGGATGAAAAATTCTAAAATTAGGAGCATAAAAAATGCCTTGGTTTTTTTAGACAAATTGTTCACTTTGCACCTCCGACCCCCTGAAGAGCCAATAATGCTTGCAAATTGTCAAATGAATAAACTTCTAATGTTTTGGAATCTCCAAATGCGCCATAAATAGGGCTTGATGCATCGGTAACTTGAAACATTAAAAGTTTCTCTTTCATCAGTTTATAAAGTTCTTCATCCTCTATATTCACCGCAATCCTGCAGGCTATAGCGTAGGAAGCCGGTGACTCTAAGGAAGAAGCCGGCATTGCTGAACTTATATAGTACTCGTTAAAGAGTGCATTACCTGTCTTCATCTGGCTTTTAAGCCACTTTACAGCCGCCTGGGGGCATAAATCTACCTCGCTTAGGTGAAGCAAGGTGTTTAGATAATCTATCATATTAATCTTGTTTTCCGTACTATAACTCTTTGTTTTGTAATTATAAGATTTTCTAAAAAATGGCACATTTTCTGATACAAAAGCATTATTTATAATGTTTAAACCCTTTTTAAATGCATTTTCCCAAGTATCGTCTTTTTGAGCTAAAATTTTCATAGTATAAAGGTCTATGTAGGAAATAGTTATGGTATCGGCCTTTATTTTGCTTTCCCCGTCGTAGAAATCTACAAGTCCGTCCTTTGCAAGTTCATACTTTTTGGCTCTACGCACCAGTTTATTTGCAAAGCAGTTATATTTTCTGTCTCCCCATCGGTCATCAGCGTAAATAAGGGCTCGAATTATCCTAAGATCATCTATTGATGCTGAGCTTTTTGTCAGCATTTCACCTTTTGCCCCTATCCTCCACGCTATAACTCCATTATCTAAAACCATACCGCGGACTATATTAAAATGTTCATCAAAAAGATCCTTATTGCCGCCCAAAACTGCATACAGCATAATAAGACCTTCAGATTCCGATAGTATCTGGTGTCCTGTTGCTGTTTCATTTATCTTATCATCATATAAAAAATTAGTAAAGATTCCTGTTTTTCCAGACAAGGATGCTTTAATGAAGTTAAGGCACAAAGCCTCCTCCGGTTGCGCAGGAAGTTTTTTCCATTTTATATCAAGATCCTTATAAGGTTTTTTTAAGCATAAAGTATAATAAGAGTATGATATTAAGCATAAAACAATTATAGTAATAACCGCTGTAATTTGCCTTGTGTGATTTGTTCTTAGCATTCTTTTCACCTATGTGTCTTAGAGCACATAGAGTACATAGAGTATAGAGGGACAGAGGTGGGACAGGACAGCACAGGCAGAGCAGCACAGAGGGACGGTTCTTTTGTGTTGTCTGACAACACAAAAGAACCGTCCCTCTGTGCTGTGTGCTGTGCGTGCTCTATGCCTCTGTGATGTTGTTGTTTGTGCTGTCTGTTTCTTTCTGTTCCTTTGTGCTGTGTCTGTGCTCATATTCTAATTATTCTATAATTATTCTAAAACTGCGCCGGTAGAAGCTGATGTCACCAAGCGGGCATAGCGGGAAAGATACCCTGTTTTTACCTTTGGCTCGGGTTTATGCCATAAGGTTTTGCGTTTTGCAAGTTCGTCATCTGAAAGAAGTACTTCAATTTTGCGATGATTTATATCTATTCGGATGATGTCGCCATCTTGAAGAAGGGCTATAGGACCGCCTTCCATTGCCTCAGGAGAAATATGCCCAATAGCCGCTCCGCGAGTTGCGCCGGAAAATCTACCATCGGTAATCAGGGCTACATCCTTGTCAAGCCCCATCCCGGCTATGGCCGAAGTAGGGGAGAGCATTTCTCTCATGCCGGGACCGCCTTTCGGGCCTTCGTACCGGATAACTACTACATCGCCCTTTTGAATTTTTCCGGAGAAAATCGCCTCGGTAACTTCTTCTTCAGAATTATAGATGCGGGCAGGGCCTTCATGATACAGCATTTCGGGGGCTACCGCAGCTTCTTTGACCACTGCGCCGTTTGGGGCAAGGTTGCCCCTTAATATCGCAAGACCTCCCGTTTCTCTGTATGGATTTTCTATGGTATGGATAACATCTGTATTTTTAATTTCGGCATTTGCAATATTTTCCCCTATTGTTTTACCGGTTACCGTCATTAAATCTAAATTGAGCAGTCCTTTTCGAGAAAGCTCTTTCATAAGGGCGGGTATTCCTCCTGCTTCGTGTAAATCTTGGACATGGTAGTGTCCGCTAGGTGCAAGCTTTGCAAGATAAGGTGTTCTCTGGCTTATCTTGTCAAATATATCTAGTTCCAATTTTATCCCTGCTTCATGGGCAATTGCCGGAAGATGAAGAACCGTATTGGTGGAACCCGCCATACCCATATCTACTGTAATCGCATTTTCAAAGGCTTCTCGTGTCATTATATCCCGCGGTTTTATATCCTTTCTTACCATTTCCATAACCTGCATCCCAGCCTTTTTTGCAAGGGCAACCCGAGCCCCGGAACATGCCGGTATCGTCCCGTTGCCGGGTAGACCCATACCTAACGCTTCCGTTAAGCAGTTCATGGAATTTGCCGTAAATATACCTGAGCAGGAGCCGCATCCCGGACAGGCGGCATGTTCTACTTCTTCAAGTTCTTTTTCCGTTATTTTGCCTGAGGTATATTCAGCTATTTTTTCAAAACATGTGTTAAGGTCTACATCTTTACCTTTATATCTGCCTGCAAACATGGGACCGCCGCTTATAACAACAGTCGGAATATTAATCCTCGCCGCTGCCATAAGCATTGCCGGCACTATCTTATCACAATTAGGTATGAGAACTAATCCGTCAAATGCATGGGCAACGGCCATTGTCTCTATTGAATCTGCTATCAATTCTCGTGATGCCAGAGAATACTTCATACCGATATGGCCCATAACTATGCCGTCGCATACTCCGATCGCCGGAAATTCTATAGGGGTCCCGCCGGCCATTGCCACACCTTTCTTTGCCGCCTCTGCAATGGTATCTAAGTGAATATGGCCTGGAATTATATCATTTTGGGCATTGACTATGCCTATAAGGGGTCTGTCAAGCTCTTCTTCGGTGTACCCCATGGCGTAAAATAAAGAGCGGTGTGGTGCTCTCATTACTCCTTTTTTAACTCTGTCACTTATCATAAAGTTTCCTCCTTCACTGCCGGCGTCTCATCTGCCACAGGCACATCATGGATACTTCCTTTGCCGCGCTGCAGGGCTATTCCACCGGTTCTTACTATTTCGATTATTCCATAGCGCTTCATTAACTCTAAAAATGCCTTCACCTTACTTAAATCTCCCGTAAGTTCTACGATTATCGATTCAGGATCAATATCAATAATCTTGCCTCTGAATGTCTCAACAATTTGAAAAACCTCTGTTCTGTTTGTATCATCAGTTTTGACTTTGATTAAGGCAAGTTCTCGCTGTACAGAAGTATTAACGTCAAGCTCTACTACTTTTATTACATCAACCAGTTTTTCTACTTGGCTTTTTATTTGAGCCAGTTCTCTTTCATCGCCTTCTGCCACTATGGTAATGCGAGATATTTTTGGGTTATCAGTCTCTTCGCCGGTAAAGCTCGTTATATTGAAGCCTCGCCTTGTAAAAAGCCCTGAAATTCTTGTAACAACACCATATTCATTGTGGACAAGCACTGAAAAAATAGCTTTACGCACTTTTTACACCTTCTTTATAAATTAAAAAATTTTATTTAACACAAACCACAAAATTATTTTGTCGCCAAAAAATAGACTTATGGCAGAAGCCAGCGCTATAAAAGGACCAAAAGGTATAACATCTTTAATGCTTTTGATTTTCAGCACTATTAGTATAAGGCTTATAACGCTGCCTAAGATAAATGAAAGTATTAGTGCAAGAATCGTAAGCCTTGCCCCTAAAAACAAGCCAACCATTCCAAAAAGTTTTACATCACCACCACCCATACCGCCTTTTGCAAAGAAAGCTATCAGAAAAATTACGCCAAACCCTACCGCAAAACCTGCCAAGTGATATAAAAAAATTTCTTTTCCCAAAAAAGCATGCAGTAAAATCCCTGCCGTGGCAGCAGGCAAAACTATGTTGTCAGGTATAATTTGAAACTCCATGTCAATAAAAGCTGCAATGGCAAGAACAGTTAGCAGGATTATTGAAGATAGAAACTTGAAAGTGAGCCCAAATTTGCAAAATGCCATGAGACACAAGGCGGCACACAAAAGTTCTATCAATACAATTTGTCCTAAACCTTTAGATAGTTTCTTGCATTTTCCTTTAAATAAAGAAGATGTGCCCGGGCTGGATTTATTATGATGTATTTGGTAAAAATATATGTAAGTATTTACAAACCCGCCGGCAATCAAGCCTAATATCAAGATAAAAAAGTCCACAAAATTTTCATCCTTTAAAAACTGCTTATTCTAAAGTATAGCTTTCTATATTGCCATCTTTACTTTCCCCGGCGGTATATGTCCAAGATTGATTCTCCTTGTTTTTGCCATTTGCCTTTTCCGGAATATTGTCTAAATATTTTTCGTCCACAAGTACTTTTAGCCCTTGCTCTTGAGAAGGGTATGTAGCCTTATCCGCATAATACCTTTCCAGTGCATTTCTTATAATTTTTTTGTTTGCTTCATCAGTTGCTGCCTCTGCATTATTCTTTACGCCGATTACTTTCGGGATGGTAAGTGTCGCTAAAATCCCTAAAACAGCTATAACAATTATCAATTCGATTAAAGTAAAACCTTTTTCATTTTTCTTGCTGCGTAAAAGCTGCAATTTGTAAAACACTATTTTGCACTCCTTATATTTTTTTAATGTTTTTAAATAACTGTCAATTGTTTTAACAGCCCTTGAAAAGACAAAGCTTGCCTACGCCTTATCACTCAATTGAAATATTTATTTCAACACTTATTCCATCATCAAGACCTACTTCCGCACATAAAATGTTTTCTGTGCTCAATTTTGTAGTAATATCTTTTCCATACATCAGGGTAGGTGTTGAAATGCTCATACTTACATTCTCTTTTGAAAATTCGGTGCTGGCGTTTGCAGTAAGCATATTTGCCAGTTCAGATAAAGCGCTTTGAGCCATTTCGCCAAACTCATCAACAGGCATGCCCATCATCATTTTGGAAGCTATTTTTTTAGCGTCATCCATGCTCATGGAATAAACCACATTACCTTTTAGATCCCCAACCAGTCCTACTATTATAAGTATACCATCTGTCCGCAAATTTTTTCCTTTAATAATTACTTCACCCTGGTTAATAATTTGAAAACCTATCTGTGGCAGTACATTTTGAAATGCCGCAAGAAAAGGAGCTGCATATTTTACATCCACTCAAAATCACCTCTGCTAAAACCAATATTTAAAATCATTTCGCCAAATTCTGTGTCAATCGTTACTGAATAGGTCTTAATCTTGGCAGATGAGATGTTCAGGCTTTTACCGTAAAACACCGAAGGTGGAGATACCCTCAAGCCGAATACCTTGTTCTCCCTGTTGAGCATAGAACAGGCGTTTCCTGATACAATATTTGCAAACTCTCCGATAGCCGCAATAATTTCAGTTTGTTTGCTGCTCTCTTTTTTAAGCATCTTATCAGTAAGAGCTGTTGCGCTTTCCACTGACATATCAAGAATCATTCTTCCTGAATACTTACCTATAATTCCAACAACCACCGCTATTCCTTTGGATTGTATTGTTTCATTGGACAGCCGCTCTCCTTTGTATGTAGCTATTGTTTTTGTCATTCTATTGAGAGCATCTGAAAAAGCCTCTTTGAAGATTGGAAGGTATAGGCTTTGGAAATGTTTAAACAGCTCTTCGTCATCTAAAACTCTTTTAACAGCCAGTATAAATTCTTCCTCATCTATCGGTTTTTGCACATAACCGCTTATATTGAAGTTTTTCGCTTTTTGGAGCATTTCATCATCAAGCATAGAACTTACTGCGATTACTTTAATCCCCTTATCGATTTTATGTATTTCTTTGGTGCACTCAAAACCATCGGTTCCGGGAAGGGTTATATCCATTGTCACAAGATCCGGTTTTGTTTCTGATACTACAGATATCACTTCATCTAATGTGCCGGCATGGCCTACAACCTCAAAACCATTTTTTTCTAAAATGTCTTTAATAATTAAAACAGAAAAATCCGAGTCATCCACTATAACAACACGCTTTTTATCCACCGCTTTCTCGTCCTCCTGTAAAAACCTAATATTACCAATAATATTATCAATTTCTTCGCCGATTTACAACCGAAACAGTCAAATAAATTGATAAAATACAGAAAAAATCTCTCTATAAAAAAAACAGCCGTCAAAACCTTATAAAAAAAGATTTGGCAGCTGTATGTTTAAAAATAATTATCTATGATACTGTATTACCATCCGCGCTCAGCATAATGATCTTCAAGCTTTTCTATTTCTAAGCTCTGCATAGCTTCGCCCAGGTCCTCAGATACCTTTGCAAGAACATCCGGATTATTATAATTTGCCACTGCTTTTACAACGGCTTTTGCTCTTTTTTCCGGATTTGATGATTTAAATATGCCTGAGCCCACAAATACTCCGTCGCAGCCAAGCTGCATCAGTAAGGCCGCATCAGCAGGTGTCGCCACACCGCCTGCCGCAAAATTTGGAACAGGAAGTTTGCCTTCTTTTGCAACATATTTTATAAGTTCAAAAGGAGCTCCCATCTCCTTTGCAGCGCTCATAAGCTCTTCATCCGGCGTATTTGCCAAGTCTCTGATTTGCCCCATCACAGTGCGGACGTGTTTTACTGCCTCAACTACATTGCCTGTTCCTGCTTCCCCTTTAGTGCGAATCATAGACGCTCCCTCTCCTATGCGGCGAAGAGCTTCGCCCAGATTTCTTGCACCGCACACAAAAGGCGTCTTGAATTTTGTTTTGTCAATATGAAAATATTCGTCTGCAGGTGTCAAAACTTCGCTTTCATCTATGTAGTCTATGCCTAAAGCTTCTAAAATCTGTGCCTCGACAAAATGCCCTATCCGGCACTTTGCCATGACGGGGATAGATACTGCTTCCTTAATCTCTCTGATTATTTTTGGATCTGACATACGAGCAACGCCGCCCTGCTTTCTTATATCAGCAGGCACCCGCTCGAGCGCCATGACAGCTACTGCCCCTGCTTGTTCAGCAATTTTGGCTTGTTCCGGTGTAGTAACATCCATTATTACTCCGCCCATTAATTTTTCATTGATTTGATTTGACATGTTTTGCCCTCCTATTTCCAAGACATAAATAGTATGATAGAATCAATGTATCGGTACATAATAAAATTTTAAGTGCAGTAATTAGCCATACATTTTGTCTTTGCAGTTTATACAAACATTATTTTGGCATTTAGCAAGGTGTTTGTCAATACAATTTAGCATAATTCGAGCAAATGGAGGACATTATGGAGAAATTTGAATCGATACATTTAGACAAAAACTCAACTGAACCCCTTTATATTCAAATATATAAGGGATTTTCCAATTTAATTCTGAGCGGTCAAATAAAATACGGAGAAAAGCTTCCGCCTATTCGTCTTATGGCTTCATTTTTTGATGTTAATACTGTCACTATAGTAAATGCTTACAAAAAGCTCCAATCCGATGGATTTGCTAAATCCAAGGTGGGCAGCGGAACATATGCTTGTTTTTTGGGCGATATTTCTTCTAAGTCAAAGCATTCCGACAAATTAGTAAATACCACTAAAGACAAAGGCATAAGATTCGACTTTAGTGCAGGTTCTATTTCACCGGATTATTTTCCGGTAAAAGAATTTAAGGAAATAATCAATGAGGTTTTGGACAGAGACGGCGGTTATGCTTTAGAGTATCAGGAGAGCAGCGGCTATCAGCCCCTTAAAGAATCTATTGGCCATTTTATGAGTGTGCAACATGATATTGATGTTCCTTTAGATGAAATACAGATAATATCAGGAGCGCAACAGGGCATAGACCTTATTGCAAAGGCTTTTTTAAACAGTGGCGATACTGTATATGTAGAAGCCCCGACTTACCCCGGCGCCATAAACGCCTTTAAATCCCGCAATGCCAGTATTGTTGAAATTAATATGGAAAAAGATGGGGTCGACTTAGAGGATTTAAAAAGGAATATTAAGAATAATCCTCCTGTCCTCTTTTATACAATGCCTATTTTTCAAAATCCTACAGGTTATTCTTACAGCACAGAAAAAAAGAAAGAGCTGATAGCCCTTTCTTGTAAATACAATTTTTATATAATTGAGGATGATCACATAAGTGATCTTTATTACACCGAAAAGCCTTCTTTGCTTAAGGCATTTGACAACTCTGAAAAGGTATTTTATATTAAAAGCTTTTCAAAGCTGTTTTTGCCCGGACTGCGTATCGCCTTTCTTGCAGTGCCGCGCCGGCACTTTAACAAAATCGCACTTGCAAAATATTCTTCGGATATATCTACTTCAGGTCTTTCTCAGCGAATTTTGGACTTATTCTTAAGGAAAAGCCTTTGGTCTATGCACATAAACCGGCTTCAAAGAATATTTTATGAGAAATGGCAGGAAACCCTAAAGGCTTTCGATAAATACATGCCATCAGGCATAAAATGCTTTGCACCCGGCGGCGGCCATTTCTTTTGGATTGCTCTGCCTCAAGACCTATATTCCTCAACTCTTTACCATGAGGCTATAAAAAAAGGTGTGTCTATCGTCCCCGGAGATCTTTTCTTTATCAATCAAAAGCCTTCTGAAAGTTTCAGGCTCAGCACAGCTCAAATTCCGACATCAGATATTGACAGCGGAGTTAAATTGCTCTGTGAGAGCATCCAATCGCTTATAGACAATACCGGCGGAGTTTTCCGAGGACCTGGTGACAAGCCTCTTTTGTAAGTTATATCTTATCCTTTTCAAAAAATGGTATAAGATTTGACCTTGCGCTTCCCACATGTTCTGTCATTGCCTTTTCGGCAGCATCGGCATCATGCGCCGCCAGTGCTTCATATATCTTGCGGTGTTCCTCTAATGAGTGGACAGCCCTGCCTTTAGCCTTTACAGAAACTGCGCGAGCTCGCTGAATAAACTGGTGAAAGTTAGTAAGCACCGATTCTAAAGGTCTGCTGTTGCTCGCTTGAAATATAATATCATGAAAGCGCGAATCAAGCTCTGAGAGCTTTTCGGTGTTGCCTTTTTCTGTGTAAAACTCCATAAGGTCTAAGATGTCTTTTAATTCCTTTAACTGCTCATCTGAAATCTTTTCTGCAGCCCATCTTGCTGCAAGCCCTTCTATCATTTTTCTGATGGTGTAGATATCTTCTACATCTTGTGGAGACACACCTTCAACGATAACACCTTTATTTGGAATGCTGGTTACCAGTCCTTCCAATTCTAATTGCCGTAATGCTTCTCTTATAGGAGTTCGGCTAACACCAAGTTCCTTGGCAAGCTTCATTTCTATCAAGCTTTCGCCTGGTTTATACACACCGTCTAAAATAGCATTTTTAAGGGTGTGATATATTTTGGTTCTCAGGGAATAGCCGGAATCCTGAGTCTCGGACGTCATTATAATACCTCCCTAAATTTGCAACAAATGCTGTACTAATTCTACTATATATTTGAGATTTTTTAAAGTAAATCCTTTTCTGTGCCAAAGTTTTAGCAAAATTGTCGGGATTTTATTAAAGCCGGCGATTATTTTATAATAACATGCAACAAAAAATTTCTTCTTTTTACAAAATTTGCTTGCTTTGAGGTGGCCAGTATTTTATAATTAATACAAAATAAGGAAGTCTTAAATTTCTATAGGGTTGGCATATAGCCCAGACTATCCGAAAAGAATGCAAAGGTGAAATCATTTGCGATGGCTGACAATTCTTCTCTATTTTATGTCTTCGGTATTCTACATTTTATTGATGGTATTTGTTTTGCGCCAAAATCCGAATAAACGGCTGAATCGAATTTGTGCTCTCGCAATGTTACCTTTTGTTATATGGAGCACAGGTTCTATACTTTTCGTGGGGGCACTGTCCAAGCAGGAAGCTTTGCTTTGGCTTAATATTCCGGCTTTGGGATGGTGCACTTTCCCCAGCTTTATTTTGCTTTTTTATATGGAATTTACCGGGCACAGTAAAATATCAAGGCGCCCTTTATTTACGATATTATGCTTTTTACCTGCCGTGCTTTGCGTTTACTGGCAGTGGAGCGGAAATAAGATTTTTTCAGATGTCATTCGGGATTCTTATGGCTGGACACAGGTTATTGCAAACACCCCTCAGTTGATTTTCTTTACTGCTTATTACGTAAGCTTTATCTCTATTAGCATATATTTAGCCTATGACTACTGGAAAAAGGCAAATATTAAGCGGCAAAAAGAGGCTGCAAAACTGTTTTTTATCACGCCTTTTCCTACGATTGTGCTGGGAACTCTGACCGATGTCATATTTCCGACTCTTGGAATTACCTTTGTTCCTCCTTTAGCAATCGTATTTATATTGATATGGGCAGGAGGATTTGCTTATGCTATATTAAAATATAATTTTATAGCTCTTACTCCTAAAGGAACTGCCGATGAAATACTTGCGACAATGAATGATGTTATATTTCTTTTAGACTCCAACAACAATATAACATTTGTCAATGATGCAGTCTTTCGTCTTTTAAATTATACGCCTCGCGAATTACAGGGTAAGCCTTTTGGATTTATTGCCGCATCTTATGAAGATAAAAAAGAAATCAGCGAAGAACTTGCAGAATCTGGCACCATAAGCAACCGAGAAATTTACTTAAAGGGAAAAGACGGAGAACTAATTCCGGTTTTAATTTCTGCATCTGTTGTAAAAGACCAGTTCGATGAACCCTCCGGTTTAATTATAAGTGCAAAGGATATCCGGCAGTTAAAATTGACTGAGAGAAATTTAAGAGAATCTGAGGAAAAGTATAGGAACCTGGTAGAACACGCTCTAATCGGTATTGGCATCCATCAGAATTTAATATTGGTTTATGCTAATCAGAAGTTTGCCTCAATGCTGGGCTATTCGCTGGAAGAAATATTGGACAAGCCCATTGAAGATATCATACACCCTGAAGAAAGAGCACTGATTTTAGAACGGGCAGAAAGAAGGCAAAAGGGAAGCAATGAACCGGAGACATATGAAATGCGGTTTTTAAAAAGCGACGGCAGCTATTTTTATGCGCTTATAAGCAATGTTTTGATAGAATACGAAGGGAAAGTTGCCACATTATTTAATATCGCAGATATAACAGATACCAAGTCCCGAATTGAACTTGAGCAAGCAAATAAAGAGTTAGAATCTTTCAGTTATACTGTTTCCCACGACTTGAAGGCCCCTTTAAGAAGCATCATAGGATTTTCTCGAATTTTATTGGAAGACTATAATGATAGTCTTGATGAGAGGGGACAGGATTATCTTAAAAGGATTTTTACCTCTGCCCGCCACATGCAAGAACTTATAGACGGTTTGTTAAAGCTCTCAAAGATTGGGCGAGCAGAACTTTATATAGGTCAAGTCAATTTAAGCAAGATGTGTATGGATATACTACAGGACTTAAAAACTCTTGAGCCTGCAAGAAAAGTTGAAACAGTTATTGCAGAAAATGTTACAGTCTTCGGGGACAGGAACCTTTTACGGGCAGCTATGGAAAATCTACTTCAAAATGCATGGAAATTTACATCTAAAAATCTCAGGGCAAAGATAGAGTTCGGAGTCGAAAATTCCGAAAAGGGCTGTGTGTATTTCGTTCGAGACAATGGTATCGGTTTTGATATGGCTTATGCGGAAAAATTGTTTAAACCTTTTCAGCGGCTGCACAGTGAAAGTGAATTTTCCGGTACCGGTATAGGCCTTGCCACTGTTCAAAGGATTATTCAAAGACACGGCGGCAAAATCTGGGTAGAAAGTGAAGAAAATGTAGGTACAACATTTTATTTTACTTTGCCATCATAAATCTTTTAACTAGCAAATATCTTCGGAAGGTGATGAAGTTAAGTGGAAAAACTGCTTCATGTCCTTATTGTGGATGACTCGGAAAATGATGCACTGCTTTTAGTTTATGAATTAAAGCGGGGCGGCTTTGCTCCCATAGTTGAGAGAGTAGAAACCGCCGAAGCTATGGAGGCCGCTTTATCTAGCAAAAAATGGGATGTGGTGCTTTGCGACTATCATATGCCGCGGTTTAGCGCATTTGAAGCCCTTGAAATTTTGAAGAAACAAGGTATTGATATCCCTTTTATTATTGTCTCCGGCGCTGTAGGCGAAGAAACAGCTGTAGCTGCAATGAAAGCCGGCGCTCATGATTATATAATGAAGGATAACTTAACAAGACTTGTTGCAGCTATAGAAAGGGAATTGGAAGAAGCAAAAATTCGCAGCAAACAGCGAGAGACCGAGCTTCAGCTTGAACAATCCTTTTTTGACCTTGCCGAGACCGTGGCAAGAGCCATGGACTCTAGGGATCCTTATACTGCAGGTCATGCGCGAAAGGTAGCGGAGTATGCTCAGAAAATAGGTGAAAAAATGGGCTTTAATAAGGATAGAATAAGCGGTCTTTATGCCTGTGGACTTTTGCACGATATTGGCAAGATATCCATACCGGAAAGCTTGCTGTGTAAACCGGGAGCCCTTATTGAAGAAGAATGGGCTTTAATTAAAACACATGCACTCCACGGATATCAAATATTAAAGGACTGTAACCTACCGTGGCCTGTAGCAGATGTAGCCTTACATCACCATGAAAATTTAGATGGCTCGGGGTATCCGGACGGCCTTAAAGATTCTGAAATAAGTATCGAAAATCGCATTATCAGAGTCTGCGACGTAGTTGAAGCCATGGGGTCTCATCGACCTTACAGGCCTGCAAGGAGCAGGCAGGAAGTTATTGACGAGCTCAAGAATGGCAAGGGAGTAAAATATGACCCTGAAGTAGTAGATATAATGCTAGAAATGTTAGAGGAAATTACGCCTGTTGTTGTTGAAAAATAGATTATAAAATTTTTTACCCCATTATGCTTAAAGTAATTTAAGGCTTTGAAAAACTAAACCACCCGTGATGATATACTTGAATAAAACGGGTGGTTTAAATTATTTATTGGTTTGGCAATCGAGCTTTAATAATTTATCACAAATCAATCAATAAGGTACTTTTCCCATATATCTTCTAATTGAGAGCGGATGATTTCTTATTTCTGCAAGTTTTTCTGAATATTTATCAAGGGCTGCCGATAGTGCAAAAGGTGTTAAATATCCCCTCATTTCTTCATCAACCCCGGGCAGGGGGTAGTCTTTTGTATCTAATATTACCAATCTCTTAGTGTATTTTTGTGAAAAATCAATTACTCTTTCCACAAGAGGCCTGCCAAAATCCTCTCCTTTTAATATTATTAAGTTCGCATTTTCATCGACAATTTCAAAGGGCCCATGGAAATATTCACCGGCATGGACAGGCTGAGCATACAGCCACTGCATTTCCTCTAATATACAAATTGCATAGGCATAGGCTTCTCCCCAGCTCAAACCGGCTCCTATCGTCAAAAACTTCGTTTCATCTTTATATTCATTTGCAAAATTTTCAGCTTTCTCTTCCGCAAGTTTTTTAACCTCTGCCAGGTTATCAGGAAGGGTATCTAATGCCTGCATTACAGCGTCATATTTTTCGAAGCCATCTAATTCGCGCATTATGCTAAATATAATCTCATAAAGCATTATCAAATTCGCGTTGGTGGCACCTGTTTTTGCATTATTTAAAAATACATAATCTACATTTTTACTAAGTGGAGAATCGGCTTTTCCGGTAAAACCGATTGTTGCAGCTCCTTTCTCTTTAGCAATCTGGACTGCTTCATTTGTTTCCGGTGTTGTTCCCGAATATGAAGCAGTAATAAGTAAGGAATTTTTACCAAGAAGCTTGGGGCACAGTTTATTAAATTCTCCTGCATTATATGCAAAGGCAGGTATGGACGAATTTTGGCGCATTATATACTCACAAGAAAACATAATAGCCAAAGAACCGCCGCATCCTGCAAATATCACATTTTTTATATCTCTTTTTAGTAACTCCTTAACGGTTTTTTCAATTTCATCCCTTTGGCTCAGAGCATGTTTTAATGATTCTTGATAATCCAATAAATTGTTTTCCACGATAACCTTTCCCCCTTAAAATTTAGTTTGTAAAATTTATCCTTTTACGCTTCCTGATGTCAAGCCCCTGATTAGTTGCTTTTGGAATATCAAAAACATGATAATCATCGGAAGCGCAGAAAGCGTAAGCCCCGCAAGCAGCACAGACCATTTAGTCGTAAGTGCCCCTCTTAAGTTCATAAGACCTACAGGAACTGTTCTAAGACTGTTATCTTCGATAAATACCAAAGCAAACATAAATTCATTCCAGGTAAACATGGCAGTAAGCAAAGCCGATGTAGCAATTATAGGCCGACTCATGGGCAGTACTATTTTCGAAAATACTTGCCAGCTATTACATCCGTCTATAAATGCAGATTCTTCCACTTCTCGAGGTAGCGTAATAAAGTACGAACGCATTAGAAAAACAGTAAACGGAATTCTATAGGCAGTGTAGGATATAATCAGCGCCCAGTATGTGTTATAAATTCTCAGACTGCTCAGTAACTTGTAAAGAGAAATAAGTCCTACCTGTGGAGAAAGCATAAGGCCGCCTATAATTATAGCTAGCACCAATTCCTTATAGCTAAACTCGAATCTGCTAAGTGCAAAAGCAGCTATCGCACTTATAGCAATAGTCAGCACTACTGAGGCTATTGTTACTATTACACTATTTAGAAAATATTGTTTTACTCCGTATTCCCATGCCAGCTCGTAATTGTCCCACAGCCATTTGCTCGGAAGTGCCCAGGTGTTGAGCATTATTTCTCTGTTTGATTTAAAACCGCTCATAGCCATCCAGCACAGCGGATATATTATGCTTATAGCGTACATTATCAGCAGTGCCATAATAATAAAATGGACAACTTTAGTTGACAGCGAAGTTTTCCCCAAAACCATGCACCTCCTAAGCTTTGTTATCGGATCCGAAGAATTTGTTTTGCAGAAACGATAGAATAAATGTTATTACAAATATAATAAACGCAATTGCAGCCGCGTATCCCATTTCATCATTTCTAAACGCCGAACGATACATGTATGTGGCAAGAACCTCAGATGCTCTTCCGGGTCCCCCTGCCGTCATAACATATACTTCATCAAACACTTTGAAAGCGCCGATTATAGTTATGGTGGTGCACACAAGTATCATTTCTTTAACTTGAGGGACTGTAACATTGAAAAATACCTGGATTCTGTTAGCGCCATCTATCATGGCAGCTTCATAAAGATCCGGGGGTATTTCTTGTATGGCAACCAGAAATAGCAGCATAATATAACCTGTATATTGCCACTGTGACACTGCTATTATCGCATATATCGCCGTTTTACCGCTGCCTAACCAATCATAGGCAAATCTTTCCAGGCCAATTGCCTTAAGCCCTGCATTTACAATTCCTATATTGGGATTGTAAATCAACTGCCACAAAAGCCCTACCACAGTAAGTGATATAACCGAAGGCATGAAATAAACAGTTCTGAAAAACGGCTGAAATTTCCTAACAAATTTTTCTTCCAGGATAGCAGCTAAAACTAATCCTAGGCCTACCTGAAAAATTATGGAGATTATTGCATATAATGTGTTGTTTCTTAAAGCCAAATAAAAAATAGGATCTTTGAAAAGTCTTTTATAATTCTCTATTCCAATATAAACTTTATCAGAAAAAGCGCTCCATCTGAAAAAGCTGTAAAATATATTGAGCACTACCGGAAAATAAATAAACACAACAACAAAAGCGACAGCCGGCAGCAGATATAAAAAAGCTAAACGTTTATTTTTGTATATATTCACGGCTAGCACCCCCTAATGTTTGCCCTGCTTTAAAGCAGGGCAAACATTAAATTGCTTATTGTTACTCGACTTCACTCTGAACTTGTTTAGCTACTTGTCTTACTTCTTCCATTATTTTCTCCGGTGTCTTGCTGCCGTTCAGAAGTTCTTGCAAACCGGCAAGATACACTTCCGCTACTTTTACATGAACGTCTGTATCTAGCCACAGAGCCATACCTTCTGCCTGTTCAATTGCTTTCATTCCTTCTACTAATAGCGGGAAGGCATTCGTTTCGTTAACAGCTCCAATTATAGGACTTGGCCAGCCTAAATCTTTCACAAGTTTTTCACTGTTTTCTTTTGAGGTCAAGAATTTCAAAAACTCTATGGCTTCCTCCGGATGTTTCGTCTTTGCTGATATCATAAATCCGTCAGGCGCACCTGTTAAGAAGTTTTGATTTCCTTTGCCTTCAGGTATCTTTGGCAGCGCAAAGAAATCCCATTTACCCGAAAAGTTATCTTCTACCTGCTGGAACTCTTCTAATTCCACATAGAACATAGCCGCTTGTCCTGCATAAAACATTTCATGAGCCATATCATGAGATGTAGAATTTACGCCTTCATTAAAGTAGCCATTGTCATTTAGGGATTTTAAATACTCTAGAGCTTGGACATACCCAGGGTCTGTGAATTCTCCGGTTTTCGGATTGTAATCCTTCATGCGTACATCTTGAGGCACAAGCTTCTGATTTAAACCAGTGAGATAATGGCATGCTGCCCATGGATATTGATTTCCCAGCGCTATAGGGGTAATATTGTCTGCTTTTAATGTTTCACATATCTTAATAAAATCCGCCCAGGTTTCAGGCTCTTGGAGATTGTGCTTTGCAAATATCTCTTTGTTATATACAAAGAATTTTCCATTAATTCTAAAGGGAATTCCATAAACCTTTCCATCCATTGTAAAGGGCTCAAGGCCTGCCTGCATAATGCTGTTTTTCCAGTCTGTATCTGCATTTAAGGCCTCAGTTATGTCTAATGCGTTGTTAGAACGAACAAATTTTTTGGCAAACTCACCACTCCAGGAAAAGAATATGTCCGGCTGGGAATCTGTTCCCATAAGAACCCGCAGCTTATCTTTAATCGGTTCATCCGCTACAGCTTCCATATCTATTTTTATATTGGGATGCGTGGCCTCAAAATCTTTTACCACATCTTCAAAATAGGGCATATTCTCTGGCTGAGGCCATTTGTGCAAGAATTTTAATACTACCTGCTCGCCTTGCGTCTCTTCAGTAGTGCCTCCTGTTTCCTGAGAGCCTCCTCCGCAGCCGGCAACCAAAGATAGTGCAAGAGTAAAGATAATCACCAGTGATAAGGTTTTTCTATAGCTCTTCAAAATTGTTCTCCCTCCTTATAAAAATTAAAATTCGATTCCATAGCCGAAAGCACCGTAATAGGTGCAAGTTTTGGCTGCATCTTCGGCAGCCTTTTGCATAGCAAAAGTTACCTCCTTCCCATCAAGAATACTTACTATCAGGCTTGCAATAAAAGCATCTCCTGCCCCTAAGGTATCCACAACCTTTGTAGGAACACTGTCTTGTAAATAATATTTGCCATTATAATAAAGGATTGCTCCTTTGGAGCCTCTTGTAATAAGAACTAAAGAGGGACCTTGCTCGCTTACTTTTTTTTGGAAATCCTTGATTTCTTCCAAAGATTTGCCTGAACCGGAAAAAAAGGCAAAATCAACATATGGAAGTGTTTTATTTAGGTAGGATTGTTCATAACTATCTGAAAAATCAAATGAAACAATTTTACCAGTTTCTTTTAGGTTTTTTAGTTCATCTTCTATGTAACTATAAACGCTGGTATGAATCAGATCAAATTTTTTCATATATTCAAAATCATCTTCAGTAAATGAAAGCTGAGTAGATACCCCCGGATCCCCTCCCACGAATACCCTGTCGCCATCTACTAAGGTTACTTCTGAATACGCATTAGGACCTTCTGTTATCCTTACACGAGATACGTCTATGCCTTCTTTTTGCAATGTTTCGTATATATGTCTGCCGGCTCTGTCTTCTCCCAGCACACCCATATAGGCGGCATCGGCTCCATATCTGCGGGAAAGAACAGCTACGTTTAGGGCATTGCCTCCCGGAAACATAAGCCCTAAATCTAAATATTTGTCTACTACGTTATCTCCGACTCCGATAATTTTTGCCATATTTCATGCCACTCCCAACTTAAAAATATTATGACAAATCGCTCCAAAGCTCAGTATAAAATTCGCACAGATCGCCTCTTGTAAGAGAATATGTCATTTCAACAGGCATATCATGTTTGGTATAGGTTATTGATTCTAAAATCAGTATAGGGGTATCCGGATTTATCTCCAGGACTTTTGCCTCGTATTCGTTGGCTTTTGCAAGTTTTATCCATTGTTTTGCGAATTTTAGTTTAAATCCATACTCTTCTTCTATGATTCTATATAAGGAATCTTTTTCCAGATCATAGTCCAAAAGGCCCGGAAAAAGCTTTACCGGCAGATAAGAATACTCAAGAGCAAAATTTTGCTGATTTCCTCGGCGCAGCCTTGTTATTTTATATACTTCTTCTCCAATTGAAATATTAAATTTTTCTGAAATTATTTTATCTGCTTCAAAGATTTCTGCTCCAAGTGTATAATTGCTTGGCTCTATGCCTCTTTCTTTAAGCATTTTGGAAAAGCCTGTCAAATGCAGTAAATCTCTTTTTATCTTCGGCTTTGCAACATATGTGCCTTTCCCCTGTTTTCTGTAAGCCCTGCCTTCGTTTACCAGCGAAGTTAGAGCATTTCTGGCAGTCATTCGGCTTATCTTGTATTGCTCGCTAAGCTCTCTTTCCGAAGGCAGTTTAGAGCCGGGAAGGTATTCGCCATTTTCAATTTTTTCTTCCAGCAATCTTTTGATTTGATCGTAAATTGGAGGTAGCTGTTCTTTAGATCTCAATTTAATCACTTTCTTTTTTAGTGGTTCGTGGTATATACCACCTATTGTATATTAAATATTCGACAAATATTTTAATATTCCTTCTTTGTGAATTTTTTATTTTAATATTTTATTTAAAAATCGGATAGCTTAAAATCCACGGGTGCGCACAATATTAAACCCCTCCAAATTATTTATTAATGAAGGGGTTTAATATTTTCGTTTATGTCTTTTCTAATGCCTTTATTCCGCTAGATGCAGCGATAAGCACAGGATCATAAACCGGCGATACCGGTGGTGCATAAGCAAGATCCAGTTCATTTAATTCGTAGACCGTCATACCTGCAGTAATGGCAGTGGCAAAAATGTCAATACGCTTTCCAACTCCCTCGCTCCCCGCCATCTGGGCTCCAATGACTTTAGCCGTATTTTTGTCAATGATGATCTTTACATGTATGGATTTGGAGCCGGGATAGTAGCCTGCTTTATCTACATGTTTTATCTTCGCAGAAATTGGAAGCATTCCTGCATCTTTTGCTGATATTTCATTAAGGCCTGTAGTTGCTGTATATGTATTGAAAATCTTAGTTACTTGAGTTCCGATAATGCCCGGAAAGATAACGCTGCCCCCTGCTGCATTTTCCCCTGCAATCTTGCCCTGCTTGTTAGCTGTAGTTCCTAGAGGAACATATACGGGCTTTTTTGTAATACGATTGTAAGTTTCCGTGCAATCTCCGGCAGCCCATATATCAGGACAGCTTGTGCGCATATATTTGTCTACTGCTATACCGCCTAAAGTCCCCGTCTGTATCTTTGCATTTTGTGCAAGAAGTGTATTCGGCTTAACTCCTACTGCGGCAATTACCATATCTGCATCAAAAATATTATTGCCCTCAGTAATTATCTTCAAGCCGCCTTTTTCGGCAGGTTTAAACTCAACAACTTTTGTGTTCTTATATAATTTTACTGAATTTTTTTCCAGCTCTGCTTCAATAAGAGCGCTAAGTTCTTCATCGATTTGGGGAAGAATTCTTGGAAGCATTTCAAAAATATTTACATCTATGCCCCAATTTCTAAGAGCTTCTGCTAATTCAAGCCCTATGAAGCCTGCCCCTAAAATTGCAGCGTGTTTCACATTTTTCGATGATAAAAATTCTTTAATTTTAATTCCATCTTCAATATTTCTTAATGTGAATATGCCATTATTATCAATACCCGGTATTTTAGGGACAACTGAAACTGCGCCGGTGGCTATTACCAACTGACCGTAGGGCTGATTAAACGTCTCACCGCTTTTAAGGTTTTTAACCTTCACGTACTTTTCTTGGGTATTTATGCCTACAACTTCATGCAATATATAAACATCGATATTTCTTTGTTTTTTCATGTATTCAGGGGTATAAGTTATAAGTTTGTTAACATCTTTTATGACATTTCCGATATAATAAGGCAGACCGCAAGATCCGTAAGTTATATAACCTGTGCGCTCAAAGACAATTATGGGAAGCGATGGGTCGCCCCGACGGGCTTGCGCTGCAGCGCTCATTCCCGCCGCAGTTCCTCCGATTACCACCAAATTTTTATCCATGAAAAAACTTCCCTCCTCTATAATCTTTAGCTTTATTTTTGTCCATATTTTTCGATAACGCCCATCTCATCCATCAGCTTTCTTAAGTCTTCCAGCTTTTCTCCTCTAAGATCTTGGTAAGGTCTGCGCAGCATGCCTCCCGGAAGTCCGAGAATGTTTAAGGCTGCTTTTATTACAATCGGATTTGAAAACCAGTAGAGTGCTTCAAGAAGCGGGTAATACTTAAAATAAAGTTTGCGGCTTTCCTCAACTTTTTCTATGCTGTCCCAAGGTCTTGCAATTGCAGCCATCTCCTCAGGTATTATATTCCCTCCGATATTTGCTGCTCCATGGCCGCCAATGGCAAGAGTAGGCAGTAAAATGGAATATTTCGGATAGTCGCAGCAGAGTATGTGGACTTTTTCTCCCACTCTCCTTTTTACTTCTACTAAATGCTGAACACTTCCCATGGCCTCTTTGTCTGCTACAAAATTAGGACATTCCTCAGCCAAACGTCCTATAGTATCAGGTTCAATAAAAACCCCTACCCGGCTGGGATTATTGTAGACAGCGACCGGAATAGATACGGATTTTGCACAAGCTACTAAATGGTCTGCCAGTGCCGACTGAGGCGGCAGCAAATAAGGGGGCGCAGTATAAACTAACCCATCGGCACCCTCTCCTTCCGCATACTGACTAAATTTGATGGTTTCCTCAGTAGTAGGAAATGCGGCTCCGAAGAATACCGGTATCTTTCCTTTGGCATATTTTGATATGCGCCTTACGATTTCTTTTCGCTCTTCCGCTGACAATAAAGTAACTTCTCCCGCAGAACCCATTACAAGCAAAGTTGATGTACCATGTGCTGCTTGATGGTCGATAAGAATCTCAAAACCTTTCCAGTCAATAGTTCCTGATTCGTTAAAGGGTGTGGGTATAGCCACCCAAGAGCCAATAGGTTTATACATAATTTGCCTCCTTAAGATATTTGAATAATTTGATATTACACAAACCAATATCCTTAATTACTATCTTAAAACTCTTAAGAACCTTAGATTTCTGTCTCTATCCTTTTTTAATTATATATTTTTTACAGATATTAATAAAGATTAATTATAATACTTAAAAAGCCAAGGTCCCATCTCATAGTTAATGGGCCTTGGCTTAACTTGGTTAATTCAGCTAACTTTCGTAAGCTTTTTCTCCTCTTTTTAAACCTTCTTTCGTTTTATCTGTACCAGGTTTTTCGTATTCCATTTCTTCCTTCATGAATCTTTGCGCAATTCCTGTTACCATAAGAGCTATTGCACCATCTCCTGTGACATTGCACGCAGTGCCGAAGCTGTCCTGAAGTGCGAAAATAGAAAGCACCATAGCAACTCCTGCCTGATCAAATCCTAACACGCTGGTAATAAGACCTAAAGATGCCATAACTGTTCCGCCCGGCACTCCCGGCGCAGCAACACCAAAAAGTCCTAAAAGAAAGATGAATGTTATCATCTGTGTAAGCGGCGGCATCGTGCCATAGAGTATTTTAGAAACGGCCATTACAAAAAATGTTTCTGTAAGCACGGAACCGCAAAGGTGAACAGTATTGCAAAGCGGTATTACAAAATCTTGAATATGCCGAGGTATCTCATTATTTTTATGGATACACTCCAATGCTATCGGCAGTGTTGCGGCGCTTGACATGGTGCCTACTGCCGTCATATAAGCTGGGCCATAATGTTTTAAAACATTTAAAGGATTTATCCCTGAAATAACTCCTCCTAATGAATAGAGAACTGCAAGCCATATCCAATGTCCTAAAATAACCAGAACTATTATTTGTAAAAAGACCGGAAGTTGTTTAGTTATGCTTCCCTCATAGGCAAGACCTGCAAATGTCGATGCTATAAAGACTGGCAGTATGGGGATTATTATACTTTGAACGATGTATAAGACCATTTTTTGAAATTCTTGCAATAATTTCTTTGCAGTTTCAGCTTTAGTGTTTGCGGCTGCAAGACCTACCATCAATGCTAGCACTAGAGCGCTCATAACGCTGAATATCTGAGGTATACTAAGTTCAATTAAGGGATTAGGTACTTCTCTCAAATTACCTAAATTCGCCGCTATTGAAAGATGTGGTATTATCGCATATCCCGAGATCATAGCAAATGCTGCAGCTCCTACCGATGATAGATACGCCAATAAAATAGTAATGGTCATTAGCCGGCTTGCATTAGATTTTAGTTCAGCTATTGCAGGCGCTATAAATCCAAGAATGATAAGTGGAATTGTAAAAAATATTATTTGCCCTAAAAAGTATTTAATAGTCGATATAGCCACCATTACGCTTTTTGGAACTACAAGACCAATTATAATACCGATTACAATACTTACCAACAGTTTGACTATTAAACTGCTGCCGCCTTTATTTTTTGCCAATTAAAAACACCTCCTGATTTATAATCATTTTATCATGGGAACTAACGGACGAGACTTTATCCATTAGTAAAACTGAACTCATCTACATTTTCCCAGCATCACCTCCAAAATTGTCTCATCGGTATTTATCATACCATCAGTTGATACCTTGCCAAGATTTTGTATGGTTTTTTCCGCTGTTTCGTCTACTATTCCATCATCAGGGGATATTACAACGCCGTTTAACGCCATCAAAGCCGATTCTAGCGCAGCATCTACAGAAATAGCAAGTTTAAAAGCACAGCCGGGTTTACCTCCATCGCAGATAATCCCCGCCATAGTGCCTATCATATTTTTGATGGAACCTTCGATTTGTTCAAGATTTCCCCCCAGCATATAGGTAACGCCTGCACCGGCACCCACGCCTGCAGCTACTCCGCACCCGCAAACAGGGGAAAGTGTGCCTGTGTAACTTTTCACATATATGGTAACCAGTAGGCTTAGAGTAACCGCTCTTACTATTTTATCATAACTTATACCTTTCTTTTCTCCTACAGCCACTACCGGCAGTATAGCAGTAAGCCCGTGATTTCCGCTGCCCGCGCAGCTCATAACCGGAAGAGGATATCCCGACATGCGCGCATAGCTTGCTACAGCTGTCAAATACTTTGCATATTCTCTATAGTTCATTTCATCAATCAAAGTCCCACCGCTTAAAGCCCTGCCATATTTACTATCCATGCCGGCTTCAGCCATTTTTTTATTCATTTTGATGCCTTCATCTACCAGCTCTAGGCTGCTTACTTCCACCTGTGTTGCAAACTCTACTAAATCCCTTATTTTCATTCCTTTAATACTTTCTTTTAAGGAAAATTTGTCTGTATTTTTTGCTTCTTGGTTAAATATTACTTCCCCGTTTTTCTCCACTAACACAATATTATCATGTTTATCTTTTATTATAACCTTGCTCTCTTCTTTACCGGAAATTGCTGTAACTTCTACATATAGTCCGGTTTTTTCTTTGGCAATATCTACGTGGATGATATTGCTGTCTACAATCTTACCGGCCTCAAGTATGTCTTCTTCGGTTATATCCTTTAATACCTCCAGCTTATACTTTGACTTGCCCGCTATAAGGGCCAGTGCCGCAGCCATATAAAGTCCCTTTTCTTTTGTTTTGGGTATGCCAACAGCAAGGGCGTTTTTAAAAATGTTTCTATCAACCTTAATTTCTAACCTTTCCGGCAAGCTGCCCAGAGTTTCCTTAGCTTTAGCTACGGCCAAGGCTACCGCTATAGGTTCTGTGCATCCCAATGCGGGAGTTACTTGATCTTTTAATATGTCAAATAAAAGTGAATTGGTCATTATTGCCATATTACCCCACCTTTTTTGAATGTATAATCAACTATTTTGCACGTTAAGCTTGCTTAATATGCTTTGCAAGCCCTTCTTTACAGATATGCTAATGCAAATTGTGTGCCATCCATCAGATTTAATTATCTTGTATGTCCGGAAAGTGCACGAAGTCAACGTTTGTAGGTAGTCTTGGCAATAATTAATTTCAGATAATATTAAAAAATAAATTTATTTTTATCAAAAATGAGAAAGGATAATTACCTAAAGTATCTACACCCTCTCTTAATATGTTATTTCTCAAATTTGATAGCTTATTTATCATTTATGAGAATTTAAGACAGGTTATTTGTATTTTTCAGTAATTTTGCCCATAAATAAAATGGTTTTTGCATAAGCTAAAAATTTATTGTATTTTCTAGTTTGCAGTATACAGAAAAGAAGAATTCCCGCAGGGAAATCGAAGCTGATTTCACCGCAGAAATTCTTCTTGAATGATGTCTAAACAAGCCGTTTATACAGACCTTGTTTATTAAATTGTTTATTAGTTTGTCAAATCCAGCTCTTTTAATTTGCGGTATAAGGTGGCAGTGCTTATATTAAGCTTTTCGGCTATTTTTTGCTTAGCTTCTGTGCTCTCACCGTATCGGTGCATTAAATCCTGTATTATCTGCCTTTCATATCTTGCCACCATTTCTTTGAGTCCTCCGGTTTCTGCTGTATAAGTGCCATTTTCTATGCTGATTTTCTTTAGGAGTGTTTCACCTTGAAGAAAATCACTCTTTTCAAAAATAACGCCGTATTCTATCAGGTTTTCAAGCTCCCGAACATTTCCCGGGTATGAGTATGAAACTAAGACTTTTTTTGCTTCTTTGGAAATGCCTTTAAGATTTTTATGGTAAATCTTGGAATATCTTTGAAAAAAAACTTCAGCCAATTCTAAAATATCTTCAGGTCTATCTCTGAGCGGTGGAATTTTTATGGGAACTACATTTAAGCGATAAAACAGATCTTCCCGAAACTCGCCGCGCTGCACCATAGCCTGCAGGTCTTTGTTGGTAGCGGCAATTATTCTTACATCTACTTTTATCGGCGTAATTCCCCCGACTCTGTATATTTCTTTTTCTTGAAGGACTCTGAGGATTTTAACCTGCATGTGAAGCGGTAAATCACCTATTTCATCTAAAAAAACAGTCCCACCGTTTGCGCTTTCAAATTTGCCTACCTTTCCTTTTGGATTTGCACCGGTAAAAGTGCCTTTTTCATAACCGAAGAGCTCGCTTTCTATAAGACTGTCTGGAATAGCACCACAGTTTATGGGCAAAAATATTTCATTCCTTCTTGAACTTTCATGATGAATTGCTCTTGCAAAAAGTTCTTTTCCTGTCCCGCTTTCTCCTAAAAGCAGCACTGTTACATCCTGGCTTGCTATCTGTCTTGCTTGTTCTTTTACTAGAGTAAAAGCCGGGCTACTGCCTAGTATTTTGCCAAAAGTAAAACTTTCGGGACTCTCGCTGATTTTAAAAATCGAACGGCGTAAATTATTAAAATCTTTTAAACTAGCAACTACACCTGCGGCTTTATGATTAAAGATTATGGGTTTTGCCGAAAGAAGAAAGCGTTGGTTTTTGCCGTTTATGTTTATTATTTCTTCTTGGTTTTTTATCTCGTTGTTTGTATTCAAAATCTTTGTTACGCCATTGCCGGGAAGAATTTCATCTATATCTTTCCCTACAACATCTTCGGCTTTTAGGCCTAGCATATCGCATGCCCAATTGTTTATGCACAAAATTTTTCTTTTGTCATCAATTGCAATAATCCCTTCATCTACTGAATCGATAATTGTTTTAAGCTCAATAGACTTGTACTGCAGCTCTTGATGCAAAATCTTTTCCTTAATGCTTGAGGCTATTAATTTGCTCATGCGGCTTACAAAGTTCATATAGCTAAACCGGTTTTTAATAAAGGCTTCCTTTTGTTCAGGACTAAAGGCTATCATTCCGATTACACCTGCAATACCTTCATCGCTTTCTATAGGATAACAAACCTCCGCCTCTTCCCGGCAGTTCTTTTTGTCGCTGCAGTTTATGCACTCAGTGCAAGTTCTCGGTTCCGTAATAACATATTCTTTGCCGGTTTTTATGCACTTTTCAAAAACAGAATTTTTTGCGGCATATTTACCTATCTTTTCGCGGTATTTTCCAGTTCCGGCTATTCTTTTCAACGAGCTATCAAGGATGGTTACATCAAGACCTGTAACAGACATTATAGCCTCAGCTATTTCTTGAAGTTCCTTTTCCAGGTTTTCTAACGGCAATTTTGTAACCCCTCTTCTATTCTTGAAATTAAATAACATTTATAATTTAAATTAAATTAACGTCGCACTCATCTTACATATTCTATTTTCGCCCTCAAAATTCCTTTTTTGTAATTGGATGCATTCGAGCTCCCCTGATCTTCACTGTTTTTCTCATATTTTCTTTGTATTACAATAAACAGATGCCGTTAATAATAGATTCGTCTAGAAAAGTAAGCAAAATTTCGCTATAATATAACATAGTAGAATATGGGGCAAAGGGGCGATTAAATGATTGATGCACTTGTGGATTTATTAAAATCCTCTAGAAATGCGATAGTTTTAACAGGTGCTGGCATCAGCACTGAAAGCGGCATCCCCGACTACCGAAGTAAAGGTACAGGCCTTTGGGAAAAAGTCGATCCTGCTAAAATGGCAAGTGTGACATTTATGCTTTCACATCCTGAAGAATTTTTCAGATTTAACATATCTCAATGGGCAAAATATACCGAGGCTAAGCCAAATGCGGCTCATCGCATAATAGCCGTCATGGAAAGGGAGGGCTATATTAAGGGGGTAATCACACAAAACATTGATAATCTTCATTACAAAGCAGGCTCTAAAAACCTTTTTGAGGTCCACGGCAATCTTAGGACGGCTCACTGTATTAATTGCACTAATAAATATGATTTCAATGATATTGTAGCACAGTTCTACGAAGGTATTAATCCGCCGCGATGCGAGATATGCGGCAGCCTTGTAAGACCTGACGTTGTTCTCTTTGGAGACCCGATGAATAAAGATTTTTATGAAGCCTTAAAAGCCGTCAAAAAATGTGACTTCTTGCTTGTTGTGGGCAGCAGCTTAGAGGTTTACCCCGTAGCGGAACTTCCACTTTACTGCCGACAATTTTCCATAATCAACCGAGATCCGACTCCCTTTGACGAAAGAGCAAAGATAGTGATACACGATAGTATAGGAAAGGTATTTTGTGATATTGCGGAAAAACTCAACTTGAAGTACGAATAATTTTTAGGAGGAAAAGCAGTGATACACATTGTAAGCGACAGTTCTTGTGATTTGCCGGATGAATATCTTGCGGCACATCACATCCCCATCGTCCCGCTGACTATAATATTTCCGGATGCGGAGTATAGGGAAAAGATTGACATCACTCCGGAAGAATTTTATAAAAAAATGACATCATCAAACACTTTGCCGAAAACAACTCAGCCATCGCCGGCAGCATTTTTGAAAGTTTTTGAAGAAACAGCTTCGCCGGGGGATGAAATCTTATGCATAACTATTTCGTCAAAGCTCAGCGGCACTTTTCAATCGGCAAATGTAGCAAAGACTATGACATCTATACCGGTTACGGTCTTTGATTCTCTTGCTGCATCATCAGGACATGCGCTTCAGGTCATGAAAGCAGTAGATATGAGAGATAAAGGATGCTCTATGGCAGAAATTGTAGATGCCCTTTCGGAGTTTCGTCAGCATATGACAATTTTTGTATACCTTCAGACACTGGAAAATATAGTCAAAGGCGGCCGCATAACACGGTTTCAAGGAACGGTTGCAAGTATAATGAATATTAAACTTATATGTGAGGGCATTGAAGGCGAAGTGGTCCCTCTTGAAAAAGTCAGAGGAAATAAAAGAGCAGTAGAGCGGCTTATTTCATTGATAGGCGAGAGGGGAAACGGGGATCTGTCAAATACTACTGTCTGTATTACACATGCTCAAAATCTTCAAGATGCAGAGCTTATAAAAACCGAAATTATAAATAGATATAACTGCCAAAATGTTTTAATTTATCCCGTCGGTCCTACTGTTGGGGCATATACGGGAATTGGAGGACTTGTAATAACTTTTTAGGATGGAGGTTGGATTTTTGCCGAAAGAAACTTTACTAAATATCTACAACGACATGTTCCAAGCTTTCGGCCCTCAGCACTGGTGGCCTGCCGATGATGATTTCGAAGTAATTGTCGGTGCCATTTTAACTCAAAGCGTTTCATGGAAAAATGTAGAAAAGGCCATTGATAATTTAAAAAAAGAAGGATTGATGTCTCTAGAGGCCATACTTTCAGCAGATAATGAAAAACTTGCCGGACTTATAAGATCTACTATGTACTATAATCAAAAAGCAAAAAAGCTAAAAAATTTTTGCCAATATATCGCCCGGAATTATGAAGGAGATATTCATAATTTTTTTAAAAACGATGTTTCCCAAATGCGAGACCAACTTTTAGGCATAAAAGGAATCGGGCCAGAAACCGCTGACTCAATAATTTTATATGCAGCCGAAAAACCAATTTTTGTCGTGGATGCTTATACGCGGAGAATTTTTTCGCGGTTGGGATTTTTCTGTCCTGATGTAAGTTATGATGAAATGCAGAGTTTTTTTATGGATAACCTGCCTCTTGATGCAGCTTTATTTAACGAGTATCATGCTTTAATAGTACGTCTCGGAAAGGAATGCTGCAAAAATAAAGGACCTCTTTGCAGCGAGTGTCCTGTAAAAATTCATTGTTCGAATATGTAAATGTACACAAACTAAAACAAGGCCATTTTATAACAAAGGCCTTGTTTTAGTTTATTGCTTTCTACGACTTTCATAAACACATGCAGGCATTCTTTTTATTCATCTGCCAATACCTTAATAACTTCTCCGTAATAAATAGTATGGTAATCATTGTCACTGTACCAGCGCTCTTTTATCTCATCAGAGAGAAGCTCCGGTTCCATAGTGTTCTTATAGACTATCTTGCAGATAATGTGCAGGTCTCCCTCGGCAATATACGGTGACTCTATGTTTTCAACATAAGAAGGCGTTAAGTTGAATTCCTTAAACTTGTCAATATCTCTTCCGCTTTTGCTGCCGCATCCTGCTATAGCCCCTTTTAATTTGCCTTTTGTTGAAAAACTTACTGTAAAAGAATCAGCATCTTTAATAATATCATGAGTAAATCTAGAAAATCTGACCATAACCGTAAGTATAGGCTTATTCCAGACACGTCCCAAAGTCGCCCAGCCTATTACCATGGTGTTCAAGCCGTTTTTAGACTTCACTGTAAGCAATGCGCCACCCGGCAATTCATTTATTATTTCTTCAGACACTTCAGAAATATGTAGTTCTTTCATTGTAAAACTCCTTTCAATTGATTGTATGCTTAGTTGCAAGCTAATTTTGCAAGTTTAGCACTTATTTTGTTCTACACAACTTATCCTCTCTTTATTATATCGCAATCAGATGTTGTTTGAAAATATTTTAGACTAATCCTCATTGCTTCCCCTGGGCTTTTTGCTAAATTTCTCAATACATGCTATCATGTATTACAGCTTTATAATAAACCGCTAAGGGGGTTCTGTAATGAAAACAGAAGAATGCTTGCAAAGAATAGGAGATGATCTGTGGTTCACCGAGATAGATCGGAACAACCTTAAAATTGATTATCGCATAAAAGAAGTAGTATATAGAGAAAATTCACCGCTTCAAGAAATAATAGTACTTGATTCTTACGATTTTGGGCGGATGCTGGTGTTAGACGATGCCGTCCAAACCACAAGCGGCGATGGATATATCTACAATGAGATGATTTCGCACGTGCCTTTAAACATCCACCCCAGTCCCAAAAATGTGCTGATAATAGGGGGCGGCGATTGCGGAGTTGCAAGAGAAGTTTCTAAGTATTCTAATGTAGAAAGAATTGATATGGTAGAAATAGATGAAATGGTAGTCCGGACATCCCTTAAATACTTGCCTGAGGTTTCCGGCGGCAAACCTGATCCCAGGGTAAACTTTATTTTCCAAGATGGAACCTGTTATGTTAAAGAAAACCGAGATTATCTGTATGACGTAATTATTATCGACTCCTCTGACCCTGTAGGACCGGCAGTTAAACTTTTTGAACTTGACTTTTACAAAGATGTTTATGACAATTTGTGTAAAGATGGTCTAATGGTGTGCCAAAGCGAATCACCTATCTTCTATACTGAAATCTTTACCAAGATATATAAAAATTTAAGCAGTCTTTTCCCCATTGTAAAACCTTATATGGCAACGGTTCCTACATATCCCGGCGGATTCTGGACTTTTACTATAGGTTCTAAAAAATATTCTGATGTAAATCCCGGCAAATTTGATAAGGAAACTAAATATGTGAATCGGGAAATCATAGAAAGTTGTTTTGCTCTTCCTAACTTTGTTAAAGAAGAGCTGGGGATAATAAACTAAGAAAACTAGGCCGGCAGGAGAAATTGCGGTTTTCACGAATGATATCCCGTTTTAAATAGGTTCATGGAAAATTAACATCTAATCTAAAGAAAAATTTTCGCGGTGATGCAGGCCGACCAAATTCGAGATAGGAAATGTAAATATTATACCTGTTCCCGGTTCTTTGAGTTTGCCTGCTTCAACTATTTCTTCAAATATCTGCCTGCATTTCTCTTTTTCAGTTAGTATTAAGATAATCTCTTTAGAAGATTCGATATGCACATTCAAAAACTTTTTTGCTTCGCTTTCTCCGGTACCGCGACCATATAATATAGTAGCTCCTTGAGCTCCCGCCTTTTTAGCCCGTTTTACTACATAGTCAGCTCTACCCCTTTCAACAATTGCCACAATAGCCATAACTTCGGTCACCTTTATCCCTCCTTAAATTCTAGTTAATACACCTAACACCAATACTGAAATTACCGCACCCATGGAAGTAAGACCTATTATTCCAAAACCATTAAGTAACGGGTCTGAAGTTTCCAGTATTTTCGAAAGGCCAAGAGCGATAGCCATATTAAGCGGTATGTTTACAGGTCCTGTCGTTGCACTGGCTGAGTCAATTGCAATATCCACAAACTCTCTAGGTGCAAAATAACCCAAAACCATTGCCGTAAGCAGCACGGGGAAAAGAATGGTTTTAGTTGGTATGTTATTTAGTATCTTCACAATTCCTAAACTCATCCCCACTCCAAAGCCTATTCCTACAGCTTTTATCAGCACATTCATAGGTATAGCTCCTGTTGAAATTTCTTCTACTTCCATAGCAAGAGCCTTAAGGCCGGGTTCGACCATTGTTGCAAAATATCCTACCACAAAAGCGAATATCGCAATCAGGTATTTGTTATTAAGCACTACCAGATTTTCTCCTACTGAATCCCCCAGCGGAATCAAGCTAAGGGATATTCCTTTCAAAAACAGATGAAGTCCTATTATGCTAAGGAGCGTCCCGATAATAAGAGTGTTTATTTCTTCCAATGGTTTTCTTAAAATGATCACTTTAAAAACGCATAAGAACAGAACTATTGGCAAAACATTTTTTGCTGTTTCCCAAAATGCCTTTAAAATGTCGAATACGGTCATTGATTTACCAACTCCTTCCTTTATCTAATCAATACGCTAATTTTCGCCTTCAACCGCTCTGCTATAACTAGGATATCGATATATTCTGCTTGTGTCAACCTTTACAGCCTAATAAATCAACATTCTTTTTTAAGGCTTCTCTTGCGAGATATTAGAAAATAATGTTATTATAAAACCAAGGAGGAATGCTTATGGATATAAAAGTTTTAGGTACAGGTTGTCCTAAGTGTAAAATCTTAGAAAAGAACACTCAGGAAGCTGTAAAAGAACTTGGTATAAACGTAAATGTGGAAAAGATAACCGAAATTAAAAAAATCTTGGAATACGATATACTTTTGACCCCGGCCTTAATAATTGACGGTAAGGTTAAATCATCCGGCAAGGTGCTCACTAAAGGGCAAATTAAAAAACTTATAGCCGAGGCTCAAAAACAATAACAGTTATGATTTTAGTTTAGATATGCTGCCTTTACATTGCGGAAGATGCGTAAATCATCAAGCGGTTTTGCAAGGGTGCATATCTTTTTATTTTTCCGGAACAATTTTCTTGACCTATCGTCTATATTATGAGAAGGTAAAACCAGGGAGATGAAAAAATGAAAAAATCAAAACATTATGCCGCTATCTTTGTTGCGTTAATAATATTTTTGGTTTTAGGTCTGAGTTTATATATAAATATGCGCCCTTCCAATATAGCTCTTGCATCTGAGATTACTATGAAGCCCACCGATGAAGATAGTGCAGGCGCTGCTATCGATACCAAATTCGTCCTTTCGGCAAATTCTGCCCTTGATCCAAAATTCATCCGTGAAAATCTTTCAGTAGATCCTGCGCTGGACTTTACTGTTTCAAGGGATTCTAAAGATAATAAAAAAGTTATTATCTCGCCAACCCAGCCGTTAGAGCCTCAAAAAATATATAAATTTATCCTTTCTTCAGGGGATACTTCCACCCCTTTCATGTGGGCATTTCAAACAAAGGGAGATTTTAAGGTAATATCTACGCTTCCCGCAAATCAAGCTACCGGCGTTCCTCAAAATACAGGCATTGAAATCACATTTAGCCATGTAAATTTCGAAAATCTGCCAAAATTCTTTAGCATCACTCCGGCAGTAGAGGGCAGTTTTGAAATTCATAAAAAAACGGCGGTATTTGTGCCAAAGGGTTTAGAGCCTGAGACTCTGTATACTGTTACAATCAAGAAGGGTCTGCCTCTTTCCGGCAGCAGCCAAACTTTGAAGGAAGACTATACTTTTCAGTTTGAAACTTTGGAAAAATCTCAAGATGATCAAAGAACAGAGCTTACTTTTTTCAGACCTGTCAGTGAATTTTCGTCGTCTGAAAACCCTGTTTTCCAATTCGGATATTATGGTTTGAACAAAAATTCACTGCCTAAAAGCATTGACTTTACTGTATATAAATATAAAACAGCCGATGATTATATAAATGCCTTAAGCAAAAGACAAGAAATACCGTTTTGGGCTTATTTAAGCCGACAAAATTATCGAGAAGATATATCAGGACTAGAATCTGCTGCAAAATTTTCTTTACCTGTAAGAAATTTCGATGATACAACTTTTGTTGAATTTCCGGATGTTATGCCTCCCGGCTACTATATAGCCCAAGCTGTTACAAAAGAGGGCAAGACATACCAGGTGTGGTTTGAAGTTACCGACCTTGCGGTATACGCAGCCGTAGACAAAGACCAGACTCTTGTTTGGGTAAATGATTTGACATCTGGCAAACCGGTATCTAAAGCCAATGTAAGGATTTGGCAGCAAAAAGCATCTTCCACCACAGACGATACCGGATTAGCCAAAATTTCAGGCCTGGACAGCAGTTTTACTCAAGTTTATCCTATCGTTTCAAAAGACGGCAAGGAAGCAGTGGCGGCTATTTATCCCGGCTACCGGTTTTATTTCGATCAGGATCTGGATGATTCTGCAAAAAGTTACTGGAAGTATCTATATCTTGACAGGCCTTTATACAAGCCTGACAGCACTGTTAATTTCTGGGGATTGGTTAAGCCGAGAGAAAGCGGCGCAAAGCCTATTAATGATATAACCGTGTCTTTAATATCGTCTCAAGTAGAAAATGCCATACCCATAGAGACAAAAAATATCTCCTTAGATGGCTTCAGCTATACAGGAAGTTTTAAGCTTCCAAATTTGATTCCGGGTTATTATTTTCTAGAAGTAAAGCATGGCAGCAACGTCCTCTCATCTAAAGGATTTGAGGTTGCGACCTATGATAAACCTGCCTATCAGCTGGAGATTTCATCTTCCAAAAAGGCTGTATATGTAGGCGATAAAGTTGATTTTGAAGTTAAAGCCGCCTTTTTCGAAGGAACTCCTGTGCCAAATACCTCTTTAGAATATTACATACATGACTACAGCCGCGGAAACGTCGTTACAAATAACGAAGGTAGTGCCACAATTAGTTTTTCTCCCGAATTTAAGCAAGAATACGGATTTCTTCAATATGCCATTTTATTTCTTACCGCAAAACTGCCTGAAGCCGGAGACATTAGTGCCGAAGCACCCCTTTTTGTGCTAAATAATGATATTAAAATCAGTGCAACAGGCGATATTAAAAACAGAATCGGTAAAATCCAGGTATCCGTTGACAGGCTTACGGTAGATAAGGTCAACAGCGGCACATCAGATCCTTGGGATGAAAACTCTTATATAAGCGGACCTGCAGCAAACCACCCTCTTAAAGTTCGAGTCTTCCGGGAAGTGTGGGAAAAATATGAGAGTGGCACCTATTATGATTTTATAAATAAGAAGGTTCAGCCGCGTTACGAATATGAATACAGCAAGGTCTTAGAATCTGAAATCGAGACTACAACCGGCAAAGATGGAAAGGCTTTGCTTGATATTCCGGTAAAATCTGAGAACTCTTATATTATCGAGATCACTGCAGTAGATTTTAGGGGTAATCCTGCTGTATGCGAATATGGGATTTCGGGAAGCGGCAAACCTAAATATTACGGTTATACATGGTATTATATGGATGGTAAAGATTCTTACAAAGTCAATGAAAATGTAGAGCTTTCAATGAAGCAAAACGAGGCTCCGCTGTCATCTAGACCCAAGGGTTTCCTGTTTATCACATTGCGAGATGGGATTAAGGAAAGCTATGTAAAAGATGATCCGAAGTTTCAGAGCGTCTTTAAAGAAGAATTTATCCCAAACTTTTGGGTTAAAGGAGTTTACTTTGATGGGCGATATTACCATGAAGCCTCTGATTTCTTGGTAAGATACGATTCCAAAGAAAAGGAGCTTGATATTGGCATCGAAACAGATAAAAGCGAATACAAGCCGGGAGATACAGTAAATGCGGTAATTGAAGTAAAAGATAAGAATGGCAAACCTATTAAAGCACTGGTTAATGTGAATTTAGTGGATGAAGCGCTGTATGCATTACGCCAGGAGTATACAGATATATTATACAGCATATATAGCGATTTTTACGATTCAGGTATACGCATGACCGGTTATACTCACGAAAGCCCTGACGGCTCGATGGGATCTGGGGCTGAAGGTGGAGGCGAGGGAGGTTCTGAGCGGAGAGACTTTAAGGATGCAGTGCTCTTTAAAACAGTTGGCACAGATAAGAACGGAAAAGCAAAGTTTTCATTTAGCGTCCCTGATAATCTGACATCTTGGAGGCTTACATGTCAAGCAGTGACAGAGGACATTTTTGCCGGGACAAAAACAGCTCCCATCGTCGTTAAACTGCCATTTTTTGTAACTGCCGTTACAAATGACACTTATCTTACCGGCGATAAACCTGTAATACCTATTCGCGCTTTTGGCACTAAAATAAAGTCAGGAATGCCGGTATCCTACGAAATAACACTTAAAGGACTAAATAGCGCCATATCTAGAAAACTGAGCGGCAGTGCTTTTACATCTACCGGCTTCTCGCTTCCTGCTTTAGAAAAAGGAAACTATGAACTTGCTATTGCCGCAAAGACCTCCGGCGATCTTGCAGATAAATTAATCTTAAACTTTAATGTTTTAGACAGTTTGCTTACAAAACAGCAGGTTGATTTTTGGCTGATGAGCGAAGACCTTAAAATATCCGGTGCTGAAAATACACTTACAACTTTAACCTTTAGCGACTACGAACGCAGTCAATATTTAAATATGCTTTTCAAACTCAGATGGGTTGATGGCAGCAGAATAGACCAGCAGCTTGCAGCGATAAAAGCTCAAAAGTTGCTTAATGAATATTTCAATGACTTGGATCTGGGAATTGCGGCGGGAAGTAAAGAAGACATAAATCTTCTTAAGTATCAAACCGAAAAAGGCGGTATTGCGCTTCTTCCTTATAGCAGTGCCGATTTGGAACTTTCGACAAAGCTTGCTGCCTTATGCGGCAATGAATTTGATAAGGCAGCCCTTGCAAACTATTTTTATAAGATTGCAGAAGATCCTACAGAAAGTCGAGAAAGAAGCATGATAGCTCTTTGCGGCCTTTCGGCTTTAAATGAGCCGGTGCTTACAGAACTTAAAATTTTTTCTTCACAAAAGGATCTTACTGCAAAGGAGCAGCTTTATCTTTCCTTGGCTTTTCTTGAAATCGGAGACAAGCCCTCAGCATCCACATGTATCAAAGAAGTTTTAACGAAATACGGAGAAAACCTGCAAACCCAAATGCGTATAAAATACGGAACAGATCAAGATGATATATTGGAAGCCACATCTCTTGCATCGGCGATTTGCGCAGGTCTTAATATGCCAGAGCAGAACAAGCTAGAAGCATATGTTGCAGAAAATCTGCCGAAAGATGAGCTTTTTTACATTGAAGAATTAATGTTCCTTGAAAATGCTCTTCCGAATCTGCCAAAAAATCAGGCAAGCTTTGAATATGTGCTAGAAGGCAAAACAGAAAAGGTGACGCTTGAGCCCGGTAAGACTTTTTCTTTGCTGGTTGCACCTGAAAAACTTGCAGGATTAAAATTTAAGAACATCCGGGGCAAGGTGGGAATTACAGCTGTTTATCCAAAGTCTTTCGATGCCTCTGCTGCTTCAAGCCTAGATGGTGTAAAAATCAGCCGAAGCTATCAATCATCTGAAGGCAAGGCTAAAACTTCCTTTAAGGCAGGAGATTTAATTAAAGTGAGTATTTCTTATGAGTTTGGCAAAACAGCTCCTGATGGACCGTATCTTCTGACTGATTTGCTGCCGGCAGGGCTTAAGATGGTCGAAATGCCATTTTATCGGGGAGCAGGCGACAAATATACTCAATATCCAATATTAATAGATGGTCAAAAGGTGATGTTTGTAGTTTACGAAAAGAAGAATTGGACCTTAAATTACTATGCAAGAATTGTCAATCCCGGCGAGTTTAAGGCTGAGCCTGCTATAATCCAGCATATGACAAGCGGTATAGTATATAGGGCGAGCTCGGAAGATAGGATGAGCATAAAATGAAGAGGAGAGCTGTATTTTTTGTAATACTTTGTGTTATGTTTGTAATTGGAGGCGCCTCAAATAAAACAGAGGAGGAGAAATTTTTGCCTCAATTTTCCTCCTCCTCTAAGGTTCACCCTAATAATTTCTTCGATCCTAGATATTTTAAACCTGAATCTTCTCAAAAGCCGATTCCTTCGAATAAAAAGATTCGGGGAGCTGTAGTGCCTCATCATCTGCTGGCACACAGGATGATAGCCGATGTCTTTTCCAAAATGCAAAACGCACCGCCCAACTTGCTGATTTTGGTGGGACCTAACCATAAAAACCTGGGTCCAAAAATTTTAGTAAGTCGGCTGGGATGGCAGACGCCTTTTGGGACGGTAGAAGCAGACATAGAAGCTGTAGATTACTTAGTATCTTACAATATAGCAAAAGAAGATGAGTATGTATTTGATGGCGAGCACTCCATGGGCAACCTCATGCCTTTTATAAAATATTACTTGCCAAATACTAAGGTGCTGCCTATTATATGTCATTATGATGTATCAAAAAAAGAGACAAAGAAGCTGGCTGAAAACCTTTTGTCCTTGATTCAAAACGGAGCAGCAATTGTAGCTTCAGTGGATTTTTCTCATTATCTGACTGCTGATGAAGCGGCAAAAATGGATAAAGAAACTTTAAAAGCTCTAAACGACAACAATTGGGACAGTATTTTTTTAATGGGAAATGACCATCTGGACTCTCCCGCGTCTTTAGCCACATTATTTTTTGCCATGGAAAACGCCGGCATCCCTGATTTTACACTGGTAAGCCACACCAACTCAGGCATATTGCTTGGAAGTGACATAATAGAAACTACAAGCTATATGACCTTCTTATTTCAAAAATAGATAGAAAAGAGGTATCTTAAATTTAGCGAGGTTCATCTGCTAAACCTAATTTTCGGAGTGAAGGCACGATTGCCGTAGCTGTAAGGGCGATTGCTACACTGTAAATCAAATCAGAAAACACAAATGGGAATAATCCTGCAATTACAGCTGCCTTAAATGACATAGGTTTGCCCAAATAGAAATTCATGATTAAATATAAGTGAATAATACCGCATGAGTACACAATAGACATACCCGCCAAAATGGGGCCTAGTAGGCTGGTCAGTGTGATTTTATCCAATCTTTCCGTAAGTTTGCCTATAATATATGCGCAAAGTGAAAAACCTATTATGTAGCCAAATGTTGGTTGGAAAATATACATAGGGCCGCCTCCCTGAGTAAAAACCGGGAAACCCATTAAGCCAACGCTTAAATATAAAAGTTGTGAGTAAAGACCCCGCTTTGCGCCCAGTAGAATGCCCGAATAAGCACAAAACAAATATTGCAGCGTAAAAGGGACAAGGGGGGTAGGTATTTTGATAAATGCCCCGATTGCCGTAAGTGCGGCAAATAAAGCTATTAAAGCCATATCCCTAGTCTTTATGTTCATAAAAATTACCCCTTCCCATAATATTTTCTCTTATAATAGCAAAGGGAGGGGTAATTGTCAACTTTAATTTATATTATGGTTGACAATATATGAAATATCTCCTGCTTATTTGGCTGCAATTCTATACATTTCTTAGAATCCGGCCTTTTTTAAGTATTTCGGGATTTTACTAGCTATTCATAGTTACTCGATATGATATAATAAAGACGGTGATTATATAGTCTTATTGTTATTCTAAAATCATCCTTATAATTCATTCCCCGATAACTAATTTTACAATTTTTTGTGTGTATCTTAGATCTTCTAATACCATATCGGCTTTTTTTAATATTGTCGGATCTCCTATGCCTATAGCAAACATTCCCGCTCTTTTAATTGCTTCAATTCCAGCCACTGAATCTTCTATACCAACACACTTTTTCGGTTCTACTCCTAAATTTTCTGCAGCCGCAAGAAATATTTCCGGATCAGGTTTTACATTTACTATTTTTGCAGCATCTACAATATAATCGAATTCGCTCTTTATGCCCAAGTTTTCTAAAACTGTGTTTGCGTTGCGGCTAGCCGATGCTACGGCTAACTTTACGTTATATCTTTTCAATATCTTTATTAATTCTATACTGCCGGGCAATATATCGCCGGGTGTTATTTTTTGTATCATGCTTTTAAAGTAATCATTCTTTTTTGACGCAAAATAGTTTTTTTGTTCCTGGGAGTATTCTTTTTCGCTTTGCTTCAAAAGGATTTCTAGACTTTCCATTCGGCTAACTCCCTTAAGACTTTCATTGATTTTTTCATCGAAATAAATTCCTAATTCTTCAGCTATTTTCTTCCAAGCTTCATAATGAAATTTTGCTGTATCAGCAATAACTCCATCCAGGTCAAAGATAACTGCCTCATACCGCAAGAATATCACCTCAATAAATTAGCTGATTTTCACCCACATAATTTGGTAAGGTTGTAAAACAAATTGATTTTCCAATCGCCTGTTACTTATCAGCTCATATCCTGAATAAGCTGTATTAATCAGCACTGTCTCGCCGCAAACGTTTATCATGGCCAAAATTTGATCCCCTGTATCTTCATTAGTTCTTAAAACAGAAAATACACGACTATCTAGGAATAAAGCATTCTGAGTTGCTCTTGGACTAAAGGCGCTTTGTTTTTTTCTTATGCTAATTAATCGGGATAACCCATAGAAAATATTTCTGCGAATCGTGTTTGTTTCTAATTCAGCAAATAGGATATTTTTTTCTAGCTTTTCACGATTAATTCTGCGATAAATCCCTGATTCTTGGACACCTTTATAATAGTTTCTTGAACCAAGTAAGCTATGAATATAAATACCCGGCACTCCGACAAGGGACAATAGAATTCCATGAGCGGCTAAAAATCTATTAACACGGGTTGTATCATCTTCCTTGCTATCAGTTAGAGCATCTAAATAATTTATATTTAATTCGTAGGGGCATTTTGTCCCATTTCCGTTGTCTTTATATGAAATCAGCCCGCCATGTTTAATAGTGGTTTTTAACATCAGGTCTCTTTCTTCTTCTTCTAGAATCCCTTCTGTTGGACGCATGCCAATGCCATCATGAGATGCAAGAAAATTTAAGTATGTTGTCATTTCTGAGGTCTGTTTTAAATTATCAACCCATTGAAGCAGCTTTTGAGCGTTACCGGTATAAAAAGAAAATAAGGTCAGGGGTGGAAGAGCAAACTGATATACCATATGTGCTTCATCATATCCATCCCCAAAATAACTTATATTTTCCTTGTGTGGAACATTGGCTTCAGCAATTAAAATCGTACCTGGTGCTACTTTGTCTAGTACTTCGCGAATTATTTTTACCACCATATGGGTTTCGTCCAGATTCAGACAAGTAGTACCTTTTTTCTTCCATAAAAACCCTATGGCGTCAAGTCGAATATAGCGAGCGCCATTAGCAGCATACATCGCTAAAATTTCAAGAATCTCTAATAGCACTGCCGGGTTTTTGTAATTAAGATCGATTTGATCTTCACTGAAGGTAGTCCATAAATATTTTTTTCCGTTCACCGTTTCAAATGGTGTAAGAAGTGGCAAAGCACGAGGCCGAGACACCTTGCTATAATCCCCGTTAGGATCGGCTTCAATAAAGTAATCGTTGTACTTTTCATGTCCTGCCAAAAAATTTTGGAACCACTCACTGCTTTTTGATACGTGATTTATGACCGCATCAAACATTAAATCATAGTTCTCGCCTATGGCCTTTATGTCCCACCAATCTCCCAGCTTTGGATTGACTTGACGATAATCAATGATAGAAAACCCGTCATCAGATGAGTAAGGATAAAATGGCAAAATATGTACAGCGCTTATGGAATCTTTAACATAAGTAACCAAAAACTCCTTTAAAGTTTTTAGAGGCAGCTGTCCGTTTTCATATATGGAATCCGCATACGTAATTAAAATTATATCATTTTCATCTACCCAAGATTTAGAAGGCTTTTTTTTATGCTTGTATTTTTTAACCAATGCTTTGATATCTTCAAGGATTAAATTACTTTGAGTTCCATATAAAAATTCTAATTTTTTAAAAATGCTTTTTTCCCAATTGATTTCTTCTTGTATTACCATCGTCAACCTCCAATATGGATACATAATGCATTTTTGCTAAAAAGGAAATGCCATTTAGCTTTTAATTTCAACCATGAAGCAAGATTACTAACCCTATTTTTGCGGGCTAACCCCTTGTAAATCCACTCTTAACTTCTCTTTGAGCAAATATTTATCATTCCCTATAAAAATTTCTAATGGATAATCGGTTTTTGTTTTATTTTTTATTTGAACACAATCACGTGTAATTTCAATTTCCATGTTGTAGCCTTGAAACTTTAATGGCAACTTCAGTTTAAGCCACAATGGTGGGATTTTAGGGTTTATGTGTAATTTATCATCTTCGATGCTGATTCCTGCAAAACCGAAAACAATAGCTTTCCATATCCCTCCAAGGGAAGCAGCATGTATCCCTAAATCTGAAGATTTCATATTCGGGCCAAGGTCAATTTGAGCTGCTTTTTTAAAAAAGTCATATGCAGTATTTTTGTCATTAATATCGCAAGCTACTATGCAATGTACAGACAAACTTAAGGAAGAATCATGAAGGGTTTTCGGCTCATAATACTGCCAGTTTGCTTCTTTTACATCTTTTGAAAATTTATCCTTTAGCAAATACAATAGCATAACCACATCTGCTTGTTTTGAAACTTGCATGTTGTTGACCTGTTCCCGACTATAATCTTGCAAAATCGTTTGCATGGCAGAAGCATTTTTATATTTCGTTATGTCAATCAAGGGTTTAGATAGATAGGTATCATCCTGAGGAATCACCTTATCGGTTTTTCTAGGTTGAGGTAAGTATATCTTGTCAACTACTTCATTCCAAAGTTTAAATCGACGTTCCAAATCTAATTTCTTATTTAATCTCTTGAAGGTTTGAGGCATCTTTTCTTTGCATTCTCTATAATGGTTAATAGCTGTTTGTATATTCCAATGGGCCATATAGTTAGTAAAAGCATTATTATTTACCTGTTCTTTGTATTCATCAGGTCCTATTACATCATTTATACAGTAAGATTTTTTCTCCTCATCCCACTCAACGCGCTTTGCCCAAAACGAAGCTGTTTCAAATAATATTTCACTGCCGTATTTCTTCATAAAGTCTATGTCTTGTGTAGCTTTGTAATATTGCCATAAGGCATAAGCAATGTCACAGGTTATGTGCTGTTCCTTCAATCCTGATAATATCCTTGTCGCTTCTCCCGTTAGTATGTTTACGGCGCCCCATTCAGGCGTTTCTTCATCACCGGTAAAAGCTGATTCCCAAGGATACATAGCGCCTTCAAATCCGTTTTTTATAGCTTTTTTTCGTGCGCCATTTAGAGTATGATAGCGGTATTCCAACAGTTTTCGCGCAATTTGCGGGTTTGTAAAAGTAAAATATGGAAGAATAAAAATCTCCGAATCCCAAAATGTGTGACCTTTATAGCCTTCGCCTGTTAAGCCTTTTGCACCTATTCCAAATCTCGAGTCATGAGCAGGTGTCATAATCAATAGATGATATTGAGCAAATCGAACTGTCAACTGGTCAAAGGAATCTTTGCTTTCGATTTTTATATCTACTTCTTTCCAATACCTTTTCCACTTTTTAGCACTTTCATTAAATAATAAATCATATCCTTTACGATTCAGCTCTATAAATTCAGTTAAAGTCTTATCACGTAAGTCTTGCAAACTATATTCTTTATAGCAATAAGATTTGTCTAGACTGGTATGAACTGTACATATTTTTTCCATTATTAAAGTTTTCCCTTTGGGAATCATAAAGTCATACATCATTTCTAATTTGCGGCGGCTTATAATCATTCTTGGAGTTGGAATTTGCTTGTCGCTGTCTATTTTCCATGTATGACCAGAATGAAATATAAAATCAATTTTTGATTGGCAAGTAGTCTGAATAAATTCCATTATATTTTGGTCATATATTCGCTTTTCGCCTTCGTGGAAATGCTGCACTCCTGAATTAGTCATTTGGCCATTTATACCCGAAGTGACCCGGATGCAAGATTCGCCAGTCAAGGGTGTAATATAAACTTTCATGCCAATCAGATGTAAATTATCCAGTGAAACAAATCGTTTAAAGCAAAGTTTATACTTATCTTTGCTCGGACTTTCCCAGATTATATGGCGCGCCAACTCGCCTGTCTTTAAATTTAAACTCCTTTGGTATGAATATATAACCCCTTTCTCAAGAGAAAAAACTTCATTGTTAAGCACAATTTCTAGTTCGACTACGTCTGCGGCATTAGGTAGTTCTGAGGGTTCATAACAGTCAAACTTATTAAAGGTTCCAGCTATAAAGAGGCCTCGAGTTTGCTTTGTATAATTTTCTTCCATTGACGATCTAAGACCCATGTAACCATTTCCTAAAGCCATGATTGATTCGCATTTTCCCAGTAGCTGTGCATCAAAAGAAGTTTCACATATGATCCAATTTTTATATTCCTTATTTCCGCAATCATATAGCAGCATCGCTACATTTTCTCCTTGTTAGTTCTATATTTTAATTCTAAAAGAAACTTTTGATATCACCATTTTAATGGCTGGCTTGTTTCAGAGGATTTGTACATGATGTCGATGATTTTTTGGATAATAAGGCTTTCTTCCGCTTTGTACAACGGCTTTTTACCGTAAACACAACTATTTATGAAATCTGCAATACTCTCATAGCGTTTATCTATTTCTTGCAGATAAGGAAATTCCATATTTGTTAATGCAGTATCTGTTTCAGAAAATACCTCCAGAGGAAAAGCCGATGCTCCTGCTTTTTCACCAAAAATATGCACATTCATAATAGATTCTTCTTTCATGTTTAGGGCAAAAGATGTTTCAAGATTTAATGTGGCGCCATTTTTAAAACGTATAAAGCCGAATAATGAATCCTCTACAGTAAACTTAGCAGGGTCCCAGGAACCCATAAGCCCTACGCCGGACCGGTTTCCAATTCTCTGATGGGCTCCTGCGGCCACATAATCAGGCTCAGGAAAACCCATCAGATACAGGGCTGCATCTAGCATATGTATTCCTATGTCTATAAGCGGACCACCGCCTTGAACTTCTTTGTTAATAAAGTTCCCCCACCCAGGAATACCTCTTCTCCGCAAAGCCTGAACCCTAGCTGCATATATGTTGCCGAACATTCCCTTGTCTATCAATTCTTTTAAAATTTTAATTTCCTGAGCATGTCTAAAATGAAAGTTGAATGTAAGTATTTTTTTATTTTTCTTTGAAGCTTCATACATGGCTAAGGCTTCTTCATAATTCATAGCAGGAGGTTTTTCGCACAATACATGGCATCCTGCATTCAATGCATCTACGGCAGCCTGAGCATGAAACCGATTTATAACACATACGCTTACTGCATCAAGCTTACATTCTTTTAGCATATCTTGGTAATCTTTATAATAAGCTGCTATACCGTATTTGTCTGCCATATGCCTTGCTTTTTCTTCGTTTATATCACAAATAGCTGTCAGCTCGACTATATCTCTGTGTTTTATATAGGCAGGGATATGTGCTGTTTCTACGATCTGGCCTGCACCTATAATACCGACTCTTAGTTTTTGCATTTACTCCACCTTGCCCTTGCGATACATTCTTTTATATATTCAACAGATTTCTTATATTCCTCGGCAGGATTTTCGCCTAAAACCCTGCATTCAAAAGCCATGTATCCTTTATAGTCTATATCAAGCAGCGCTCTGAAACCCTCGACGAAATCAAGGTGCCCGTCCCCAGGTTGATACCTGTGACTGTCTGCAATATGGACATGTCCTATAAATTCCTTATATTTTAAAATACTTTCTGCAATATTCTTTTCTTCAATGTTCATATGGAAAAAATCTGCGGTTATTTTTACATTTTTGAACCCACCGTCGCAAATTAATTGTTTTGCTGTCTCCAAGGTATTTATCATATGATCTTCGTACCTGTTCAAAGGCTCAAGAAAAATAGCTGTGCCTGTAGAACCTGCTATATTATCAAGCCTTTTTAGCGAGTCCAAGAGAACATATCTGTCCTCTTCCGGGCTCCTTGGAGGTACCATAGGAGGTAACCTTAATGAAAACATTCCCCATGCAGCCGGGACTACTATGCCTTTAGCCCCTATTGAACCTGCGCGCTTAAGTATATTTTCGATGTCAGATATTGCCTGCATGCGTCTTTCTTCATTGAAGTCCCCTATCCAACCCCTATATCCTCCGCATACACTAGAAATATCGACACTAGTATTTCTCACTGCTGCCTCTACTTTATCAAACTTTTCAATAAGATATGCGCCATCAATTTCAAAGGCATCAAAGCCCATATCTCTTATCTCCAAAAGTTTTTGTTCAATTTCGCTGGAGTAAAATGGTTTATCCTGAGTTGCAAGTTTCATAATAACCTCCTAAAACTCCACGCCCATTTTTATGCTTAGGTGCGGCTCCCTATCTACATATTTCATATATCCCTCTGCAGATTTTTCGAAAGGCACTACAGGGTTTATAATATCTTCACAGTTCAGGTATCCATTGGTTAAGAGTTCCCAGCAAACTTCTTCTATTCTTTTCCTGTTCCAGCGGGGATATTCTGGATTTGGCTCGCTGCAAGCTCTGGAAAAAACAATTCTGCCATAGTTGAAATGGGCCTCTTTCCCAAAATTTAGACCTCCGGTTATTTCCTTTCCAAATGCTCCGTATGCAATGATTCCGCCATAAGCAAGACCTCTCAACGCGCTTTGCAGTGCCGCCGGATGACCGCTGGTCTCAACTACTGCATCGACTCCCATCTTTTCTGTCAATTTTTTAAGCTCCATTCCTACATCCGTCGTCGTGGAATCTAAAACAACATCTGCTCCGTTTTTCTTGGCTACCTGTCTTCTTATCTCAATCGGATCTATAGCAGCAACAAGGCTTGTCCCCATTTTCTTGCATAGTTGAACAGCAATCTGTCCTATGGCGCCTAATCCGAACACCGCAACCCTATCGCCTACTCTTATATTGGCATCTCTTACTGCGCCCATAGCAAATTGTGCCGGATCATAACACAGTGCATTTTTCCAAGAGGCATTTTCTGGAAGTTTTCGCAGTCGGTAGTTGTTTACGGCATTAACAATATGGGTCTCCCTAATGCCTCCATAAGAACATACTCTATCACCTAATTCATAATCCTTTACCTCGCTGCCTTTTTCTATTATTCTACCAACCCATTGGTTTCCTAAGTTCCACTTGCCGAAGACTATTTCGGTTTGTTCCTCTTTTGCTCTCGGAACAAACATGTGCCATTCGCTATCGTACTTTTCTTTCAAAAATGGGCTGTTGCCCCTAAAATCCGTCAATTCCGTTCCATGCTTTGGCGCAGCATATTCAACTTTAACTTTTACTTCATTTGGCAAAATTTCTCTATCTTCGTATTCTACTATTTCCGCCACGCGCGGCGCTACAGCTACCAATTGTCTTGGCATGATATATCACCCTTTTAAAAATAATAGTTTGTTATCTTATACATTTTTAAGTTCTAAGCCTTAATTTTTTTGTGTCTATCTAATAGGTATAGAATCAAATCCTGTCAAATATTGCCGTGTATTTGAAAACATCTCATTAAACAATGCCTTTGCATTAGAGATGCTGATATTTTTAACTAATGGATCATTTAAAAATGCGGCAAAAGCTAACTTCTTTTTCTTTTCAAGCCCTGCCTTAAGTATTGCTTTTTGATTATTCATATGAACACTCATTATCAAGTTAACTTCATCAGGCAGCTTGCCTGCAGTCAAAGGACGTACACTGTTTTTTGTAAATAGCGCATTAGTCTCAACGACAATGCCTTCATCGCAATCCATCTGATTATGATTTGGCAGATTCACATTTGTAATTATATCCTTTAAGCCTAGCAGCGCTTTTATTTGGCGCACGCCCTCTTCGCCAGATGCCGTTATAGGTACTTTCTTCTCTTTATTAGCATATTCTCTGCTCAATTTTGCGAGCATTGCCTTGTTCTCTATGCGCCAATTTACGGGAGTAAGGTTGAAACCCCATTGAGCTATTGTTTTTTTATCTCTGGCGTAGTCAGGCACAAATTCTGCAAGATGCCTGTCTCCTGCTGCTGCAATAATTCCATATCTTCTATATAAATCAAATTTGACCAGGTTTTTTGACATAAAATGAACGTCGGTAATCTTATCACAAATCCCATCTTTATAATACTTTTTGACAAGTCTGTCATATATGGGCATTAGGTCATAAGTTTTATAGCTTGCTTCATTGATCCATGTAAAATGGTTGATCCCTAAAACATTGGTGTTTAAATTATGCCTGTCTGTTTCCTCAATACCTTCAAATTCCTTTAAAGCCATCAGCAAAAGTCTTTGAGCTCCAAAAACTTCATGGCAACAACCAAAGGCTTTTATTTCAGGAAAAACGGCGTATAACGTAGCCACGCAAATCGACATGGGATTAGTATAGTTTATCGCCCATGCATCTTTAGCGTATCTTTTAATAGAGTTTGCAATCTCTTCATACATTGGAATCGTTCTTAATGCCCGAAATATACCGCCTGGGCCGGTAGTATCTCCTACGGGCTGATAAATTCCGTATTTTTCCGGAGTGTGAACATCTGAAAACATTTCCTTAAACGTCCCCGGCGTAATTGATATTATGACAAAATCGGCTCCTGATAAGCCTTCTTCCAGCGTTGAAACGCTTTTGTAAGTCCAATGTCCTTTTGCTTCTTCATATCCTGAAATGATATTCCCGATAATGGCATTGGTTTCAGCTGATTTGCTATCAATATCATAAAGCCTTACCGTCCCGGACAAGCTTTCCTCCAAATACAAATCACTCATTAATTTCCATGCCCATCCTTGAGAACCACCGCCAATATAACAAATATTAATATCAGAACAGCTATTTTCTGAGTATTTCATACAGCACCTCTATCAAGTATTGTAATTGACCTTTATTGGTTTACCCGTTGTGCTTGATTTATATATTGCATCAACTAATATTAAGGATTTCAGTGCTTCTTCGCCGTTTACCGCCGGCTCTCTGTTTTCCTTGATTGCAGAAACAATGTCCTGTAATTGAATTTTGTGAGGGAAAACCGTTTCTGAACCTGCATATTCCTCACCGTTTCTCAGTTTCCACTGCTTAACAGTGTTATTTTCCAATATAACTGTACCATCATTGCCTGAGATATCTATTCTGGTATTAAAACCCGGATATGCGCAAACATTAGCTTCAAGAATACCTATCGCACCATTCTTAAACTTTAGCACAGCCATAGCAACATCTTCTGCATCAATATCTACATGAGCAAGGGTTTCTGCATATCCATAGACTTCTTCAACATCCCCCATTAAATATTGAAATAAGTCTAACTGATGAATGCCTTGATTAATAAGGGCGCCGCCGCCAAGTTCTCTAGAGCCTCTCCATGCCACTTCATTATAATACTCCTGTGGACGGAACCATTTTGTATGGCAGCAACCGGAATTTAACTTTCCCAGTTTATTTTCATCTATCGCTTTCTTTAAGTTTAAAATATCAGAGTCAAAACGATGTTGAAAAATACAACTCAGCTTAACATTGTTTCTCTTGCAATGTTCTATTAAGTCCCTTGCCTTATTGACATTAATATCTATAGGTTTTTCTACTATAACATGCTTTTTTGCCTGAGCAGCTTTTATGCCTAAATCTGCGTGCAGTCCACTGGCTGTCAAGATAATTACTGCATCAATATCCTCATTTTTCAGTAATAAATCAATATCGCTATACCCCTTGACATTTTCCATAGCTGCTACTTTTTTTGCTTTTTCTATAGTTCTGTCATATACAGCGACTAGATTGGCTTCATCGATTTCTTTTAAGGCTGCAATATGGGTTGTCGATATAGACCCTAATCCGATAATGGCAAAATTTACAATCTCCTTCAACTAATCATCTCCATTTCCAGGTAATAACAGAAGTTATATAATCATCGTTTCTTTCCAAAACATTTTTATAGATATTGTTGAATTTCTCAAAACTTTCTTTCTGTGATATCAAAGAGGTTACGTTTATTCTTTTTTCTTTTAAAAGATTTAAAAAACAAAGAGCATTATCTCTGAAACACCAATGAGCGGTATAGGATTGCATTGCAGGATTGGTAGAAATATGCGCTCCAATAACAACAAGCCCTTTTTTATGTATATCTTTATAAAAATTAATTTCTGTGTTTCCGCGAGTACTGCCTAAAATTATTACCCTGCCCAAATTACATGCATATCGCAATGATAATTTAATTGGTTCGGGAAAACCTGTGGATTCAATTACTACCTGAGGCAGGCAGCCATTATTCACATTCTTGAATTCTTGTTCCAGATTTTTCATATTGGCATCGAATGTATATGTACAGCCATTTATTTTAGCAAGTTCAAGCTTGCTTTCAACAACATCTATACCTATAATAGGCAATGCCCCATTAGCTTTTGCAAGCTGCATAGCCATTTGACCTATCAGTCCAAGGCCAAAAACTAAAACTCCTTCTCCAAGCTCTATCCTTGCTTTTCTGACGGCTTGCATAGCAATAACACCTATTCTAACAAAAGCAGCTTCTTCAAAAGTTACCCCATTAGGAATATGCACCAAATTATGCTGTTCTATATTACCGATTGTCCTATGGGCAAGGATTCCTGCAACTCTGTCTCCAGGCTTAAATCCTTTAACATTACTGCCGACTTTTGTTACTATGCCCGCAACACTATAACCTAAAGTTCTGGGATAGCTCTTATCAGTGTTTTCCATGCTCAATATAAATGCTCTTTCGGTCCCCGGGCTCACTACTGACGTTATCACTTCCACTTGAACCTGTGTATCAGATGGATCATCTACTTCTTCTTCTAATAAATATATCTTTGCATCTTCGTTTGATGTTATTCTTAGGCTTTTCATAGAAATCCTCCTATAAAGTATAAGCAGCTACTATTTAACCCTTTACTCCGCCTTCAGTTGCGCCTTTGCGCATAAGCAGTTCGCTTGCTCCATACATTAGGACAACGGGTATTGAGGTTACTATGGCGGATGCCATCATCCTGCCCCAAATGTAATCAGGTCGATTAAACAGTGAGTTTAAGCCTATAGATAGAGTAAACATATCTGATGAGCTTAAGAAAATAGAAGCAAACAAAAAATCATTCCATGCAACCATAAAGGCGTATACAAAAACCGAAACTATGCCAGACAGCGAAAGTGGAATAATTATATAAGTAATGACTTGTAACCTATTCAGACCGTCGATGCGTCCGGCTTCTTCTATTTCAACGGGTATTGTGTCAAAATAGCTTTTTAACATATAGATAGACGTGGGAAGCGTCTGCACAATCATTGTAATTATTAGCGCCTCTCTATGGTTGTACAATCCAATTGCTGAAATTATTTTAAATAGAGGCACTACTAAAAGTATGCCCGAAAACATATATACTAAATAAAAGCCATTATTTATGACCGTTTTCCCCATAAATTTCAACTTTGACAGACTATATCCCCCTAAAATCCCCAAAGCCACGGAAATAAAAGAGGACAACACGGAAACGTACATACTGTTTTTAAAATATGTCAAAAATGGAAATATCCTAGGATTAAAAATACTCTTGTAATGCTCGAAAGTTATGTTTTTAGGTAAAAATGTCGGTGGAAATTGGATAGCTTCGTTTGTAGTTTTTATAGAAACTACAAACATAATTAAAAAAGGAAACAGTATTGCCGCTAAAAAAACTATTAAACCAACATAAAATAATATATTTTTTAAAATCTTTTTATTCACTGCCGGCATCTTTGAGCACCCTCTTTCTGCCGCTGAGTATTATAGTAAATATTATTATAAATAGAATAATAGAAATGGCAGCCGCTTTGCCCATATCTTTTCTTGCAAAGGCAACCATGTAAAGGTAGACGCTTATAGTATTAACTTCTTTTGTTAGAAGGTAAACTTCCGTAAACATATAAAAAACCCAAATTGTCCTCAGTGTTACTATTGTTGCTAATACAGGCATTATTTCAGGTATTGTAATATATTTGAACTTGTGCCAACCGTTGGCACCATCAATTTCCGCTGCTTCATATAGGCTGCTATCTATGGTTTGTAGTATTGCATAAAAGGATATAAAGGCATACGGGAAGAATCTCCACACCGAAAATAAAACAACTAATATAAATGCGCTGTATTCATTGTCAAACCAAAGAGGGGCAGCATTAAATAAATGAAGAACATCCACTAGAATGTAATTGACAACGCCATATATGTTATTAAACATATATTTCCATGAAAAAATCAAAGCAATGGACGGAACAATGTAAGGCAGGATTATTAGCGCTTTTACTGTTTTTTTAAATTTAAATTCTCTATTTATGTATATGGCTACAAACAGACCTAACGCTGTGCTAAGTACAACTACTGAGGCTGTAAATAGGATTGTAGTAACTAATGACTTATAAAAATTTATATCAGAAAATGTGTCAATGTAATTCTTTAATCCTATAAAGTCAGATGGAAGTTTAGGATTTAACGGAATTTTATAAAAACTTATTATGATATTATTAATCATAGGGTAGCCGATTAGCAGCAAAACAAGTAAGATACATGGTGCCAATAATATATAAGCAAAATGGGATTCTTTTAATCTTTTCACAGCTTATGCTCCTAATGATTATTTTTAGGTGAAGAAAACGTTCCCCTGCATACCGCGAATAACTGTGTAATTTCAATATACAGGGGAAACAATACTAATTTCTTCTACAAGTATATTTTACCGCACTTATCTTTATTGTTCTAACAGAGCTTCTATTTCAGCATTTGTTTCATTTGCGACCTTTGCCGGATCTTCGCCTTTGACTGTAACTCGATTTACTGCATTAGATATAATCCCGCTACTTGTAATATCGCCCATTATCAAGAAATTTTTACCGTTAACTGAACCAAAGGCTTGCAAACTGTTAAAGGCTCCTGCAATATCATCGGCGATTCCGGCAAAAGATTGGATAACCGGGTTGTCTAAATATTTATCCGAAGCCGCTACAGATTTTAAGACCGGTTGCTGGCCACCAGGCGACATGTGCAGCCATTTTATATTCACTTCATCATCTAATAAATAACTTGCAAATTTTATAGCCGCGGTCCTTTCTGCTTCAGGCATATCAGCCTTTATTGTTATCAAGCCCACGTGCCCGTATGCTGCGCTTACTTTATTTTTAGGAATGGCAAAACCTACTTCTTCCATCTTACCTGCTTCATAAAGAGACGGAATCATATATGTAGAGTAAATTGCCATGGGCACTGATCCATTCATAAACGCATCCCTGACAGCAGTTACATCATTTGAGCCCGGCATAGTGTACTCATATAATGATTTGTAGAATGCCAAAGCCTCAATCATCTCAGGGGTGTTAAATGTTGCTTTGCAGTCTGCATCCAAAACGTTCGCATTGTTAGAAAGGGCAAACTGTGAAAAACCTTGCTGGGCAAAACCATCATTGGCAGTTGGTATTGCTATGCCGTACTTTTTGTTAGCGGGATCGGAAAAGGCTTTCGCTGCAGCTAATATATTATCCCAAGTATCTGGCGCCGCTAAATTTTTCTCTTCAAATGCAGTTTTGTTATACCATATTCCTTGTACCCAACCGCCTATAGGCACTCCCGTATAGTTTGTGCCGTCTTCAGTTTTGATAACGTTCAAAATTCCATCGAAGAAAGCGCTCTCGCCCTTTGAATCAATAACCTCTTTAACTGCGGCAAAATCAATAAATTCATTTTTTGCATTGAGTTTCGCCTGATCTTGACTCATTTCCATTATAGCCGGAAGTTCTCCGCTATTACCTAATGCAGTAATTTTTGTTTCATAGCTGTCTTCATCAGTAGGCATCTGCTCAACTTTAATACCTGGATTCTTCGCCTCGAAATCTTTTATTATGCCATCGATTATCTCTTGCCTTTCTTGCTCAATCATCGTGTGCATGAATTGAATTTTTACTTCTTCGCTTGTCTCACTATCTTTTCCTGGGGTAGTATTTTCTGAAGAATTTGATGCACAACCAACAGCACTTACCATTAAAACCATAACTATCAGCAGGGCTAAAAACTTTTTCATCTCTAACTCCCCTTTTAATTTTATTATTGGTTTTCATTATAACATTATGAAACCGTTTTTACAATTTTATAATGTTTCGTTTTAAAGGAACTTAAAATAAATTTTCCGCATATACTTGATTTTTCTTTGATTTTCTTCATTTTTCATTATTAAAATATTTTGTCACATTATATGTTATGAAACCGGTTTTTTCATTGACTTTTTTATACTATTAGGATTATAATTATGTACTAAGAGCGCAGATATAGAAATATTTTAGGGGATGATAAGGTGAGTGCAACAATACGTGATGTGGCTAAACTGGCAGGAGTATCTGTATCAACCGTTTCGAGAGTTATAAACAATGCTTCTAATGTTAATGATAAAACAAGGCAAAATGTTATGGATGCCATAAAAAAACTTAATTTCAAACCCAATAGAATTGCTCAAAGTTTGGGCAGCGGTTCATTCAATGCCATCGGAGTTGTCTCTACACGTTCTTTGCAGCAAGCTTTTCATAATCCATACTTTAGCTTGATGATACAGGCAATTGGCGAAGTGTCTGAAGAAAAAAATTACGATATTATTCTTAACAATGCGCTTAATGAAGAAAAAGAAATAGAAAAATGCTTATCAATGATTGAAAGTAAGATTGTTCAAGGGCTTATACTTCTTAGCTCAAGAATGAACGACAGGCTAATAGAAAAGCTATATCAGTCTAACATACCTTTTGTAGTAGTGGGCCGAGTTGTTGACGAAAGACTTGCAAATGAGGTTTACTCCGTTGATACAGATAATCTTAATGATTGCAAAGAAGCGGTCAGTTATCTTATAAAATTAGGCCATAAAAGAATAGGGTGTATACACGCTCCTCTAAAATATGTAGTAAGTGTGGACAGGCTTGAAGGATATATAGCCGCTCACAAAGAATCAGGACTCCCTGTTGACTATTCTATTATTGAAAATGGTCAATACACAATAAATGATGCATATCAAGCCGCGATTAATATATTAAAAAGCCCTACTCCTCCCACTGCTATCTTTGCTACAGATGATATTAAAGCAATTGGCGCCTATAAAGCCATCAAAGAATTGAACTTAAAAATCCCTGATGATATTTCTTTAGTGGGTCATAATAATTATGAATACTCTACAATAATGAGTCCTGAACTCACCACTATAGATGTTCCTATAGAACAATTGGGAAAGGTTTCAGCAAAAGTGTTATTCAATTTAATCGAGGGGAGAAAAACCCAGCAGCGGACTCTACTTAAAACAAAGTTTATTATACGCCAATCATGTAAGGCGATAAACGAAAATAGCTTGGAGCCTGTTTAAGGTATAAATATATAATTTTTAAGTTTTGGCATTTAGGCAGTGCAGGGTGATGGTTATTATTTCGGGGCGGTTAAAGACTCGAAGTTTTAGGGTGCTGTTGCCTAATCCCCTGCTTACTATCATCTTTGAGTCGCCAAGTTCAAATTCGCCTGCATCGTATTTTGGGAAAAATGTGGCATCAGGAGAAAGCAGTCCGCCTAAAAGCGGCAGCCTTACAATTCCTCCGTGAACATGACCCGATAAAACAAGATCCGCGCCCCACTGGCTGTATATCTGAAAATACGCCGGATTATGGGTAAGCAGTATATTGTATTTTTCTCTTTCACACCTGCCTAATTTTTTTTCAATGCTGGGTACATCTATGGATTTTTCTCCATTATAGTTAGAAGAGTATCTTCCCCTGTAAAGCAGCAGCGAAGTCTCAAGACCATAAAGATTTATTGAAGCATCATCCTTTTTTAGGCTGACTTTTTCATTTTCTAATACAATAACGCCTAGTTCCTTTAAGCTGTCTATGTAAGATTTAAACCATTCGGAACCTACTTCTTGCGCTTTAAATTCCGTTATTTGTTCGTGATTTCCTTTTATGTAATATACATCATAGTTTTTCACAAGTTCTCTTGCTAAATCATAGAATACTTCCCCTCTATCATCGCCGGAACTTAGCATGTCCCCTGTTGCTACAATAATATCAGGATTTTGAGCCTTAATTTTTTGTATAAGAAGCTCATTGTTTTTTCCAAATTCCTTGCTATGCAAGTCAGAAAGTTGAACTATCCTGAAACCTTCAAATTCCTTGGGGATTTTAGGCGATACAATCGTGTAGTCGCTTACTTGCAGCCAGTTTGCTTCTACATATAGAAATACAAAAATGCCAATAATTATGCACGAAACAATTCCAATACGCAGTTTACTATTTTTGCTTGTAATCTTCATTTTCCTCTCCTGCTGTCAGAATAATAAATATATATTGTAGTTTTGTTGGTTTTTTGCTTACTTGAATAAAAATTTTCGATTCCATGTTTTCCATTTCACCTGCGAAAGATCCGCCTTTTTCGCTTTTAACTGAAAATGCGATAATTACGCTATAAGCTTTTTCTTCTATCTGTAAAATATCCAAGATGCTAGAGATACTGATAATATCGGCATCTAGGGCAGAAACTGCCCAATTAAAGCCTGCAAATAGCACATAAGACCTAGTTATCGGGCAAGTTCAGCGAAACGGGAAGCCATCCACTTCTATAAGTATAGGTAGTTCATATATCGATATCTAAAAGTATCGGACAGTGATCGCTTCCCATAACGTCTGAATGAATCTCTACATCTCGAATTTTATCTTTTAATCTTTCGGATACTATAAAATAGTCAATTCTCCAACCGATATTCTTTTCTCGAGCCTTGAACATATAAGACCACCAGGTATAAGCATCTTTTCTGTCAGGATAAAGATATCGAAATGCATCTATAAAGCCGGAGCTTAGCAGCTCTGTCATCTTCTGCCGTTCTTCATCAGTAAAGCCTGCATTTTTTCTGTTGCTTTTAGGGTTTTTTAAATCTATTTCCTGATGAGCCACGTTTTTATCCCCGCAGCAGATCACCGGTTTTGTACCATCTAACTTTATGAGGTATTCTCTAAAGTCGTCTTCCCATTTCATCCTGTAATCCAGGCGGGTCAGGCCTCTTTGAGAATTAGGCACATACACATTTACAAAGTAGAAATTTTCAAATTCGAGGGTTATAACCCTGCCCTCCCCGTCGTGTTCCTCTATGTCTATTCCATATGAAACGGAAATGGGCTTTATTTTTGTAAAAACCGCTGTGCCTGAGTATCCCTTTCGCTTTGCATAATTCCAGTATTGCTCATAACCTTCCAGTTCAAGCTCTACTTGCCCTTCTTGCAACTTTGTTTCCTGTATTGCAAATATATCTGCATCTACTTTTTTAAAATAATCTAAAAATCCTTTGTCAAGACATGCTCTAAGACCATTTACGTTCCATGAAACTATCCTCAATTAACAAAACCTCCTGTTATTTTATATGATAAACATATTTTTCGCACAAGTTGCCTTGTTACATTATATCGTACAACGCAAAAGCTGCAATTGTAATATGCAAATACAGCACTGAAATACAAATTTACCTTCCGAATTAAAGACATCAGTCTCGGAAGGTAAATTTAAATTTTGCAGGCTGTAGCAAATAACTCAAGGTTACATGCCGCATACTTTGCTATATTAAATTGTGCCGCTTTATTAAACTTTAGAGATTTGCAGCCTTATCTTCTTTCAAATGTCTTAGCATATCTTCGCTAAGTTCAGAAAGAGGTATGGTATAGTCCACATATCCGCCGTTCATAACTACCAGGCAGGGATCGCCTTCAACGCCCAGTCTTTTAGCCATACTTTTGCCTTTATACACATCGATTTTGCTGAGTTTGATTCCCGGATTTTCTTTAGCAAATCCCTCCACAATAGCTAACTTCTCTCTGCTCACTGCATCAGTAGGGTCATAGCACATAACAAGCTGCATACCTGTGTATTCTTTGAATTCCCTCTGAAAAACATTGGTTTCTTCAATATATCTTTCAGCCATATAGCCTGCAACAGCTCCATCTCCTACAGCCGTTGAGACTTGACGCAGTGCCTTTTCCCGCACATCTCCTACAGCATAGACCCCGGGGATATTTGTCTGCATGTTTTCATCGGTGATTATATAACCTCTGTCGCTAATATCTACCATTCCGCGGAAAATCTCGGTATTCGGCAGGTAGCCGATGAATAAGAAACAGCCATCCACTTTAACCGGAATTTTTTCTCCGGTTTTTACGTTTTTCAGCATTACCTTTTCCAGATGTTCTTCACCTACAAATTCATCTACTACGGTATTCCAGATGAAATGCAGCTTCTCGTTTTTCATAGCCTGTTCCTGCGCTACTTTGTTGGCATCCATGATTCCTTCATCATGAATTACTGAGATATATATTTTTTTGGCAAACCTTGAAAGAAAAATTGCTTCTTCAATAGCTGCATCCCCACTGCCTACTACAAGAACTTCTTTGTCGGTGTAGTAAGCCGCATCGCAAGTTGCACAAAATGATATGCCGCGACCGAATAAAAACTTCTCCTCTCCCTTTGCGCCAGTAAGCCTGGGTTTACCGCCTGTTGCAATGACCACAGCTTTTGCATGGTAATCGGTGCGAAGGGTTTTTACTATCTTGGTATCGCCGTTTAAGTCCACCTGCCGCACATCGGCAAGTTTTGTCTTAACATTAAACTTCTTCATTTGACGTTCAAAAAGTTTCATAAGTTCTTCCCCGTTTGTGCCTTCAGGAAAGCCCGGATAGTTTTCTATTTCGTTAGTATAAGTTGCAAGACCGCCCATAAGCGTCTTTTCGATAAGCAGGGTGGAAAGCCTGGCTCGTCCAGCATATATCGCTGCCGTCATGCCTGCTGCTCCGCCTCCGATGACTATGACATCATAATTTTCAACTTTTTTGTCCGGCATTTTTAAAAGCCTCCCATTTTAAATGAAATACTTTACCAGAAGTTTTGAGCCAAAGAAAGCTCCAATAAACATGGCAAACATAAACACCCAGCCATGCAGCGACATAGAAGCCATTCCGCTAAAAAGGGCTCCTATGTTGCAGCCATATGACAGCCTTGCGCCAACTCCCATCATAATACCGCCTAATGCTGCCGCCACTATTTGCTTAGAGTTTTTAATTTTCTTGACTCTAAACTGGGAAGCCAGTAAGGTTGCAAGCATAGCGCCAAAGATAATCCCCAGATTTTGCATAGTTCCGCCATCTCTCATAAAGCCTGCGGCAAGAGCTTTAGATGCCGATTCTGACTGATAAAAAACCCAGTTTTCCGGATGACCTCCCAGGGCTTTGAGAATCCATGCTGCCCAATGAGAAAAAGTCGTAGTTACTCCCAAGCCTGATTTAAATATAATAACTGTCACTATATTCAAAAGCCCCAGAAGTATGGCTCCCATCCAATATGGAAAGGGGTCTTTTAGCAATGCTTTTTTCAGTTTGGCCGCTTCTTCCTGATATCTGTTCATCAAAAGCCGCCCCCTTTACTTATTTTTCTCAATATAAATATCGTAGCGCCCTTCTTCAATCTCTTCTAATTCTACAGGATATCCTTCTTTTCTTGCCCATTCCGGCACGTTTTTCATAGCGCAGCTGTGATCTATCTGCACAATTAGAATATCGCCAACATTGAGCTCCTTTAACTTATTTTGAGTTTTTATAAGGGGTACGGGACAAGCCTCTCCTAAACAATCAAGATATACTTCTGCCATTTATATCCTCTCCTTTTTATACTTTTAAAAATTTTATACTTCTCTATAATCCCACCAAAAAGCCAGCCAATATAATCCAAAAAGTACCAATATCTGCCCGAAGAAAGCTAAGGGCCAACCGAGCACATCAGGAAGAAATACTGCAGGCGAAGAGCGCACTATGTTATCTTTTACCCAACCGAAGATATATGCTCCAAATCCTGAGCCGATAACAAAAAACACCAGTGCCACCATATTCATCACATATGCTTCGCCTACCCTCATCAAAGTCCCTGACGCACAACCGCCGGCGATAACCGCCCCTATCCCAAAGATAATTCCTCCGAGTAGAGTATGGATTCCCACAGGGCTTATGTTGCCGGGAACAGCCTCTCCTGCGCTTACTGCCGCAAATTGCACCGCTGAAAATCCTATCATGGCTACCAGGATTGCTATGATAACCGCTCTTAGAAGTGATGTACTGCCTGTTAAAAAGGGATCCCTCATAGCTGCGGTAAAGCAAAACCTGGAGCGCTGCAGAATAAACCCGAAAGCAATTCCAATCATCCAGCGAAGAGCTACGGAAGTTGCTACAGTAGATAAATACCAGCCAAAAACAATTATTAGTGCAAGTAGTGCGATGCCGTAACCTATCTGGTTCTTCTTTTTAGCAGCAGGTTTTGATTTTATCCTGGATTTCAGTGAAACTTCTGATTGTGCCACAAAAACACCTCCTATAAAGATTGTACTTGTGATTTCCTTCACTATCTTTATTATACTTAGCTTAGGAATAGTTGTAAAATTAGCTAATTTTATGTTATTATAAGTATAGCTTATATCAAAAAGGTGGTTTACTATGAATATCGATTTTTTAAAGGCATTTGCTGCTATAGCTAAAACCGGTTCCCTTACCCAGGCTGCCGAGGAACTTTTTATCACTCAGCCGGCTCTTTCTCAACAAATAAAGCAATTGGAAAATTATTTCTCGATACAGCTGTTGAAGCGAAGCAATCGTGGCACAAGTTTAACCGACGCAGGTAGGCTGCTTTACGATTATTCCGTCAGGATAACAGACCTTTTTAGCGAGCTGGAATCCAAGATGGACAGCCTGCGTGCCTCGGTAGAAGGCAGTCTTACTATCGGAGCCACTTCGGTTGTCGGCGGTTATGCGGTGCCGTGCAGTATATTTATATTCAAAGAGAAATACCCTGAAACAAATTTAAAATTAAAAGTGGGAAATCAAACACAGGTTATCAGTGACTTAAAAGATGAAATAGTTGATGTGGCAGTTATTGAGGGCGATCGGGTTTCAGGTCCTTTTGCTATTGAAGAAATAGCCACTGATGATATGACAGTTATAGTGCCGAATAAAGAGCCCTGGAATGGCAAAAAATATTTGCTGCCGGAGGACTTTGTAAAACAACCCCTCATTATGAGGGAGCACGGCTCCGGCACTCGGCAAGTTGTTGAAAATTGCTTGAGCTCGGCAGGAATTGATATTTCCTCTCTTAACATTGTCATGGAACTTAGCAGCGTAGACTCCATCAAGGCCGCTGTAGAAGCAGGTCACGGCATATCAATAATGTCAAAACTTGCCCTTAAAAAAGAACTGCACAATAAAACTCTTAAGGCCGTTGATATCAAGGGCATAACTTTAAAGCAAAAAATTTACCTTGCCTATAAAACAGAAAAAGCCCAGAGCATTGTAGCACGGGCATTTATAAAGTTTTTACACCTTCCCAGCCGCGGATTTTGTTAATTTTGTAAGATTTATAATCTTATCACAACACGCCATATACCATTATCAATTTCTTGGGATGTAGCTCGGATTTTTTTCTTTTTCATATCATTTATTATGTTTACGGCTGCACAGCTGTGGTCTGTTTCAAGTATGATAACATCCCCTTGCTGAGCTTGTTCTAGTTTTTCCTGCACCATCATATTAGGCACCGGACACATAAAACCCATTGCGTCAATGTAATGTTCTGTCAACTTTCTCCACCTTTTTTTAGTCTTTATATGACTACGTTTTAAGATATTAAGATAAATTCAAAGCCTTCATATCCTATCTAACTCCAGAATATTGTTCCGTATGTAATATAATTATATACGGAAATAAACCACTTGGGCAAGCCAAGTGGTTTTACAAAAATAAATGGTTGTAATTTAGTATTTATAAAGAGGAGCTATTTTCTATAGGCTTTTTTAAAATCGAAAGCAATAATCCTGTAACTACTGTGCCTATAGCTATAGAAAGAATGTAAAAGAATAGATTTGTTACAACATTTGGTATAAAAAGCACCCAAATACCGCCATGGGGCACGGCTAGTGCGCAACCAAAAAGCATAGAAAGGGCTCCCGCTACTGCTGAACCTGCCATTATAGACGGAATCACTCTAAAGGGATCTGCTGCCGCAAATGGAATTGCCCCTTCTGTTATAAACGAAAGTCCTAAGACCCAGCCTGCTTTTCCTGCTTCTATTTCGGCGGCAGTAAACTTGTTTTTAGCAATAATCGTTGCAAGGGCTATGCCCAGTGGCGGCACCATGCCGGCAGCCATGACCGCAGCCATTATCGGTGTTGGTTGTCCCGCGGCTATTGTAGCAGTGCCAAAGGCATATGCCGCTTTGTTTATAGGACCCCCCATGTCAAAAGCCATCATGCAGCCCAGCACTATACCTAAGAGCACTGCGCTAGATCCTTGTAAGTTATTAAGCCATGCTGACATTGCATCATTTATAGATTTTACAGGCCCGCCTAATACCAGCACCATCACAAGACCCATAATCAATGTTGAAAGCACAGGCAGCACCAAAACCGGCATCAATCCCTGCATAGATTTTGGCAGCTTAATATATTTCTTTAAAAATGCCACAGTGTAACCTGCTATAAGCCCTGCAAGAAGCGCGCCTATAAATCCTGCACCTAATTTATCCGCAAGAGCACCGCCTACAAATCCAGGGACCAAACCCGGTCTATCACTTATGGAATAAGCAATATAACCTGCAAGCACCGGGACCATTAGCGAAAAAGCTAATTTCCCTGTTGAGAAGATAATCTCGCCGAGGCTTCCTACGTTTTCATAAACATATATGCCTCCAAAGGCAAATCCCAAGGCTATTAATATTCCGCCTGCCACTACAAAGGGTATCATATATGATACGCCTGTCATTAAATGCTTATAAAGACCTTTTTGAGATTCCTTTTCTTTACTTTTTGGCTGGACAGTTTCTTTTACCGCACTCACCTTCGGCTTAGCGGATAGGGCTTTATTTATAAGGGCCTTTGGATTTTTTATCGCCTCGCTTACAGAAGCTTCTATTACCGGAAGCCCTGTAAATCTAGATTTGTCAACATTAGTATCAGCGGCAATGATAACCGCATCTGCCTGCCTTAAATCTTCTTCTGTTATAACGTTTTCTGCGCCTACAGAACCTTGGGTCTCCACCTTTATCTCATGACCAAGCTCTTTAGCTGCCATTTGAAGCGCTTCAGCAGCCATATAGGTATGAGCTATGCCCGTAGGGCATGACGTAACAGCTACAATTTTCATATATAAGTCCTCCTCTTTTATATTTTATTAGTTCCAAAAGGCCTTATGCTATCCTAATAAAGCAAGTCAGCAGCGGCCTTGCCTCATATTTAGTAAAATTACCAAAACCTAGATATTTGTCTTAGAATTTGATATTAGAATGCTTCTATAAAATCCTCGAAGCTTTGAGCCTTATAGAGTTTTTCCCTTACTTCCTCATGCATCAGCCTCCTTGATATCTCGCTTAAAGCCTTAAGATGCACATCGTCAGATTCCTCAGGAACAGCTATAAGAAAGAACAAATGAGCCGGCTCGCCGTCCATGGAATTGAAATCGATACCCTTTGTGCTTTTACCAAAAACTATTGAAGCTTCTTTAACTGCGGCGCTTTTGCCATGAGGAATGGCAATTCCCATTCCTATACCTGTTGAAAACTCTTCTTCTCTCTTTAATACCGCTTTTTTAAATTCTTCTTTATCTGTTATCTTTCCGTCTTTGTATAAAATATCTATAAGTTCATCTATAACCTCTTCTTTGGTAGTTGCCTTTAAATCAAAACTTGTTCTTTCTTTTGAAAACATGTCTCTGATTTCCATTTAATAATTTTCCCCCTTAATGAAAACATTATCCACTAAATCTTTAACTTGCTCTAAAGTGCATGCTTCTGTGCCTTCCAACATTACAGTTGCTGCTCCGCAGGCATTTGCAAATTTTAACGTATATTCATCGCTAAAATCATTTATTAAACTATAAGCAAGAGCTGCTACCATAGAATCCCCTGCTCCTACCGTGCTTTTTACCGGCACTTTCAATCCGTCGCACTTGTATACTCCATTTTCCGTCACATATATTGCGCCCCGCTCCCCTAAGGAAACAAGAACCTTTTTTATCCCATATCCTACCAGTTTTTTTCCGGCTTTTATTATGGCATCATCTGAGCCATCATCTAGATTCATGAGTTTTGTAAGTTCGTGTATATTGGGCTTTATAATATCCGGTTTTGCTTTGACCCCTTCTTTAAGCAGCTCCTCTTCCGCATCAAGTATTGTTGTAGCTCCTTTTTCCTTGGCTATTTTAATAAGTTTCCCGTAAATATCGCAAGGCACCGATGGACTTACTCCCCCTGATAAAATTACTATATCGCCGTTCTTGCATGAATTTTCAAAAGTATACATGAATTTTTCAAGCTCTGATTTTTTTATCTCGGGACCTGCTTCATTTATATCTGTAAACGTGCCCTTTATGGCATCTACTACTTTTGTGTTAGTCCTTGTATCCTCGTCTATATGGGTAAAATTCGAGGAGATATTCCGGCGTTTTAACTCTTGCAAAAAATAACCTTCCCAAATTCCGCCCAAGAAGCCGAGACATAAAGAGTCTATATTGAAATTTTTCAGAACTTTTGAGACGTTAATTCCCTTGCCGCCGATGTCATATCTTGCCCCGACTACCCTGTTTACTGTTCCTATGGTAAAATTGTCCACATTAAGCGTTCTATCTAGTGCCGGATTTAGAGTTACTGTAATCACCATCTGCATTTGGTCACCCTTTCGCTTGAATTACTCATTTTTTATGATGATTTTGCCTCCCGCATCTTCAAATTCCTTTATCACTTCTTCATCTAAATCTCCACTGGTTATAATGGCGGTTACTTCTCTGATACTACTTATCACTGAAAAACAGACCTGGTTAAACTTGGAAGCATCTGCTACTATATATACCTTGTCAGCCACCTCCATCATGGCCCTTTTGGTTTGAGCTTCGATAAAATTTGGCGTTGTAATACCTTCTTTTACGGAAATTCCATTTGCTCCTATGAAGGCTTTGTCCACTCTAAAATTACGTATAGTGCTTTCTGCTATATGTCCTACCATGGCCCGAGTCTTTTTTCTTAGCGATCCCCCTGTAATCACAAGTTCCACATCGTCTCTTTCAGAAAGCTCAGAAGCTATGTCAATAGAATTTGTTATAACTGTTATGTCCTTTGCTTCAAGGCACCTTGCTATCTCTAGAGTAGTAGTGCCCGAATCCAAGATTATGGTATCATTATCTTCTATTAAAGAAGCTGCAGTTTTTGCAATAATTGATTTTTCTCTTTGGCTTTTGTCTTCCTTTTCCTTGAAAGTAGGTTCAAATATCATTTTTTTAATTCCAACTGCTCCCCCATGGGTTCTTTTTAAAAGCTGTTTTTCTTCCATCTCCTGCAGGTCTCTTCTTATAGTAGACTCGGATACATCAAACATCTTTGCAAGTTCCTTAACTTTTATACTGCTGTTTTTTTCAAGGAGTTCCAGGATTTTTTGCTGTCTTTCTTCTGCAAACACGAAAATCACTCTCGCTTTTCGCTATATAATTAATCATTTACTATCTTTATGCTTATTTGCTCTCGTTTGATTAAATTATACACCGATTCTAAATTTAAATCAATAGTTTTTTGCTCATTTCTAAATAATTTTGCTTAATTTTTATATTAACTACGCATAAATTAACATATTCTATTCTAAACTCAGGCAGATTCAATCATTTAAAAATAATTCTGAGAAATAAAGAAAAGCCGACGCTGTAAGCGCCGGCATAGCTGATAAGGCTAATGCCTTAATTTTTGGCAAAAGTTTTAGGGCTTGGAGCCTTAACCACAAAAAATTCTAATACTTCTTCATGATTGTTGCGTGCATTCATTTTTGTCTTATATGGAATTGCTATGATGCTTCCTGCAGGATAGGTGTGCTCATCCTGTGTGCCCAGCTGCAGTGAAATTTCGCCTCTTACTACAATCATGTACACATTTGAATTTGTATAGTGCTCGGGAAGCGCATCCCCTTTCGGAAGTATCATATGATTTATGTCTACATTATCGTCAGATACGACTCTTTCAATGGTTTTTGCATCCGAAAAGGTAAATTCATATCTTTTTTCTATCATAAAAAATCCCCCGTATAATATATTTGGTTTTTCAAAGTAGAAGATCTGTAAACCTCTATCTTTTTTATATTTCATCCTTGTTCTAAATTCAATCCTCGATAATATCCCCTTCTGTGCTTATAGTAACTACATTCCAAGGGATCATCTTGCCGCTTGCGATAAGCGCTTCTCTTACAGCGTTTGCGATGCCATTACAGCAGGGAACTTCCATTTTCAGCACTGTTACGCTTTTTATGTTGTTAAATTTTAGAATATCTGTAAGCTTATCTGTATAATCGACATTATCAAGCTTTGGACAGCCTATCAGCGTAACTCTGTTTCTCATAAAGTCATTGTGGATAGAGGCGTAGGCATATGCGGTGCAGTCGGCGGCTATAAGCAAATGAGCGTTGGCAAGAAACGGCGCATTTGCCGGAACAAGCTTTAGCTGGCAGGGCCATTGGGCAAGCCGTGATTGTTCTTTTACAGCAGCATACCCAATTTTTTGATTATCTTCCTTATTTAGTGTTTTTACTCTGCTGCCAGGACATCCGCAGGGCAGTTTGTTTTCTGAGGCATCTTGTGTGTTTTTGGCATTTTTTGCCATCATATTTTTCTTTACTGCTTCCTCATTATATGGTGCAGCTTCCATCTCCCTTATGGTAATTGCTCCTGTAGGACATTTAGGAAGGCAGTCGCCTAATCCGTCGCAGTAAGTTTCTGATACAAGTTTTGCCTTTCCGTCTATAAGCTGTAGCGCTCCTTCATGACAGGCACTCGCGCAAAGACCGCAGCCATTGCATTTTTCCTCATCTATGGTAACAATTTTTCTTTTCATTATGCTCACCTTCTTTTAATTACATGTTGTATGTTTAACTATATAGTAGTAAAATATAGACAATATTTCGGTAGCTATGGCTACAAAAAGTGGGTGATTTATATTTTTGATGTAAAAGCAAGCGTTTTGCCTGAAACTCTTTTGTTTGAAGGAATAAAAAAAGATGAATTGTCTCTCATGATGGGCTGTCTTGAGCCGAGGATATGCGATTACAAAAAGGATGAGCTTATCGCTATGGCAGGAGATGCTTTTGAGTCGGTGGGGGTGTTGTTGAAGGGCAAGGCAGCCGTAGTAAGAGAAAATTCTGCCGGCGATCGGCTGGTTATTGCGATACTGCAGCCCGGGGATATGTTTGGAGAGATGGTGATATTTTCAAAAAATCCGGTCTGGCCTTCCACAGTTATAGCTTCGGAAGACTGCGCTGTATTTTTTCTTTCAGGTAAAAAGATAACAGGTCAGTGCGATAAGGTGTGCCCATGGCACAAAACCCTAATACTTAATATGCTCAAGATTGTATCCGAACGGGCTTTGGCGTTAAATAAGAAGGTTGAATATCTGACAATTAAAAGTATGAGGGGTAAAATTAGCGCTTTCTTACTGGACCAATATAAAAAAACGGGTAAAACTACATTTGTTTTACCCATGAATCGAAACGACATGGCAGATTTTTTAAATGTATCTCGACCGTCCATGTCCCGGGAAATGAGCCGCATGAAAGATGAAGGGATTATCGATTATCACCGCTCAACAATCAAAATAAAGGATGTCAAGGCTTTAAGACGGTATGTGGAATAAAGTTATTTTTTATGTTCCTCTAAAAATTTTTTTGCATTATCTATCATGACAGTCACGCTTTCTCGGGATGGACCGCCATAAACCTTTCTATTTTGTATACAAGTCTTTAAATCTATTGCGCCTTTGATATCTTCATCGAATAAGTCAGAAAACTGCTTATACTCCTCAATGGAAATAGTAGATAAATCTTTGCCGTTTTCAATGCAGTATACCACCAAACGCCCTATAATTTCATGAGCTTGCCTAAAGGGCATCCCTTTTTTTACAAGATAATCGGCAGCGTCTGTGGCATTTGTAAAACCGCCATAAGCTGCTTTTAACATTACATCTTTATGAAAAGTCGCGGTAGAAAGCATGGCTGAAAATATGGAAATTGAATCTGTAAGAGTGTCAGCTGCATCAAAGATAGCTTCTTTGTCTTCCTGCATATCTTTATTATATGCTAATGGTAGGCCTTTCATAACTGTAAAAAGCCTTATAAGATCACCATAAAGCCTGCCGGTTTTGCCGCGGATAAGCTCTGCAACATCAGGGTTTTTCTTTTGTGGCATAATGCTGCTTCCGGTGCAAAACGCGTCATCTAATTCTATAAAATTAAACTCTGCGGAGGACCAAATCACAAGTTCCTCGCAAAAACGGCTTAGATGCATACCTATCAAGGCGGCACAGTTTAAAAATTCTATTTCAAAATCCCTGTCTGATACTGCATCCATACTATTTTCTGAAACCGATGAAAATCCGAGTTTTTCTGCAACAAAATGCCTGTCTATAGGATAGGTACTGGTAGCCAAAGCTCCTGAGCCTAAGGGCATAATATCAACTCTTTTATAACAATCGCCCAGCCGCTCATAATCTCGCTTAAACATCTGAAAATATGCCATCAAATAATGGCCAAGAGTCACCGGCTGTGCCCTTTGCAGATGGGTATATCCGGGCATTATGGTATCTATGTGAATAAATGCCACATCAGTAATTGTCTCCATTAGAGAAATTAGTAACTGCTGTATTTGACTTATAGCATCTTTTAAATACATTCTGATATCAAGAGCCACTTGGTCGTTGCGGCTGCGAGCCGTATGCAAGCGTTGCCCTGCTGTTCCTATACGGCAGGTCAACTGCTGCTCTATAAAGGTATGGATGTCCTCTGCATCTTCAGATATTTTAAGCTTTCCGCTTTCTATATCATCTAATATAGATTTAAGCCCTTCGATTATGCTTTTTGCATCCTCCCGGCTTATTATGCCGCATTTTGCAAGCATGGCAGCATGTGCTATGCTGCCATTTATGTCGTATTTGTAAAGGCGCTTGTCAAAAGATATGGATGAATTAAAGCGTTCCATAGCCTTATCTGCCTCTTTGGTAAATCTTCCGCCCCAAAGCTTCATGACTTCTTATTCCTTTCCATCATAAGGGCTCTAACCTTAAGCGGCAAGCCGAAAAGGTTTATAAAACCTTCCGCATCTTTTTGGTTGTACACATACTCTTCGCCAAATGTGGCAAGATCCACATCATATAGTGAATAATCTGATTTAATACCGGCAGGGGTGCAATTTCCTTTATAAAGCTTCATGCGCACTGTACCGGTTACGGTTTCTTGAGTGCTGTCTACAAAAGCCGACAGTGCTTCTCTAAGAGGTGTATACCAGCAGCCATCATATACCAGTTCTGCGAACTTTTGGGCTACGTGTTCCTTGAAGTGCGACGTCTGGCGGTCAAGGGTAATCGACTCCAATTCTTTATGTGCAAGGTAAAGTATAGTTCCCCCCGGTGTCTCATATATGCCCCGAGATTTAATGCCAACCAACCGGTTTTCTACCATATCTACAATTCCTATGCCATTTTTGGCGCCGATTTCGTTCAGCTCCTCTATCAGTTCTACCGGCTCATAACTTTTGCCGTTTATCGTCTTAGGCACACCTTTTTCAAAGCCTATTTCCACATATGTAGGAACATCCGGAGCCTTAGCAGGTGGTGTCACTATAAGGCAGACATCGTCCTTTGATTCGTTTGCCGGATCTTCCAAGTCTCCGCCTTCATGGCTTAGATGCCATAAGTTGCGATCCATGCTGTAAGGATGTTCCTTAGTTACCGGTATGGGTATCCCCCGCTTTTGGGCATATTCGATTTCTTCTTCTCGTGATTTTATATCCCACATCCTCCAAGGTGCGATTATTTTCAAATGAGGGTTTAATGCTTTAATCGTAAGCTCAAATCGAACTTGGTCATTTCCTTTGCCGGTGGCGCCGTGGGCTATAGCTTCTGCTCCCTCCGCTTCTGCTACTTCTACAAGCCGTTTGGCTATAACAGGACGTGCCATAGATGTTCCTAAAAGATACTTGCCTTCATATATAGCGCCTGCTTTCAGTGTTGGAAATATAAAATCTTCTACGAATTCTTTCTTTGCATCTTCTATGTAAATCTTGCTTGCACCTGTCTTTATCGCTTTTTCTTTAAGAGGATCCAGTTCCTCCCCTTGTCCCACATCAACAGCTACAGCTATTACATCATAATCAAAATTTTCCTTAAGCCATGGAATTATTACTGATGTATCCAGCCCCCCTGAATAAGCTAATACTACTTTTTTACTACTCATATTTTTACCTCCGTATCCGTATTATTTGATAATTATACACTATATTGCATATTTATGCAATAACTATCTTTAAAATTTACTATATGTCTGCTTATTTTTTCACAGCCATACATCTCTTTAGATTTATATTATAAGTTTTGTAAAATAAACTATGATATCTACAGCCGGTAAAAATATGAGTTGTCCTAAAAGCGTCCCGCCTATCTTGCCGCATACAAGCAGCGTCACCAGAGAAGTGGCATCTTTTGCCGGTCGCTTCCCCTGAAGGGTTTGATCTGTTATTAGGGCAGCTGTCGGATCTACAACAACCGCATACAGCACTGTAGCCACACCGTTTATAATGCCGGAAAGCTGACTTGCCGTCAGGCGGTAAGCAGGTATTACCACGCCTGCGTATACTGATGCCAATATACCTACCGTGTAAATTGAAGTTATGAGGGTGTGATACACTACAAGACTTATAGGAATGCCTGAATAGCGAACTTGTTTGAGATATCTTGTGCTGGGAGGTGCTATGCTTTTCTTGACTTTTTTTAGCGCATTTATAGAAAAGGTATGCATGAGGAGATTAGGAACTGAGCCAACTATTTCCAACCGATTTATGGCATATGTAAATATATTAATAAATGTAGGTATAAACATAGCGCCGACGATACTTCCAATAGTGGCCGACAGTATTATTAGCCGAAAATCGCCTAATATATCCTGCCTGCCAAACTTGATGGCAGAATCTACTATGCTTCCTACAAGAGGAGCTTGAATCATATTTGATGTTCTTGAAACAAGAACTATAATGTTAAAAAGAGACAGCGCCACAGCAAGCTTTTTTGTGCGGATACCGGCTATGCGTGTTGAGTAAGATAGGGTATCAACACTGTGGATTATCATGGTAAGTATGCAAATCACTGCTATTTTTTCAAACTCTTCCACAAGCTCAGCCCCTCATATAAGATTTTTTCAGTGCGCAAAATATTCGAGATCAATAACTGCCGCCTACCTATTGTTATTTATGATACGGTTCACCGTGTATTATTTTAAACCATCGATAAATTTGCTCAATCAATATTAGCCTCATCAGTTGATGTGGAAAGGTAAGTTTTGAAAACGAAAGGGAAAGGTCTGCTCGGGCTTTAACTTCCGGGGAAAGGCCTAAAGAGCCGCCAATGATAAATGTAACATGTGACCTGCCGTCTATCATAAGATCACTGAGCTTTTTAGCCATTTCTTCGGAGGAAAGCGGCTGTCCCTCAATGCACAATGTAATTATATATGAAGAAGGATTTAATTTTTGGAGAATATCCCTTCCTTCACGCTCTAATACCTGAACTTTCTCCTTTTCGCTTAAGGTCTCAGGTGCCTTTTGCTCTATGGCTTCGATAATGCGCAATTTGCAGTAAGGCAAAAGTCTTTTTTTATATTCATTTATGCCGTCTAGCAGGTATTTTTCTTTTATCTTGCCTACGCAAATAATATCTATGTTCATGAAAGCATTTCCTTTTAATTAAAATTAATATATTAAAATCCTAGCCAAAGCTGACAAATATAAGCCACTGCTATTCCTCCTATTGCAACTTTTATCATTTCTTGATCATGATAAGCTAAAAATAACGCAAAAGCGCCGCCCAGCGCTGATGCCACTATATTCCCCGTAGAAAAAAGGATTGCCGGAAATGTCATAGCTCCTAAAACAGCATAGGGCATATAATACAGAAAAGATTTAAGAAACCTTGATTTTAGTTTTCCTTTTATGAGAGCAATAGGCGCAACCCTTATTAAATAAGTTACGACAGCCATGACAATAAGTGCAAGATATGGATCAGTTTTAGTCACATTCATCATCCTCTCTTGGGAACGCGATGGCTCCAATGCTAGAGGCAACAACTGTAGCAATTATAATAACCCACCCCGCAGACAGGGAGCTTATAAGAGGCGCCCAGGTAAATAGTGAACTGATAAATATTGCTATTAAAGCTACTGCAAGAGCTGCTATAGATTTTTTTGCGGCAGGAACTACTATTGCAATAAACATGCAGTAAAGGGCTATACCCATAGAGTTTTGAAGCATTTGAGGCAATAGCGAAGATGCTAAAGCACCCATTATTGTCCCTATTGTCCAACCGATATAGGGAAGCGTAACAAGGCCTGACATATAAGACGAAGTTACCTCCCCCGGCTGCACGGCAGATACTGCAAAAACCTCATCTGTTATTCCGAAAGCAAGTATGTATTTCTTAAATGCCGGTATTTTATTTGAAAGCTTCTGTGAAAGAGAGATAGACATGAGCATATAGCGCAGATTTACTATAAGTGTTGTTAAAGCTATTTCAACAAGAGAAGCCCCTTCTATAATCAAATTCATCCCTGCAAATTGTCCTGCCGATGTTAAGTTAGTCATTGAAATTAAAATTGCAGCTAGTGCCGGTATGCCGCCTTTTACCGCCATGAGACCGAAGGTAAACGAAACTGGTATATAACCTAGGGCAATCGGAATCCCATGCATCAATCCTTTGTAAAATTCTTCTTTTGTATGTATCTTCAATTAGCGCAACCTTCCTCTTTTCTTTCTAGGATTTATAGAAATGTATCCTTTAGTGTGAATTAAACTTCTCCACCTTATATTTATTTGAAAGCAGGAGATTCTCGGCTTCATTAGCTTCTTAGCTGCCAGTCTCCGTTTGATGATTATTATATATATTAATACAGCAAATTTAATTGCCTTATGCTTCTTAATTTATGCATTACTGAAGTCGATATGCCTGTTATATTCTATCAAAACAAAGCTTGTTTTTCTACTAATTAAGCTTTTCTTTTTTATACTTTTATATTATTTAATTTCATAAATCAAGCCTTACAGGCAAGGAAAGTTCGCCCGCAAGGCTTGATATTCGTGTATCTTGAAAGCATCTATTCTTATTTATTTACTTGAAAGCTTTCGAAATATGTGCTATGCCGATTAAATTGACAATACCACTGATAGTTAATGTAATGCCGATGATTCTCGTGAGAATGACGCTACCCGCGAAAGGATTAAAGACCAGTAAAACTCCAAGCACGCCTGTCAAGATAGCAAAACAAAGATGCACCCACCATCTGTCATAACTTATTCTTTTTAGATTAATTGATAATTGCAGACGCAGTATACTGTCAATTATTATCACTATCCCTATCATTAGAGGAAATGCAGAAACAACTGCTTTAGGAGCAATTAGCATAAAGATACCAAGCAAAATAAAAAATAGCCCAAAGACAAGATCTAATCCAAATATATTTTCTTCTGTAGGTTTGCGCAAGAAATTTGCAAGCTGGATTATTCCCGGGACTAGTATTATAATACCAAAGAGCCGGCATATAGCTATTAGGGAAAATTCAGGTTTTGCAATTAGTATTATTCCTAAAACAATAAATAGAATAGATATGATCATAATAGATCTTTCTGATTTTTTCATATAATTCATATAATCGCCTCCATTTTTTGGGTTTGTTTCTATATATAATATTAACATATTTATTTTACTATTACCATAATTTTAATTCAGTCAGTCAGAACACATGGGGACGGTTCTTTTGTGTTGTCTGACAACACAAAAGAACCGTCCCCATGTGTTCAGTGGTCTCGAACCGTCTCTATGTGTTCTCCTATCATGATTCGCCATGCTGCTGTCACAACTTTTTCTCAAACTTAGGTAAAATACCCTTGACAAACTTTATCAAGTAATGTAAACTAATAAAAAATAAACAAAACTGAATAAAACATCTTATCCAGAGTAGCTGAGGGACGGGCCCTATGACGCTCGACAACCGGCATTTTCCATTAGAATGCATCGGTGTCAATTCCTGCAGGATAGTGATAATCCTGAGAGATAAGATTAACAGCCTGTTTTATTTGTTGTGTGCGCAAAGCAACGAGCTGCTTTTCTTATCGAAAAGCAGCTTTTATTTTGCAAAATTTTTTACTCCAGGGAGGCATTTTTATAATGGAAGTCAAAAAATCTTTCGAAGAAATCAACGAAAAAATCAAAAACGGAACCGCAGTTGTTGTCACAGCCGAGGAAATCATTGATATAGTTAAGGAGAAGGGCGTAGATGAAGCTACAAAATATGTAGACGTTGTAACCACTGCTACCTTTGGCCCGATGTGCTCCTCCGGTGCGTTTTTAAATTTCGGCCACAGCGACCCTCCCATCCGAATGACCAAGGTGCTGCTGAACAATGTGCCTGCCCATGCCGGCCTTGCAGCAGTTGATGCATATTTAGGCGCCACCGAAACTTCAACAGACAGAGGTATAGAATATGGCGGTGCTCATGTAATATGTGATTTAATATCAGGAAAGAAAATACATTTGCAGGCCACATCGCCGGGAACGGATTGCTATCCGAGGAAAGAAATTGATACTTATATAACAAAGGATTCAGTAAATGAGGCTTATCTTTTTAACCCGAGGAATTGCTATCAAAACTACAATGCAGCTACTAATACTTCATCACGAACTTTGTATACCTATATGGGAGTTCTGCAGCCCAATATGGCAAATATAAACTACTCTACCGCAGGCGAGCTAAGCCCATTGTTAAATGATCCGTATCTTCGGACAATCGGCATAGGAACTAGAATATTTTTAGCAGGTGCCCCAGGTTATGTAGCATGGCAGGGAACTCAATTTTTAACCGAAGTAGAGCGCGAGACAAATGGTGTTCCTATAGGTTCTGCAGCAACTTTAGCAGTTATCGGCAACTTAAAAGAGATGAGTTGTGATTATATTCAGCCCGCGGTATTTGAAAAATACGGTACCTCGATGTTTGTAGGCATAGGAATTCCGATACCTGTGCTTGATAAAGATATGTTGATGAATTTAGCAGTCGAAAATAAGGATATATATACCTATATTGTTGATTACAGCACCGGCCGACGTTCAAGGCCGATACTCGGCAAAGTAAGTTACGCCCAGCTTCGAAGCGGAACAGTTACTTTCGAGGGACGGCAAATACCAACTACGCCGCTTTCAAGTTTAAGCAAGGCTCGGGAAATTGCAGCAGAATTAAAGCGCTGGATACAAATGAAGAAGTTTACGCTGCAGGAACCGATAGAACATTTCGGTAAAGTTGCAAAGCTAAATACTCTTGAAGAAGTAAGGGAAGGAGAGTTTGAAGATGAGTAAAAATGTATATAGGCAAAAAATTTATATAGAATCGAAAAAATGCGTGGAATGCGGTGCATGCACTGCAGTGTGCAGTACAAAAGCGTTATGTTTTGACACCAAAGAATGGAAATTAGAATATGATATAAAGAAATGCAAGGGTTGTATGCTGTGCATAGGTGCTTGCCCTCTGCGCGCTATAAGCAGCGATTCAGAAGACTTGCCATCTGCAGCTGCTGCGGCTTTATAAGTATTTTCGGAGGCAAATATGTATCAAAAACGATTTTACAGAGATTATATGAAGGCAGAAGGTCTTGTAAAATTTAATGTTACTGAATACGAATCGGATTTAGAGATTATTTCTAAATCCGATTTGAAAAATGAGGCGACAATAGAACTTAAAAAATATAGGGGCGAGATTTCAGATTATATAAAGTCTTGCCCTGAATTTTTAACAAGCCTTGTGCCTGTAAACCCGGCAGAGGATGCTCCTGTCATAGTAAAGCATATGTGTCGTGCATCAAGAGCCGCCGGCGTCGGACCTATGGCTGCCGTAGCAGGCGCTATAAGTGAGTATGTAGGAAAGGCTCTTGAAAAATACAGTGATGAAATAATAATTGAAAACGGCGGCGATATATATATTAAGAGTAGCCGCGAAAGGCATGTATTGGTATATGCCGGTAAATCACCTCTCTCAAATAAAATTGCCTTACTTTTTCCACCATCTGAAAATTCGATAGGGGTATGTACTTCTAGCGGGACGGTAGGGCATTCACTAAGTTTTGGCAAAGCCGATGCGGCAGTGGTGGTATCCCACGACACTCTTTTGGCTGATGCTGCTGCAACTGCTGTTGGTAATAGAGTCAAAACCCCTGAGGATATACAGGCCGGAATCGATTTTGCAAGATCTATTCCAGGTGTGGAGGGAGTTTTAATTATTATAAAAGATAAGATGGGGGTATGGGGAAATATTACCCTTACCAGACCATAATTACTATAAGTTAGACGATTAAAATATTAAAAGTAAAGTTTGAATTTTTCGGGGAGCTATCATGAATATCGAATATGAAAATGTGTTCTGCTATCTGGGCTTTGGCGGTATCGAGCCAAACCCGGATACGATAAAATTAGTGGATGAATGCACCCATGAGATACAGGATATTTCAAATCCTAAATATACTTATGAGATTTTTGATATAAAGCGCCAAAATAAGGTGCTTTTTCTCAGAGGTAGCAACATAATATTTAGTGAAGATGATATACTGCATTATTTAAAAGACTCATCAAAAGTAGCACTAATAGCTGCTACGCTCGGTATAGAAATTGACAGAAGGATTTTGCTATACATGAAGACTCAGCCCATAAAGGGCCTTATCCTAGATGCATGCGCTTCAGCCGCTATTGAGTCTTTATTTAGCAAGGCAGATTCAGAAGTTAAATCAATAGCTTTAGCGCAAGATTTGTATGCAACTTTTCGATATGGACCCGGTTACGGAAAATTCCCCCTTCACTTTCAATTTGAGATACTTCAAGCCTTAGATGCATATAGAAAAATCGGCCTTTCTGTTACAGAAAGCTTCCTGCTTTCTCCCCGCAAATCTCTGACAGCAATTATGGGGCTTAGGCAGACTATGCCCCTCAAAGGCGAGAATCGCACAAAATGTATGTCATGTTCTGCTGTAAACTGCCAATATAGAAAGGATGAAAGCCTTCTTGAATAAGAAAATCGACTTCTCAAACTTTGTAATTTTCGATGGTGCAATGGGCACAATGCTTCAAACATATGGCCTTAAAGCAGGAGAGCTTCCGGAAAGCTATAACATTCTTCATCCTGAAATTATTAAAAAGGTCCACAAAGGGTATCTGGATGCCGGCGCAGATGTGATTACAACAAACACATTTGGTGCAAACAGACTAAAACTTGAAAAATACGGATATGATGTAACCGAAATTGTAAGTGCCGGTGTAAATATAGCACTTGAAACTGCCCAAGAAAAGCTCGTAGCTTTAGACATCGGTCCCATTGGACAGCTTATGAAGCCATATGGCTCTTTGTCCTTTGAAGATGCTTATGATCTTTTTAAAGAACAATTAATCATTGGCAGTAAAGCAGGTGCCGATTTAATTTTAATAGAAACAATGTCAGATATTTATGAAATGAAGGCAGCCATACTTGCAGCCAAGGAAAACACAAGCTTGCCTGTAATAGCTACAATGACTTTTCAAAAAGACAGAAGAACTCTTACCGGCACAGATCCTCTGACAATGGTAAATGTTGTCTCGAGTCTTGGCGTTGATGCCTTAGGTATAAATTGTTCTTTAGGCCCCCGCGAAATGCTGCCAATAATCGAAGAGGTCCTTTTATATTCAACACTGCCGGTAATATCTCAGCCTAATGCAGGCATGCCAAAACTCGTAGATGGAAAAACCATATTTAATGTAGGGCCCGAAGAATTTGCGGAATACGCGAAAAAGATAGCTGAAAAAGGCGCTATAATCTTAGGAGGCTGCTGCGGCACAACCTATGACCATATAAAGGCTCTTAGAAACGCAATTTCAGGTTTAAAGCCTGTAAAACGGCATGTTAAGCCAATGACAGCTGTAAGCTCTTTTTCAAAAACGGTAATAATCGGCGATGGAGTAACTGTTATCGGAGAAAAGCTCAATCCCACTGGCAGAAAGCGTCTTCAAACAGCATTGAAAAGCGGTGATATGGAATACGTCCTTCGTCAGGCTTTGCTCCAGCAAGATGCAGGAGCACATATTTTAAATGTAAATGCGGGGCTGCCTGAAATAGATGAAAAAGCTACGATGCTCAATATCGTTCGAGAACTTTCCAGCTCTATCAGTATTCCTCTTCAAATAGACAGTGCAAACAGCGATGTAATTGAAGCTGCTGTAAGAATTTATAATGGTAAACCGATAATTAATTCTGTAAACGGCAAGAAACAAATAATGGATGACATTTTCCCCATAGTTAAAAAATACGGAGCCTGTGTTATAGGCCTAACCTTAGATGAAAATGGCATCCCATCAAGAGCTGAGGATAGATTTAAGATCGCAGAGCGTATAGTAAAAACAGCCGAAGAATATGGTATATCAAAAGAAAATCTGCTTATCGATTGCCTTGTAATCGCAGCCTCTGCTCAGCAAGATGACGTAAAAGAAATCGTAAAGGCTGTAAGGCTTGTAAAGGAATATCTTGGCGTCAAAACCGTCCTAGGTGTAAGCAATGTTTCGTTCGGTCTTCCTAATCGCTCTTTGTTAAACCGCACTTTCCTTGCAATGGCCCTTGAAGCGGGGCTTGATGCGCCAATAATTGATCCTACCGATAAAGAAGTGATGGGGACGGTAAATGCCTTTAATGTGCTGTGGGGGCACGACAAGTATGCAAAATATTACATCAGTGAATATGCCAGTGCAGAAAAGGAGCCTGATGCCCGCAAAGTATTAGCCTCTTCAGATTTAGGCGATATTGAAAGTATTATAATAAACGGCCTTGCAGAAGATGCTCAGTCTAAAGTCAATGAAATGCTAAACTTCTTAACTCCCACTCAAATAATTGATGAATATCTCATCCCTGCTCTAGATAAAGTCGGCCGAAAATATGAGACTGGAGAAATATTTTTGCCCCAGCTTATTCAGTCTGCAGAGACTGCAAAAAGCGCTTTTGAGGCTATAAAAAGCTATATTGTAAAAACAGGCGCGGGAAATACCAGTATCAGCAAAGGTAAAATCATCCTGGCTACAGTGAGAGGGGATATTCACGACATAGGAAAGAATATTGTGAAAATACTTCTTGAAAATTATGGCTTTGATGTGATAGATCTTGGAAAAGATGTGCCTGAAGAAGAAATTATAAGACATATCAAAGCACATAATGTAAGACTTGTAGGTCTGAGTGCTTTGATGACAACCACAGCGCAAAATATGGCTAAAACAATAAAGGCGATAAGAGCAGAGGAACTTGACTGCGGGATAATGGTGGGGGGAGCAGTTCTTAATCCGGAATTTGCAAGAAATATCGGAGCAGACTATTACGGAAAAGACGCGCAAGAAGCCGTAAGAATAGCCCAAGAATTTTTTAGTGCCTAATTATCTACTTTAGTCCATCATAACAAAACTTTTTATTCTTTCATTTTCAATGTTGTTAAAGAACTCTTCTTTTCCAGCTTCTTTAACAATTCGTCCCTCATCCATAAATATTACGCGGTGTGCTACTCTTTTTGCAAAATTCATATCATGAGTTATTATTAAAACACCCATTCCATCGGCTGCCAGTTTTTCGGCAATTAATGCTATGCCTTCTCTAAGCTCCGGATCAAGAGCGGAAGTAGGTTCGTCAAGGCACATTATTTTTGGGTTTAATGCACAGGCACGGGCAATAGCCACTCTTTGTTTTTGCCCTCCGGAAAGCTCAAAGGGATAAGAGTTTGCTTTATCCTCTAAATCAAGCATTTTTAATAATTCTCGTGCCTTGCCCTCAGCCTCTTTTTTAGAAGCGCCAAATACATTTATCGGCGCTTCTATTATATTTTCCAATACAGACATGTGAGGAAAAAGGTTAAAATTTTGAAAAACTAATCCTACTTTTTTTCTTATCTCAAGGATTTGGGCAGGTTTCGCATACACGCTTGTCCCATTTTCATCCTTGCACAGGTACATCCCGTCAACTATTATTGTGCCTCGGTCGCACCGGACAAGATTGTTAATGCAGCCTAAAAGTGTGGTTTTTCCCACACCAGAGCGGCCAATTATCGCAAGTATTTCATTTTGAGCAAGTTGAAAAGTTATATCTTTTAATACAGCTTTGCCTTTAAAGCTTTTATAAAGGCCCTCTACACTAAGAACTGCCATAATTTAATTCCCCTTATCGAAAATATGAATATCTTTTCTCTAACTTTTGAAAAACAAATGTAAGTATAGCTGTCAAAGCTAAATAGAAAAATCCCACCGCAATAAGAGGCACCAGAGAAGCATCCCTGTTCGATGCTATCTTTCCTGCGCGCAAAAGCTCTCCAAGCCCTACTACATATACAAGGGATGTGTCCTTCACAAGTGTTATTACTTCATTTGCAACTGACGGCAAAACAATTTTTATCATTTGGGGAAGTATAATCCTTACAAAAGTTTGCCGCGGGCTAAATCCAAGGACTTTTGCCGCATCATATTGTCCTTTATCAATAGCCTCAATACCACCTCTAAAGATTTCACCGAAATATGCCGCGTAGTTTAGAGCAAATGCCAGGATGGCAGCGGGGAACCTGTCAAAAGTTATGCCGATAATAGGCAGTCCAAAAAATATTACTACTATCTGCAAAAGCAATGGTGTTCCCCGCATAACCCAGATGTAAAGCTCCATCAACAGCACTAAAGGTTTAATCTTAGAAAGTCTTCCCAATGCCACTAAAATCCCTAAAGGAATAGAAAGAATAAGCGTAAAGAAAAATACCTTTAAAGTTACTTCGAGCCCTGAAAGTAAAGCCGGCATAAGTATTAAAATGTATTCAAGCATGATAATTTTCCTTTACTTTTGTGATGATTTCTTGTATTGTCCTACAAAGCTATTACCGGTTTCCTGTTTCTTTATTCTGCAAACCATTTTTTGTATATAGTTTCATAGGTTCCATCTTTTTTCATTTCATCAAGTGTATTATTGACCATTTCCAAAAGCTTTTTATCTTGTTTCCTAAAGCCTACCCCATACTGTTCTTTTCCAAAGTCTTCATCAAGAATTACGTATTTATCTGAACCTTTTTGTTTGATATAGTAGCGTGCAAGGATTTCATCAGCTACTACAGCATCAACTCTTCCTGCCTCTAAGTCCATAAAGGCTTCGTTGTTTGTGTCAAAAAGCACAGGTCCTCCTCCGTCAAAAGACTTCACTAATTCAGCTTCAGTATTCATGGCATCTACAGCGCTGGAACCGGTCTGTGCCGCTACCTTTTTGCCGGCAAGATCGTTCTTGCTTTTAATATCAGAACCTTTAAGCACAACAATTACTTGTCTATTGTCAAGATAGGGCTTTGAAAATGCCACTTTTTCTTTTCGTTCATCTGTAATCGTATATCCATTCCAAATCATATCAATATTTCCTGCATTAAGTTCTGATTCTTTCATGGACCAATCTATGGGTTGGAGCACCAATTCCAAATCATTACGTTTAAATACTTCTTTAGCAAGATCTACATCAAAACCTACGATTTCATTATTTTGATCCCTAAAGCCCATAGGTGCGAATGTATCGTCAAGTCCCATAACAACTTTTCCCACTTGTTTTATCTTGTCAAAAGAATCTTCGCTTGCACCAGCCTGTTGGCTTTCATTTTCTTGAGAAGCTTTATTATCATCTGTATTTGATGCTGCATTATTGTTCGAACACCCTGCAAGAGAAAACATACCCAAAATTAAAACAAGTATTACTACGATTCCGATTTTAAAACCTTTTTTCATTGTATCCTTCCCCTCTTTTTTTAATTTCACACCTAAAAATTCTACTTCATTACGTTAATATGATAAAGTGTAAAAGTGTTTTTGTCAACAATAATTAAAAAGCCGCCTATACTCATGTAGAGTTTAGACGGCTATATAGATTTAAGTATATCATCGGACTGCCATCGCTTATAAAAGCCAAAGGAATTGCCTCATTGACCTTACTTAGCCTTTTGTATCCGGCTCAACTTTTTCACTTTCTTCTTTTTCATCAATTGTTATAAATTCGTATTCTTTATTTCCCATGCCGAGTTTATATGCTGCATCAATATGCAATTGAGCATCTTTGCCCGTTACTGCTTTTAAAATCGGTTCTCCGTATTTTACGTCTTTATCTGCTGCTTTAGATTGAGGTAAAGGTTGGGCTCCGTTTATCATATCAATTGTTGCCTGGTCGATAGCTACGGGATCAAAGGATACCATAACACCCTGGTCTTGGACAATGGGTGTGTCAGCAAGAGGCATACAATCACATTCAGGTTGAACTTCGGTAATAAAATTGATGTACAAAATTCTGCCCTTTTTAAAGGTGGATACCACAGCATGAGCCGATTCCGCAAGCCGTGCCTGAAAATCCTCATTTTTATCCGGTATAAAAAGGGCCTTTTGTTCGCAGACTCTAGTACAGCGACCACATTTTGTGCATTTTTCATCATTAATTACTATTTTATTGTCAATAAGGTCTATTGCGTGATGGGGGCAGACATCCACACAGTGCATACAGCGGATACATTTACTTTCAACCCACTCTATACGCTTATTTTCTGTAATATGTATTCTGCCTCTTTCGGCTTCACTGCAGGGCGCTTTACAACTTATTCCTCCCATGCCAAGGTTTTTGATGGCACCGCCAAACCCGGATTCTACGTGGCCTTTGCAGTGAGATACCACCACCATGGCAGGCGCATAATATATAGCAGAAGCTACCCCTATTTCGTTTAAAAAGGGCCCGCTTTTTACTTTTACCTGATCCCTTCCAAATATACCATCTGCTAAAATTACCGGTGCTCCTACAGAAAGATGATTCAGGCCTTCCATATTTGCTACATCTAAATACTCCAATCCGGGAATTCTTACGGTATCCGTAACAAAAGGTTTGCCGTTTACTTCTTTGATTTTATCTACCACTTTTCTTAAAAAAATAGGCCGCACAATTCTATGGGCGCCTTGCGACCCAAAGTGTGTCTTTACGGCTACATAATCCCCTTCATTTATAAACTCTTTAAAGTCAATCATATTTAAAATCTGCTCGAATTTTGCTACAAAACTATTCTTATAATCATAAGTTTTTACTCTGGCATCGGCAAAATAAATCTTTGTTTTCATTGCAAGCCTCCATTTTAATTAATTTTTTTTATTCCCCGGGTAATAAATTTTATAATAGTACTGCCCTTCAGATAGTATAAAGTGTTATTAGGAAAGTAGAACTTTATTGCTCCATTTCTCCTGTGTAAGCATTTACATAGTAGACTTGTCCATTTCCTAACTCTATCTTCCATACCGGCGGCATTTGCCATCTGTTTGCATCATAGATTTTTGAATAATAGCCTTGTTTTACCTCTACTATTGCAATAGGAAAAGTCATTGTTTCCTCTTCATTGATAACTCTCATAATAGCTATGAGAGGTGAAATTACACCACGCTTTTTGCCTACATATCCTAAAGGCTTGAGCCAGCATTGATAGTATGTTTTAATGCCGGATGGGGTAACAAGCACTGTAATATAACTGTTGTCAATGAAAAAGCCGTCATAGTAGCGCACATATTCGCATAAGTAGCCGCCGCTTTCCTTATCATATGTTACCTTGTCGAGCACCGCTCCTTTTGTAATTTTTGCCTGCTCCTTAATAAAATCTTCAGCTTCCTTTTCTGCCTGTTCTCTTGTAAGATTCGGCCATATAACTTCTTCGTTATTATTAAAATATGTTATAAATCCGTTATCTGCTACTATCAGCTGTTGATTTTCTAAGGTATATTTTCTACTATCCTGAACTTCAATAACTTCCGGGATCTCTTTTTCACCAAAAAAATTTTTCAGCACTTCTTCTTCATCTATTTTTTCAAAACTTACTTCAAGCAAAGATTGGGGCCGACCTTCCTTTAAACTTTCAACACTTAGGTCAACCCCTTTCTCTTTTAGAAATTTCTTTATCTCTTCCTGTTGGCCCGGTGTAAGACTGAATTCATCAGCAGACTTCCCCTGTCTATACAAATTAATTGCTAAAAATATATTGAGCGCTATAAAAGATGCTGTAAGAATACTTATTGCTTTTTTCCAATCCAAAAAAATCACTCCGAAAGGTCTTGTATAATAACCTCCAGGTCTCCCGTTTTAACAATCCACACAGGTTTTAGGATATTACTTTCTGCCATATAACCGGGATAAATGTCGCTTAATGCCCTTATATTTTTCGTAGCAACCGCAGTATTTAATGCTTCTACAGGAGTCATAAGGTCTTTAATGCCTTCTTGTTTTAGCAGCCACGTCACTTCTCTATAATAATACTTTACCCGGTTATCTTCAACAGTTACTTTGATATAGTCTCCCGAGTTTACAACACTAAGTCCGCCCACTCTAAGCCTGAAATTAAAAGTATAAGAGGAATCTTTCTGTGTCTTGCCGGGCATTTCATAAGATGCCAGGTAGCAGCCTTCCGGCCAGCCTCCGTGAGATACTATAAAATCTATTGCTGTCTTGAAAGCTTCATACAAGCTTGAGCCTTTCTTCTGCTCCGCAGACGCAGGAAAATTGTATTCGATACGGCCATCGCTATAAATTCTAAGTCCCTGCTGACCATCGGTGTATATTATGGTGCCGTCCCTTTCCTCAATCCTTCTGATTATGGAAAAATCTGCAAAAAATGTAGATGCAATATCTTTTTCAGCAACAGGTTCCCTTTTAAAGGAATACACAGGAAGCTCATACGGCAAAAGCGAAACATACACCTCTCCGTCAACTTTTAAGTTTACGCCTGCAGTAAGTTTTGCATACATGGGAGGATCAGAGTCGTTTATTTCTTTAATAAGAGCGTCTATTTCGGCAGTATCAGGAACTTGTCCAATCTTATAATAATTTCCACTGCTGTCTATCAAATAGCACATAAGCTCTTTATCCTTTATAACCAAAAATGAACGAATGAGTTTTTCTTCCGAACCTGATGCCTCGCCTGCACTAATATCAAAAAGCTGCCTTATAAATGACATCGGCAGCGGCGCAGGAAATACGACTTCCATACCATTTTTGTGGATAAAGTAATCTTGTTTTGCCAAATCCACTTCTTCCGGAGCTGCAGTTAAAGATAAAGCAATTAGTTTTTTTGAAACATCCCAGGTTTTATCATAGAAATATGAAGATGGTTTTAGAACTGTAGTAAAAGAATCGCCCAAATATACCAAGATTTTTTCAGGCTTGATAGGAGTTAAAAGATCTGTTACTTCCTGAGTATTTTGAATGGTTTTTGCAGACGGCAAATGGCCGGGAACTTTCGACCAAATGTTAAAAGAAAGAAAAAGGCTGATGGCCACAAGCAGGATAAAACTCCAGCCCAGGATAGAATCCCTCGACAATGGCAACACCGCCTTTTTATTTTAAAATGAGAAATGATTTGAGAGTCTGTATAAGGGAGCCAAGTTCCGGCAACTCTTGCCCTTTTTCAAGTTGATACACCTTGCGTGAAACCGTTTCTGTGTCTCCTGAAGGAAATGAGGCTTTAACGGTAATAATATTCTCTTTAGATGAAATTGATACTTGGGTTACAAAAATGCCTGCTGCGCCAACCGAAAGTTCTTTCGGGTCTTGCTTGCCGTTTATGAGGACCACTACTTTTGAATTTGGCACGGTTTCTCCGCTAACCAAAACTTTGCCCGCAGATGTCATATAATTGTCTTTAGGCTCGCTTAAATTAATAAAATTTTTCGCCTCATCTGCTTTAGCTGCGGGAGAAAATAGCATCAAAACAGCAATAAACACCATCATGACTGTTGCAATTTTTTTCCTCATAAATAATCTCCCTTTCCAAAATAAAAAACAAACGCCGGGCTTGAATCCCTTTTCTATCTCTACTATGTTTAGTTTAAATTAGCAACATTACAGAATTGTTACAGGCCTATTAAATATAAATTACATTTGTTTGTATGATCATATAGAAGGATTTTCTAGAGATTTTTACTTAGAAATTCAGAATTTTTCATGAGCTTTCCTATTTTATCGTCTGAGTAGCAGCTACTGCAGGAATTTCAAGGGTAACAGTTGTGCCTACTCCTACTTCGCTGTCTATAAGTATTTTGCCTCCATGAGCTTCTATGATTTCTTTTGCTATGGAAAGACCCAAGCCTGTGCCCCCCATCTCCCTGGATCTGGTTTTGTCAACCCTGTAAAAACGCTCAAAAATCCGTGGAAGATCTTCTTTTGGTATTCCGATTCCTGTATCCCTGAATTTTATTCTCACGATATTGTCTGCTGCCTCTACATCTAGATAGATTTTTCCTCCTTCAGGAGTATATTTATAAGCATTGCTGAGGATATTTTGAAAGACTTGCTCTATTCTATCCCGGTCTGCAAATATTTCCGGCACCTTATCCGGCGTATTTACGATGAGGATTTGGTTTTTTCTTTTAATATTCATATCCATCTTGTTGACCACGTTAATTAAGACATCTTTAGCATCTATAAGCTTCATATCCCACTTAACCTGCTTGTTGTCAAGGCGGGACAGTTCTAAAAGATTGTTTACAAGGCGAGTCATCCTGTCTGTTTCATCATTTATAACATTCATAAACTGCTGCGCTATCTCTTTTTCATCCATCGCACCGCTTATCAATGTTTCCACATAGCTTTTTATTGTAGTAAGCGGTGTGCGCAGCTCGTGAGATACGTTTGCCACAAACTCTTTGCGCATGTTTTCCAAGCGCTGCTGTTTCGTTATATCTTGAAATACAAAAATGTGTCCAACTATGCGATTTTCTCGTCTCAATGGCGCATAAATAGACTTTAATATTGCATCATTTGTGCTTATAAGGGTTTCACTGTTACTAAGCTTGTTTTTCAACAGGCTTTCCATGTCAATATTAAGGATCCTTCCTAATTGTTGAGCTGAAATGTTTTGGCCGTTAAAAGTTTCATCAAGAGAAAGCATTTGCCGGGCGGCAGGATTTATGTGTATTACCTCGCCCTCGTTATTTAGCGCTATGACGCCATCTGCCATGTTCAGCAAAATTGCTTCCATTTTTTCTTTTTCGTCCGATATTTCTTCCATGGTCTCTTTTAGGCGCATTGTAAGGAAGTTGAACATATCGGTAAGTTTTCCTATTTCATCATTAGATTTTACTTCTATATGCTGGTCAAAATCTCCGCTTGCAAGAGATGCAGCTCGTTTTGTAACCTCTTGTATGGGACCTGTTATCGTTTTTGAGAGGGCAAAACCAACTATTCCCGTGGCTGCTAGGCTTATCAAGGTAGCAGTAAGCAAAATAGTCTTTGTATTTGCAATGGTGTCGTATATGCTTTTCATAGAAGCGATTAGATATATAATGCCTACAACACTACCACCGCTTTTTACCGGATAAGCATAGTACATATAAGCAATCTTGCTCTTAGGATCAACGCGTATGTCTTTTGATGCTGTCCCAAAAGTAGCTTGAGTTATTTCAGGGGCAAAAAGTTTTGTATTAGGTTGAAATCTTGTATCATCTGTAGATGTAATAATATTTGCTGAAGGGTCTAAAACTGCGATTACCATCTCTTGGCCGAATCCTTTTATAACATCGTTTATATCTTCCGGATGGGCAACAGGTGTTAAATGTCGCTCTATATAGCCGCAAATTAGCTGGGCTTTATTGTCCAATGTGCTGGTTAAAGTATCGATATGATAATCTTCCATGGATTGAATCATGAAAACTCCTACAATCTCCATAGCCAGCAATATAAGCATTATATATATAATAACCAGCTTCCACTGGATGCTTTTAAACATTCAAAACCACCTTACTGCTTCTTAAAATAATAGCCTATACCCCTTTTTGTAATAATATATTCGGGATTTGCAGGGTCATCTTCCACCTTTTCCCTAAGGCGCCTTACTGTAACATCAACAGTGCGTATATCACCATAATACTCATAACCCCACACTTCTTCAAGAAGTTTTTCGCGGGTAAAAACCTGACCCGGCTGAGCAGCAAGGTAGCGAAGCAGTTCAAACTCCCTAAATGTAAGATCGAGGGGTTTTCCGTTTTTCCTTACAACATAGCTTTTTAAATCAAGCTCTAAGTCTCCCTGCTTTATAACTTCAGCATCTTCATCAGGCTCTGAAAAGGCCATACGTCTTAAATTCGCCTTCACCCGCGCCATAAGTTCCCGCATGCTGAAAGGCTTTGTAATATAATCATCTGCTCCAAGTTCAAGGCCCAAGACCTTGTCTACTTCTTCCCCTCGCGCCGTAAGCATAAGAATAGGACTTGTAAGCTTTTCCCGAAGTTTTTTACACACTGAAAAACCATCCTGCTTGGGCAGCATAATATCCAGCAATATTAAATCAGGATCTTCTTTTAAAGCGATTTCAATCGCTTCATCCCCGTCATAAGCCGTCAAAACATTGTAACCTTCTTTAGAAAGGTTATACTTTAGAATATCTACAATCGGCTTTTCATCATCCACTACTAAAATCTTTTCATTCAAGAACAAACACCCCCGTTATTAGTTATATTCGTCAAAAATTATGTTTTTCCTTCTATTTTTGAGCTTTCTTCATTTTTCCGGGTCCTTTATCTAAAAAATATTTAGCAGAAAAAAGGCGAAAGAAAATTTCGTACAAGAAAAAGCGGCACTTCTGCCGCATTTAAAAAGGGGGGATCGTTTGTTGTTGCTGACTGCTTGATTTTTATTATAAGTGATTATTATTAAACAAGTATTGCATTTATGTTACAAATATATTACAGTTGAAGAATTTGTAAAGAAAAAAAGGCTGCCGATGTAGCGTCAAAACCTTATGGCAGCCTTTTAAATTATGACTTTTTTAGAAGTAATCGCACTTTATTTTTTAAAATTTTTGCTCTATTATAGCTCGGATAATCTCTTATTTTTTCCGTAAGTATCTTCCCAATCTCTTCTAAAGCCAGCTAATGTTATAGGGGTTAGTGGATGAGTAGCACATGCTTCAAGCAGTTCATAGCTTACAGCTACGCATTGGGCACCTGCTAAAGCAGCCCTTTCAACAGTATTAGGATCTTTTATTGATGCAGCGCTTATCATAACATTACAATTTAACAATTTATAGGCTTTAGTAATATCCTCCAATAATTTAATGCCATCTCCTCCATTTTTATTAATCCTACTTATATAAACTGCAATTATATCTGCTCCAGCAGCTGCAGCAAGCAGAGCCTGATTAAGTGTCATCACAGCTGTACATGCTACTTTATACCCTTCTTCTTTTAATAATTGTATGGCTTTAAATCCGTTTTCGCACGCAGGAATTTTGATGAGCAAATTTCCGCTAACGTTTTTTCTTATAATTTTAGCATCTTCAACCATCTCACCAACAGACTCTCCAACAACCTGCACATATAATTCTGCATCTTCTCCAATTGTTTTTCGTATCTCTTGCAAAGATTCAAAAAAAGATTTCCTTGATCCTTTTAAATCTCTTGCCGCAATTGACGGATTCATGCTAAATGCTTTTATTGGAAATTTCTCCAAACCTTTTTTAATTGTATTAATATCTGCCGAATCTAGACTATAAATCACTTCAGTCATCTCCTAAAAATTATAATAATTTCTACAAATCTCTAACTTGCCCTATAGTTACTCTGAAAGTTTCTAAAATAGTTTCTAAAAAACCAATATTTATTTTAAGATAAATGTTATATTAGCCTATAATGCCCAACATACTCAATACAATTCCAGCAACAATTATGCCAATTAATACATTGATAACTTTTGCTTTCTTTTTTATAAATTGATAAATAATTCCTGTAGTCACTAAAGGTAATAGCTTAGGAAAGATTGAATCAAGTGTTTCTTGAAGGGCTATTTTATTTTCTCCTATACCGAAAGCAATTGGCGTTGTAACATTAACCAAACTTGCAACCATTGCGCCAATAACCATTAACCCAACTACCGAGGTTGCAAATGTAACTTTTTCCATAATATCACTTTCTGATATCCTTGTCATAAAGGTGGTGCCAAGTTTATATCCTTGCGTTACCCCTATATAGCGCAGTGAAATTGTAGGTATATTGTAAATAAGCAAAAATAATATCGGACCAAGAATATTACCCACAGTGCAAAATCCAGCAGCAATTCCTGTAGCAATTATCCTTAATGTGCCAGCTAATAAGGAATCTCCAATTGCTGCAAGTGGTCCCATTAATGCAACTTTCATAGCGCTAATAGATGAAGCATCAAAATTTGGATTATTAGCATTTTCTTCTTCCATTGCTGTTACAATAGCTGCTATGAAAGGATGCATTGTTGCTTGAGAATTATAAAATTCAAGATGTCTTTTATAAGCTTCTATTCTATCTTCTTTGTTTTTATAGAGTTTTCTAATAACAGGAATCATTGAGTAACAAAATGCCATATGTTGTTGTCTTTCATAATTCCACGAATGGGACGTTGTAAATGACCTCCAAAACACGCTTCTTAATTCTTTTTTAGTAACTTTGTTTAATTCGTTCAAAGAATTAGCATCAGAAGTCATCATTTTTAATTTCACCTTCTAAATTATTATTTTGTGGAATAAAATCGCCAAAACTAAACATTAT